>NZ_QTWU01000009.1:0-99274 GCF_003461285.1 Eubacterium sp. AF17-7 | reverse complement strand
GCTCCATCACTTATCATAGAATGTCTATTTACAGACTTTATTTCACAGACTCTTATTTTTAGATATTTCATCTGTCTACTTGACAGGGAGCATATCACATTTTAGTACTGTCGGATTTTTCTATATTAAACTATCTAAAACTTTACCGGATAATAAAAACCATGGCTTTATCAACCACAGTTTTATTTATTGCATTCAATTTATGTATACTAATTACTCTTTTATATAACCTATGCTTTAGGATGTGCCCTATCATAAGCTTCCCTTATCTGCCTGTTTTCAGCATTCAAATACATATGGGTTGTTGACACATCTGAATGTCCAAGCATAACCTGTACAGACTTTAATGCTGCACCATTATTAATTAAATGCGTTGCAAATGTATGTCTTAACACATGCGGAGTGATTTCCATATCTATTTCCGCTTTATTACCATACTGTTTTATAATTTTCCAAAAGCCCTGTCTGCTCATTGTTTTTCCTGAGCAATTAAGGAACAGGCAATCACTTTCATTATCGCCAAGCAAATAATCTCTTCCATTTCTCAGATACATTACTAATGCTTTTTTTGCATCGCTACCAAATGGAATCATTCTTTCTTTTGTTCTGTCATGACAAACTACATATTCTAACTCAAGATTAACATCTTTTAATTCTAATGTGATAATCTCTGTAACTCTCATTCCTGTAGCATAAAGTAATTCTAGCATTGCTTTATCTCTCAATTCTTTTGGAGTATCTCCACTAGGTGCACTTAAAAGTGCATCAACCTGATTTAAAGTCAATACATTAGGTGCATGTTTTTCTATTTTAGGAGCTACTAATTTTAAGGCATAGTTTTTCTCGACCAATCCCTCGTTAAACAGATAGTTAAAAAAGGATTTTATACTTACTATTGATCTTGTTATAGTAGATGATTTACGTCCTAATTTATGCAAACATTCAACATATCCAACTAAATCACTCTCATTTATCTGTTTAAAATCATCTATTCCTTTATTTTCTAAATAATCCACAAGTTTCTTCAAATCTCTTCTGTATGATAATTCAGTATTTTCAGAAATATCTTTTTCTTTATGCAATTTTATTATAAATTTTTCAATTTCCAAATGCATATTCCGTCTCCTAATTCATCCTAAAACAACATCACACAAAAGATTTTATAGTCGCATATTATGTGTCATTTTATAGTCGATTACTATTAATTATATATTTCTTTTACGATAAAATCAAACACATTTTTGCATCTATTTACATTCAAAATTATATAAATATATTATTTTTGCAATAAATACACTATATATCGTTTGATTCATTTTTAATCAACTACATATTGGTCAAAATATTTTATTAAAAAAATATAATTTTAAATATAAATGCAATAAAGGAACTAAGAATTCCTATAAATCCTATATTTATGAAAAGGAGATTTCCCATAATAACGCATTTATATTTTATGTTTGTTTTTGTTTGTTGTTCATAATTAATCATATATTTTTCGATAAAAAGAACATAAAGCAATTGAAGACTTTTTTCCAATATATATATAAATACTGATACTATGAAAATAAACCCAGGTCTTTTCAACAACATACATAACTGAATCATAAAAGTTAAACCAACATAAACAATATATATATCTATAAAATATTTTCTATATTTCGTTATTCCAATAAAATTTAGAAATATCATTTTTTTCATTTCGTAATATATAGTAAAAAAAATCATACTATCTAATTTTATTTGAACAAACTTTCTATCTATCAACAAACTTTCACAATATTTATTTACAAAATAAGAATCTGTCCATAAATACCTAAACATCATAAATCCTATAATATTTCCGAGTATAAATGCACAGATTCTAAATTTAGTTTTTGAGAACTGCCATCTTACCATATAATCACTCTTCATTAAAGTGTATTATATAATATGCAATTACATTTATTTTATCACTTATTACAACAATACTTATTATAATATGTTAAAATTGCCGAAACAGTTTTGGCATCGTTAATTTCATTTTTCATAATCTTTTCTAATAATTCCTCTACAGAATATATTTCTAATGTAATATCTTCGTCTTCATCGAAATTCTGCTGAGACACTTTTAAATTAAAAGCAACATATACATCTATTTTTTCCTGAGAATATGCTATTGCAGGAATTAATGTCTGTAAAAATTCGATTTTTTCAGATGTATAACCTGTTTCCTCTTCAAGTTCACGGGCTGCACATACTTTAGTAGGTTCATTTGCTCCATCTAAACCTCCTGCCGGAATTTCCAATGAAAACTTGTCTACTGCATTTCTCCACTGTCTCACCATAATTATTCTTCCATCATTCGTTACAGGAATAATTGCTGCAGCACCTTTATGTTTTATCAAATCCCATTTCACAGTATGATTCTTCGGTGTAATAATTGTATCCTTACAAAAATCAATTATGGCACCTTTATAAACAATTTCTCTATTTATTCTATTAAACTCCTTCATATATTTCTCCACTCCATATTTCAAAAATCAAATAGACATTTATAAAAAACGACAAATTATTTTATATTTTCACACTTATCAAAACAAGCTTCTGTTGCTTTCATAATTGCACTTCTAAATCCATTATCTTCTAAAACCTTAACAGCATCTATTGTTGTTCCTGCCGGCGAACAAACCATATCTTTTAAGATTCCCGGATGTGCCTTTGTTTCTAAAACCATCTTTGCTGAGCCGTAAACTGTCTGAGCTGCAAATTCATATGCATCCTGTCTGCTCATACCACATCTTACTGCTCCATCTGCAAGTGCTTCAATAAACATAAATACATATGCTGGTGAACTTCCACTAGCACATGTAACTGCACTCATAAGTTTTTCATTAACAATTTTCATCTTACCAATTGCTTTAAATATCTTTTCAATAATATGTTTTTCCTCCAGATTAAATTCTGTAGGATTATAAGCAACTCCTGTCATACCTTCACCAACTAACGCCGGAGTATTGGGCATTGCTCTAACAATTCTTGCATCAAATCCAATTCTGTCTTTCAATTGTTTAATTGTAATTCCCGGTGCGATGGAAATAACAACATTTTCTTTTTCTATTTCATCTGCTATATCTTTTAAGACATCATTATAAAACTGAGGTTTAACCGCAAGTATTAAATATTTAACACTACGTACAACATGTACATTAGAATCAAGATAATCAACTTTAGTTTCATTAGAAACCTGCTTCATTCTATCTACATTTACATCATAAAATACAATATCCTGTACATCAAATTCACGTAAAGCACCCTTTAACATTGCATATCCCATATTACCCATTCCGATAAATCCAATTTTAGCCATATATATTTACCTCCAACATCTTTTCTGTAAAAGTATATCATAATAAAAAAAAAGTGCAATTAACTTGCACTTTTTTATAATTTTATAAAGTATTATTTCGTATAGCCGAATGATTATGTAATTAAAATCTATTTAGCATAATCTGTTACTCTGCTTTCACGAATTACATTAACTTTAATCTGACCAGGATATTCTAACTCAGCTTCTATCTGTTTAGAAATATCTCTTGCCATGAGTACCATATCAGCATCAGATACTTTCTCAGGTACTACCATAACTCGAATCTCTCTTCCTGCCTGAATAGCAAAAGACTTCTCAACTCCTTCAAATGAGTCCGTAATATCTTCTAACTGTTTTAATCTGTTTGTGTATGTTTCAAGTGTTTCTCTTCTAGCACCCGGTCTTGACGCTGAAATCGCATCAGCTGCCTGAACTACACAGGCAATAAGGCTTTCAGGTTCAACATCACCATGATGTGCTTCAACTGCATTAATTACAATTGCAGATTCTTTGTATTTTCTACAAATATCAACACCTAACTGAATATGTGTTCCTTCCATATCGTGGTCAACAGATTTACCTATATCATGTAATAAACCTGCTCTCTTAGCAACTCGAACATCTAATCCGATTTCAGCTGCTATCAACCCTGATAAATGAGCAACTTCAATTGAATGCTTTAAGGCATTCTGTCCATAACTTGTTCTGAACTTCATTCTTCCTAAGAGTTTTATAAGTTCAGGATGTAATCCATGTACTCCAACTTCTAAGGATGCTGCTTCACCCTCTTCTCTAATCATTGTTTCAACTTCTTTTTGAGCTTTCTCAACCATCTCTTCGATTCTGGCCGGATGAATACGTCCATCTACAATCAGCTTTTCAAGTGCAATTCTTGCAACTTCTCTTCTAATTGGATCAAAACTTGAAAGAATTACTGCTTCAGGTGTATCGTCTATAATCAAATCAACACCAGTGAGAGTTTCTATTGTCCTAATATTTCTTCCCTCTCTACCAATAATTCTACCTTTCATTTCATCATTAGGAAGATTTACAACTGAAATTGTAGTTTCTGAAACATGATCTGTTGAACATTTTTGAATTGCATTAACAATTATGTCCTTAGCTCTCTTTTCAGATTCTTCCTTTACTCTTGCTTCATTTTCCTTGATTAATTTCGCTGTTTCATGTTTTACTTCTTCTTCAACAGTTTTCAATAAATAATCTTTTGCTTGTTCGGAGGTTAATCCAGAGATTCTTTCTAATTCCTGTACACGCTGCTCATTAAGTGATTCAACTTTAGCTTTCATAACAGCTAACTCTTCCTCTTTAACCTTAAGTGCAGCTTCTTTCTTTTCATAGCTATCCATCTTTTTATCAATGGTTTCTTCTTTGTTAAGAACTCTTTTTTCGTAACGTTGAATCTCAGCTCTGCGTTCTCTTACTTCCTTGTCTAACTCATTCTTTGTCTTGAGATTTTCTTCCTTTGCTTCTAATAAAGCTTCTTTCTTCTTAGATTCTGCTGTTTTAATTGCCTCATCTATGATTTCTCTTGCTTTGCTTTCAGCATTTCCAATCTTCTTTTCACTTACATTCTTTCTATATAACGAAGTGATAACTGAGGAAATAATAGAGAATACAACTGCGACTGCAACTACTATAATAGCCACTAATTCTGGTTTCACAGGAGCACCTCCTTATTAAATTTTCATTGTACAAACACAACAAATTAATTTTACTCCCAAATCAATGTTATGTCAAGTAAAAAGGGGTACTTATCCTGTCACATATACCATCATTTCTTACTACATATTGTATAAATATTAATTGAACAAACTAACATTTGTGCATTACCATTCCGTATCATAGTTGGTGTACTTAAATAGTGCTTCCTGTATTTCTCCATAAGAAAATCCTTTTCCTAACAGATATCTGCACATCTTGTTATACTGTGTTTTATCATTCAAATCATATTTTTTTATAATCTTTTCTATTAATTTATTTAATGCCTCTTCATTAGATAAATCCATTTCTAAAAGAACTTTACTGACATTTTCCTTATTAACTCCTTTTTTATATAATTCAAGTTCTATTTGTTTTATACTTTTCGAATTTTGTTTAGAGGATATATAGAGTTTCGCATATCGTATATCATCTACATAACCATATTTCTTTAAAAATTCAATTGCATTATTTATTATATCTTCCGGGTAATCACCTAATTTTAACTTATCTCTTATCTGTTTTTCTGTCTTATCCATATCTTTTAATAAAAATAATGAGCGCTCACGCGCTCTCTTATTTAAGATATTATACATTTCATTATAAGACTCATTCGAAAACTGAGAATCTGCTTTTATTCCCAGTTTTCGAACTTCTCCTTTATATAATTGAACTACGATATCGTCATCGATTATAATTCTACATTTCTTTCCTATATCTTTTATTTCAGTAATATAGTGCATGTTATTCCTCTACCTTACCATTATCCTGCTTTTCTGATTCACTTTCCTCATCATGTGAAGAAAAATGTTCACGAACTTTCTTTTCTATTTCGTTCATAGCAGCTTCATGTTCTCTTAGATATATCTTGGCATTTTCTCTACCCTGACCAATCTTCTCACCATTATATGCATACCATGCGCCACTCTTTACAATAACTCCAATTTTAGATGCTAAATCTAAAATATCTCCTTCTTTAGATATTCCTTTACCAAACATAATATCAAACTCAGCTTCTTTAAACGGAGGAGCTACTTTGTTCTTAACAATCTTTACTTTAGCACGGTTTCCAATCATCTCTCCACCTGCTTTTAATGTTTCAACTCTTCTAACATCAAGTCTTACAGATGAATAGAATTTCAATGCTCTACCACCTGTTGTGGTTTCCGGATTACCAAACATAACCCCAACTTTTTCTCTTAACTGGTTAATGAAAATAACAGAACAATTCGTCTTATTTATAACACCTGTTAATTTTCTTAATGCCTGTGACATAAGTCTTGCCTGAAGTGCTACATGTGTATCACCCATCTCGCCATCAATTTCAGCTTTAGGAACTAATGCCGCAACTGAATCAACAACAATTATATCAACTGCTCCTGAACGAACCATTGTATCGGCAATTTCTAATGCCTGTTCACCAAAATCAGGCTGTGAAATATATAAATTATCTATATCAACACCAATATTCTTAGCATAAACCGGATCAAGTGCATGTTCAGCATCAATAAACCCTGCAACTCCGCCCTGTTTCTGTACTTCAGCAATCATATGTAATGCAACCGTTGTCTTACCACTTGATTCAGGGCCATATATTTCAATAATTCTTCCCTTAGGAATCCCTCCAATTCCAAGTGCTATATCAAGGCTTAATGAACCTGTAGGTGTTGAATCTACATTCATCTGCGCCCTTGAATCCCCAAGTTTCATAATTGATCCTTTACCATGATCTTTCTCAATCTTAGCAATCGCTGCATCGAGTGCTTTTAATTTATCTTCTTTATTCATTTCGTTCCCTTTCTGTTCGAACTTATGTTCGTTATGTTATTATCTTATTATAACATTGAACCAATGTCAACCTTTTTTTATTACGGACGCTATTATAATATCACATTTTATATTTAAATTGCAATATTAAATTTATTGTTTAAATATTTTTATTAAAACTTTATCGTCACAATCAGCATTTTAAATATATATTACAGACAATTAACAATTTAAGTATATATTTGAATAGTTACAAACCAATCCTAATCAAACCATAAGATTAGTCTCTCCAATGCATGACAACTAACGATTCCATCTTCAAACATTCGTCCGGATACAATTAAAGCCGTATGAAAATTATGTTGCATTCTATCGCACTAATTACTCATACGGCTTATTTATATATTTATTTTTAGATTTATTTTTTATCATAAATTATCAAAAATAATAATTGCATAATGACATCAAAAGCAAACTTAATCCTAATATTTCAAAATATTATTATTTTACTTAGTTTCAAGCAATTTTTCAATTGCTGCAATTTTTGTACAAACAATCAATATTTTACTTGCATCGATCAATTCTTCAGGTGAAGGATATGATGGTGCAATTCTAATATTGCTATCTTTAGGATCTATTCCATATGGGAAAGGTGCTCCTGCCCCTGTGAGAACCATTCCTGCTTCTTTGCACATATTTACTACTTTCTTTGCACAGCCTTCCATAACATCAAAAGATATGAAATATCCACCATTTGGCTTTGTCCATGTAGCAATTCCATATCCATCTAATTCAGCATCAAGCATTTTCAATACTGCTTCAAACTTTGGTCTTAATTTAGCTGCATGTTTAGCCATATGTTTTTTTACACCTTCAGCATTCTTGAAATATTTTACATGACGAAGCTGATTCATTTTATCAAATCCGATTGTCTGTACTGACATTCTCTTCTTAATTTCATCAACATTTGCTACAGATGAAGCTATCGCAGCTATCCCTGAACCTGGGAATGTAACTTTCGATGTTGATGCAAATTCGTACACCATATCTTCATTTCCTGCTTTTTTACATTCATCAATAATATTTAATATAGTATCCTGTTTTTCTTCTTCATCGTATAAATGATGAATAGCATATGCATTATCCCAGAAAATTCTAAAGTCTTTAGCTGCCGGTTTAAGTGCTGCCATTCTTTTTACAACTTCATCTGAATAAGACAATCCTGTTGGATTTTCATATTTTGGTACACACCAAATACCTTTTATAGATGCATCTTTAGAAACTAATTCTTCAATCATATCCATATCAGGTCCATCTTCTTTAAGTGGAATATTTATCATTTCAATACCGAAATGTTCTGTAATACCAAAATGTCTGTCATATCCAGGCACCGGACATAACCATTTTACTTTATCTAATTTACACCAAGGAGTTTCACCCATAATTCCATGTGTATATGCTCTCGAAATTGCATCATACATTAAATTAAGACTTGCATTTCCGCCAATAATAACATTTTCCGGATTACACTCCATAATATCAGCCATCATTTTTTTAGCTTCCGGAATTCCGTCTAAAACACCATAATTTCTGCAATCGAAACCGTTTGATGCCTTTAAATCACTTTCTGAATTAAATACATCTAACATATCCATTGACAAATCTAATTGGTCAGGTCCCGGTTTTCCTCTTGACATATCCAAACTAATTCCGGATTCCTTAATCTTATTGTACTCTTTGTAAAGTCCTTCTAATTCTTCCTGCAATTTTTCTTTGCTATATTCATTATAAAACATTAGTGGGCCTCCTATCCTTTTTTCGTCTATAAGATTCTATAATAAAATTAAGTATTATTCAATCATTTTTTATAATATTTTGTTTTGTATAGCATTTACTTAACTTTTTAAAGTCATTTTATTTAAGGCAATTTCCAAAATTTTATCTGCAGCCTGAGTACGTACTTCATATCTATCTCCTTTAAATATATGCTTTTCACAGGAAACTTCTCCATTATAATAGCATCCAAAATAAACTAACCCTACAGGTTTATCAGGTGTTCCTCCTCCCGGTCCCGCAATTCCGGTTGTGGATAATCCAAGCTGGGCATTTGCTGCTTTTGCGCATCCAATTGCCATTTCCATTGCACATTCTTTACTTACAGCTCCTTCATTGTCCAAAATTTCTTTACTTACCCCTAATAATTTTGCTTTTGATTTATTAGCATAAGTTACATATCCTTCGTCAAATACTTCAGATGCTCCTGAAACATTTACAATCTTTCCAGCCACTAAGCCTCCTGTACATGATTCTGCTGTAGAAACTTTTTCGTTTCTATCTAATAACATTTTAACTAATCTTTCCTCTAAATTCATTTTATTCCATCCATTTCAATTATCTTATATATTAATTGAATACTCCTTTCTCCCGGTCAGTTGTGGGATTTTATTATTAGCATACTGCATTAAAACCAGCCAAATATATTTATATAAAAACATAGATGCCTACTTAAGCAGACACCTATCCTTTTATTTTTACTTAATTTATTTTAAGCTTAATGCCTGACTATTTCAGACAACGTATATTTGTTGTACATATAAATATTTTTAAAATATTACCCCTTTAGTACATCTACATTCTTATATACATAATCTACCATTGAAATAATCGTGAGAGCTAATGATATATATATTAAAGCAGTTCCTATAACTCCCATAAATGTATAAGGCAAATCAATAATTAATACAATAATCATAATCATTTGGAATGTTGTTTTAAATTTACCCCACCAACCTGCAGCAAGAACAACTCCTTTATCTGCAGCAAGTGTTCTAAATCCACTGATAAATAATTCTCTACTGATAATTATAATTACAATCCATACTGGAATTTTACTTTCTGATAAACAAATTAAAGCAGCGCTTACCAACAATTTATCTGCTAATGGATCCATAAATTTCCCAAAATTTGTAACAAGATTGTATTTTCTTGCAATCTTTCCATCAAGTAAGTCTGTTAAACTTGCAACAATAAATATTCCAACAGCGATATATTTGTCTATACCTCCAAAAATATCAGCCAACATAAAACATACAAAAAACGGTATTAAAATCACCCTGAAAACCGTTAGTTTATTTGGTAAATTCATCTTTTTATCTCCTTCTCATCTATTTGTATTGAAGTTCACCTATCAAATCATAATCATTTGAGCCTGTAATTAATACATTTACAAAATCACCCGTCATTAATTCTTCATCGGTAATTACAAAAACATTACTGTCGACACCCGGTATGTCCATATATGTTCTTGCAATATATGCGTTTTCTCCTGAAATTTTTCCTTCAATATAAGCCTTCATAACCTTTCCAATCATTTTTTCAGAAAAATCAAAGGCAATTTCCTGTTGAAGTTCCATAATTTCATCTCTACGTTCTTCTTTAACTTCTTCCGGAATCTGATTTTCCATCTTTTCAGCAGGTGTTCCTTCTTCTTTTGAATATGTGAATACACCTAATCTTTCAAATTCCATTTCATCCACAAAATTCATAAGAATTTCATGATCCTTTTGTGTTTCTCCGGGAAATCCAGTAATTAAAGTTGTACGAAGTACTATGTCAGGTATTTCTTTTCTTAGTTTTGCAATAACATCCCTTAATTCCTGATTAGTTGTTCTTCGTCCCATCCGTTTTAATACATTATCACTTGCATGCTGAATAGGAATATCTAAGTAATTACATATCTTATCTTCACTTGCAATGGTATGAATCAATTCATCATATATTTCTTCCGGATAACAGTATAACACTCTAATCCATTCGATGTCTTCAATCTTGCATAATTCCTTTAATAAAATATGAAGTCTTTTTTCTCCATATATATCTTTTCCATACATTGTTGTTTCCTGGGCAACCAAAATCAACTCGCGTATGCCTGACTTAGCTAAATCTTTTGCTTCAGCAATTAAATCTTCCATTGGCACACTTCTATAGTCTCCTCTGATTTTTGGAATAATGCAATATGTGCAATGTTTATCACAACCTTCTGCAATTTTTAAATAAGCATATCTGTCTGTTCCAGCATTACCACGTGGTGCTTTTGTACCGGCTAATAGATTTATATTTTTAATATATTGCTTTTTTTCATTCTTATTAAAATAATCTTCTACTATAGTTACAATATCATCAATAGCCGTAGTACCAACAACAATGTCTATTTCAGGAATTTCATCTTTAATTTCTTCATGATATCTTTGCGCAAGGCATCCTGCTAAAACCAAAGCTTTACAATTTCCTTCTTCTTTCATTCTTGCCATATTAAATATTGTTTCAATGCTTTCTTCTTTTGCATCTTTAATAAAACTACAACTATTTATAATTATAATATCAGCCTCAGTTTCATCAGAAGTAAATTCATAACCTGCTTTTTCTAAAAGTCCTATCATGTGCTCTGAATCAACTAAGTTTTTATCACAACCTAATGAAATAAATAAGATTTTCATTTTATCTCCTACAAAACAAGAGACTTTTGTAAAATGAATCATTCTATATGTCATTCTACAAAAGCCTCCCTTATTTTCTAATTTTCGCTTTCGTCGTCTCCTAAGATTTTAATCTTAGATTTGTATAATTCTTCTACTGCGATAGAAAGTGGTTTCTTATCATCAGCATCATCAATAAGTGGTGCATCACCTGCAATTATCTGTCTTGCTCTCTTTGATGTAGCCATAACAATTGAATATCTGCTTTGTACTACCGGATGTTCACCTTCCTCAACGTCGCTGTTTGCTATTGCCATTAAATCTGAATATGATGGATGTAACATAATTTATTCTCCTTTCGAAAATTTTTTAATATCATTTTTAATTTCTTCAACTTCTTTTTTTGAAGCTGTTCCTGTTGTATCGTTATTCACAACTAAATTGATTTTTTCGACACAACCTTCTATTTCATCGTTAACAACGAAATATTCATAATTATCCATAAATATTGTTTCTTCAGCTGCTTTCATGAGTCTTTTATTTATTACTTCCATAGACTCTGTGTTTCTGCCGACCAAACGTTTTTTTAACTCCTCTGCACTTGGAGGAAGAATAAAAATCATCATTGCTTCAGGCATTATCTCTTTTACCTTCAAAGCGCCCTGAGTTTCAATTTCTAGAATAACATTAATGCCCTCATTTAACTTTTCATTAACAAATTCAAGCGGAGTACCATAATAATTGTCAACATACTGTGCATATTCTAACAATTTATTATTAGCTATCATATCTTCAAATTCTTCTTTACTAACAAAGAAATAATTTACCTTATCAACTTCTCCAACTCTTGGTTTTCTCGTTGTAGCTGAAATTGAAATTGTGTAATCATCGTATTTATCTATTAATTTATTAACTACAGTTCCTTTTCCAACACCTGAGAAACCTGAAATAATTAATAATTTACCCTGTTTACTCATTACTCTTACTCCAAATTCTGTATTTGTTCTCTAATCTTTTCGATTTCAGTCTTTAATTCGATTGCCACATCTGCAATTTCATGATTAGACGTCTTTGATAAAGTAGTATTAGCTTCTCTATTCATTTCCTGAGTAATAAAATCCAATTTTCTACCTATAGCTTTATTGCTATTAAGACTGTCTCTCATAGCCTTAATATGACTAAGCAGTCTTATTATCTCTTCGTCTACACATATCTTATCTGCATAAATTGTTACTTCCTGTGCAATTCGGCCTTCATCTATCTGATTATCCTCAAGTAATTCATGCAATCTTTCATTAATTTTTTCACGATATTCCGCAACAATTAAAGAGGACTTTTCCTGAATAAATAAAACATTTTTTTCTATATTGTCTAACTTATTCATTAAATCAGCTTTAAGTCTTTCGCCTTCTGCATTTCTTGCCTGAACCAACTTATCACATGCCTGTATCATTGCATCTTCAACAATGTGTAATAATTCATCCTCATCTTCACTCTGCTCCTCCATCATTATAACTTCAGGGCAACGTCCTAATTTAGATGTTGTTATATCATTGTCTATTCCTAACTCATCACTCATTTTCTTAAATATATTGTAATATTCAGCTGCAAGTTCAGAATTATACTTCAAGCAGACATTTCCTTCACCTGTGTTTTCATAAGTAATAAAAACATCTACTTTTCCTCTTTCAATCTTAGATTTTAATATTCTTCTAATATCTCCATCTAAATAATTTAATTTTTTTGGAAGTTTTATGCCTGCCTCAAGAAATCTATGATTAACTGATTTAATTTCAACAGTAACCTTTCTCTCTCCTACTGACACTTCACTTCTTCCAAATCCCGTCATACTACATAGCATATCATTCACCATTCATTTCTTTTTAAGCATACAATGCCATAATTCAACTTATTATAATTCATTTGAAATATTCAGTCAAGGTTGACTTGAAATTCATAAAATAATAAAATGAAAAATACATTATTATATTATCAGTAACTTTAAAATTTCGATATACGAAAGGAATTTCAAATTATGGCATTTGACGGAATAACTGTTGCTGCTTTGGCACAGGAATTTAAAAATAAATTTACAGATGGAAGACTGTATAAAATTGCCCAGACAGAAAATGACGAGCTCACATTAACTATTAAAAATGGCAAAGCTCAATACAAACTTTTAATTTCAGCTAATGCAAGCCTTCCATTAACATACATAACTGAAGAATCTAAACCTAGTCCAATGACAGCTCCTAACTTTTGTATGTTACTCAGAAAACATATAAATAATGGACGAATCATAAACATTACACAGCCGGGACTTGAACGAATCCTGGATTTTGAAATACAGCATTTAGATGATTTAGGAGACATAAGACAAAAGCATTTAATTGTCGAACTAATGGGCAAACACAGCAATATTATTTTCTGTGATGAAAATAATATGATATTAGACAGCATAAAACATGTATCAGCCGTTATGAGTTCTGTAAGACAGGTTCTCCCCGGAAAAGACTATTTCATTCCTGATACAATGGATAAATTTGACCCATTATCAGTTTCAAAAGAAGAATTCTTTAACACAGTATTCTCTAAACCGATTAATCTTTCAAAAGCAATTTACACTTCCTTTACCGGAATTAGTCCAACTATTGCTGAAAGCATATGTTATGCTGCAAAATTTGATTCATCAATTCCTGCAAACGTATTAGAACATGGGAATCAAAACTTAATCTGGATTCAATTTTATGAATTAATGAACAAAATTAAAAAAGGTGAATTTACACCTGTTATATATGAAAAAGATGATTTACCTGTAGATTTTTCAGCTGTACGTCTTTCTACTCATTCAGACTGTAATGAAATTATTTACGACGACATGAGTTCTTTGTTAAGGAACTATTATGCCAAGAAAAATTTGCATACACGTATGAGGCAAAAATCTTCTGACTTAAGGCGTGTCGTAACAAACGCATTAGAAAAAGACAGAAAAAAATTTGCTATTCAGGAAAAGCAAATGAAAGATACATTAAAAAAAGATAAATATAAAGTATATGGTGAATTACTTACAACTTATGGTTATTCAATTGAACCCGGCGCCAAGAAATTCGATACAATTAATTTTTATACTAATGAGCCAATATCAATTCCGCTTGACCCTACTATTTCACCAATTGAAAATGCGAAAAAATTCTTTGACAAATACGCAAAATTAAAACGTACTAATGAAGCATTATCAGATATTATTATAGAGACAAAAAAATCTATTGATTACCTTGAAACTGTCAGTGCTTCAATTGATATTGCTACAAGCGAAAATGACTTAAAAGCGATTAAGGATGAATTAATTCAGACCGGATATATTAAATTTAAGCGAACAGGAAAAAAAGAAAAAATAGTAAATAAGCCTTTACATTTCATTTCCTCTGATGGATTTCATATGTATGTTGGAAAAAACAACATTCAAAATGAAAACCTTACATTTAAAGTTGCAAACGGTAATGACTGGTGGTTCCATAGCAAAACCTTCCCGGGTTCTCACGTAATTGTCAAATGTGAGGGTAAGGAATTACCTGACGCTACATTTGAAGAGGCTGCAAGACTTGCTGCTCATTTTTCTAAGGGATGTAATCAGGATAAAGTCGAAATTGATTACATTCAAAGAAAACAGGTAAAAAAAGTTGCCGGTGCTATGCCAGGATTTGTTATTTACCATACAAACTATTCTATGGCAATCACTCCTGATATAACAGGTATACAGGAGATTATTTAATATGTACATTTTCCGCCATCAAAAAAGATGGCGGATTTTTTTAATTTGATAAATTTAATTTAAAACATGTTTTTATTAAAGTATTTTTACTACTTTATTTGTATACTAAATTAACTTTACTACTGAAATATAGATTTTACTGACTGAATTTCCTGTTCTGATGCCTGTGCTGCCGGAACATAATAATTCTTTGCTGTAGCAATTTGTGCTAACTGTTCCTGTGACATTTCACATTTATTTCTCATCTCTTTTAATGTCTGTTTTAATTCTTTATTTTCCGTCTGAGGAATCATATTCCCAAACTTCTCAATCTCAGAATTAATTCCTTCTAATGAATCAATAACCATATATTTTTCCTGCATTTTATTACTTCTCCTATCCTAAAAATTTCATTAATTTTTCTTTATTTTGTGTTGCTGAATTAACGCCATCTTCAAAAAATTTTTTTACTTCAGGATCAGTAGCTTCTTTTGCATAACATGACATCTTTTCACCACATGTTTCATATCCTGTAATTAAATGTCTTAAATTCTGTAAATCAAGTTCTGATAAATTACTCATATTGTACCTCCTAATTATCATTACCTAATTTAGTATTTCTTCTTTTAAATTATTTATTCGTAATTTTTTAACATCAAAAAATTTCCATAAAAACTTGGAGTCCTATGCTTGATATATGTGCAAAATTTTTTATAAATACTCGGATTCCTACACTTGACATAGGCCCAAAAAATTTCTATAAAAATCTGGATTTCCATGCTTAATAAAAAGCAAAAAATTTCTATAAACATTTGGACCACCCATGTTTTAAAAAAATCCAAAAAAAGAAAAGACTGCATAAGCAATCTTTCCTTCTATATCATATATATTCATTAATATCGTTTAAAACTTTTTTGAATATATTATCCTATTAAATTGTCATATAAATTCTTATACTTTTCCGCTGAAGTTTTCCATGAGAAATCGACTTTCATTCCTCTTTCTATAATCTTATTCCAATCTCTCTTTTTATCATAGAATACTTTTTCAGCATATCTTATTGTTCCTAACATCTCATGAGCATTGTAATTTGCAAATGAAAATCCTGTTCCTGTTCCCTCAAATTCATTATATGGTTCAACAGTATCTTTTAATCCACCTGTTTCTCTTACAATAGGTACTGTTCCATATCTTAAACTCATTAACTGACTTAATCCACATGGTTCAAATAATGAAGGCATAAGGAACGCATCACATGCTGCGTATATTTTATGAGACATTGCTTCAGAATAGTAAATATTTGCTGAAACTGACTGTCCGTATTTCCAATCAAAATGTCTGAACATATTTTCGTAACGGTCTTCACCTGTTCCAAGAACAACAAACTGAATTGCATCTGAACAAAGTTCATCCATTATGTATGCAACTAAATCCAAACCTTTCTGATCTGTCAAACGGCTTACTAAACCAATCATCATCTTCTTAGGGTCTACTTCTAATCCTAATTCTTTTTGTAAAGCAACTTTATTCTTTACTTTTTCTTTTCTGAAATTAGCTACACTGTAATTCTTTGCTATATTCTCATCTGTTTCCGGATTATATTCATCATAATCTATACCGTTAACAATACCTGACAGGCAATTAGACCTTGCTCTAAGCAAGCCGTCTAACCCTTCGCCATAGAAAGGCATCTTTATTTCTTCTGCATATGTATCACTTACTGTTGTAACCCAGTCTGCATATACTATTCCACCCTTTAAATAATTACCATTATCATAGTCTTTTAATTTATCCGATGTGAAATAATAATCTGATAGTCCTGCAATATCTTTAATTGTGTTAATATCCCAAACACCTTGGAATTTCAAGTTATGTATTGTCATAATTGACTTAATGCCTTGATAGAACTCGCTATACGCAAAACTATCTTTGAGATATACAGGTATAAGTCCTGTATGCCAGTCATGACAATGTATAATATCAGGTCTAAATCCAATAACAGGAAGTGCTGACAATACTGCTCTTGAGAAAAATGCAAATTTTTCGAGGTCATATCTTACATCTCCATAAGGCTTTGGTCCTGAGAAATAATATTCATTATCAATAAAGTAATATGTTACTCCATCAAGTTCCATCTGCAAAATTCCGACGTATTGACGTCTCCAACATAAGTCCATATAAAAATGGTCTACATACTGCATTTTGCTTTTCCATTTTTCATCAATGCACATATATTTTGGAATAATAACACGTACATCATATTCTTTTTTATCAAACCACTTAGGTAACGAACCTACTACATCTGCAAGCCCGCCAGTCTTAATGAAGGGTACAGATTCCGATGCCGCAAATAATATTTTCTTCATATCTAGAACCTCCTGTACATATAGATTTTCTCTTATTATCTAGTATATAGTATTTTGTGACTATTTTAAAGTACAACTATCTACATTTATATTCAATTCTTATCTTATCAGCAATTAATGCTATAAATTCTGAATTTGTCGGTTTACCTTTTTCTGCATTTATTGTATATCCGAACAATTCATCAATTGTATCCATTTTTCCTCTGTTCCATGCAACTTCAATGGCATGTCTTATTGCTCTTTCAACTCTACTTGGTGTAGTCTGGAATTTCTTTGCAATTGATGGGTAAAGAATTTTTGTTATGGAATTTAACATTTCATTATCGTTAACGGACATTATAATCGCTTCCCTCAAATACTGATACCCTTTAATATGCGCTGGAACTCCAACATCATGAATAATATTAGTAACGTCGCTTTCAATATTTCTCTCCATAAATTTCTGCATATCTTCAAGTGGAGCAATTATCTTTTTATTTTCTGGAATTTTTTTCCCGTTAATTCCTTTTGCACTTTTTACCCTGTCTACAATCATATCCATTTCAAAAGGCTTTAACATATAATATCCCGCTCCATAATTAAATGAATCCTGAATAACCGCTTCATTGCTTATTGCAGAAGTTATTATAAAAAAAGGCATCCTTATCATAGTTCCGTCTTTATGTATCTTATCCATCAAAGAAAGACCGTCCATTTTAGGCATAATCAAATCAAGTAATACTACATCAGGACTGGTCCCCTTAATCAAATCAAATGCTTCTTCTCCATTTTTTGCTCTGCCAATTACATTTATTTCATCATCTGAGCCTAAATACTCATCCATCATTTCAACCATTTTATCGTTATCATCTACTATTGCTACCCTAATCTTATCCATATATATTCTCCTAATACATTATTGTTTAGAATGACTTAATCACAGCGCCACGAATTATCTGTTCATTCAACAAGATAAATTATAATTAGTTATTAAACGCGATTCAACTTAAACAAATCGCAATATTCGACTGTATATGACATTGTGGTTTACATATCTGGATTTAATTTTTATATAACGATTATTTATGTCAATAAACGATAAACAAAATGTCGAAACAGGTTTACAAAAGTCAAAAACTTTATTCGTTTATATAGACTTCAAATTCCTCTTCATCCGCAATAAGTATTTTATATCCGCTGTGTAATACAACAGGTACCTTTGGTTTAAGTAAGATTCCATTTACCTTAGTTCCATTAGTTGAATCGTTGTCAGCAATAATATATTTTCCATCCTTATATACTAAAATAGTGTGAATTTTGGAAATATATGATTCGTTAATTTCAATATCCGTTCCCACTCTACCAATAGTAAACGGCCATTTATTAACTACATATCTTTCGCCATTGTGTACTAAAACAAAGTCATCAATTTCAGCCTTAACTTCTGTTTTTCTTATCGGATTATCATCAACTTTCTTTATTAATGGCATTGATTTTGTAAACGGATTTATAACCAATCCATCGATGTCATCTCTTTCATTCATAAGATTATAACATACTCTTGACTGAACTCTTATCAATGAAAAGTGTTCTGCATAATCATCCGGTATCTGATCAAAAGAAGTAAATATAGGTAACATTCTTTTTCTTTCAGAATCTTTAACTACATCTGTTTTCAGAATTACTTTTTCTAAAAATTCCCCATCTGTTTGAGCTTTCTTAAAATCAACATCTGCAGCTAATATTACTTCTGCACTCTGTAATAACTTAACAATGCTTTTTTTGTAAATTGCCTTATCAGTTTTTCTGTTATACTTCTTTAACAAGTCCTCCATTTCCTTAATTATTTCAAAATTACTCATTTCACTAATATTTTCTGATCGTCTTGAAGCCATTTGTCTCTCCTTTGTAATTTATACTTATGAATAATTATACCATATTTATGACAATTTATATTAAAAAAATGTTTTTTATTCAATGAAATTATTGAATCATGTTACTTATAAGGCTTCCATACCCTTGATGTGGGTCATTTATAAGCACATGAGTAACCGCACCTATTAGTTTATCGTTCTGAATAATTGGTGCTCCACTCATCCCCTGAATTATGCCATTTGTTTTACTTAAAAGTTTCTTGTCTACAACCTCAATCACGAGATTTTTGTTCTGATTTGCCCTCTTTCTAACTCTATTAATATTAATATCATACTCGTTATATCTACCATCCTTATAAATTATAATTTTTGCTTTTCCACATTTTACTTCATCTGTTTTAGCAACTGAAACCTCTTTAAATTTTTCTACATCAATTTTCTTTAAATCAACATTGCCAAACAATCCTGTTTCACAATTTTTTGTAATTGTACCAACCTTATTTTCTTCGTTATAATCTATGCTTCCACAAAATCCTCCCGGTTCTCCTATTTTTCCCTTTTTAATCCCCCATATATTTGCATAATAAAGATTTCCTGAAAATGAAGTAACCATATCTCCTGTATCTAAATCACTTATGCCGTGTCCTAATGCCCCAAAAATTCCATTTGAAGTAACAAAAGTAATAGTTCCTAATCCCTGTGTATCGTCTCTAACCCAAAGTCCAATTTTGTATATTCCATTTTTGTTCTTCACAGGTTTTACTTTTTCTGTTATTTCTTCATCATTTCTTTTTATAGTAAGTTCTATTGTTTCCCCATTGCTTTTTTCGACTAAATCAATTACTTCCTGTTTTGAATCTACTTTTTTTCCATTTACTTTTACAATATAATCGCCTTTTTTTACTTTATTTTTCAATGGTGTAACCTTGTTGCCATCTATGCTTTCAAAACCTGCATAATCTATAATCATTATTCCATCTGTGTGAAGATATAGACCTACAGGCATTCCACATGCATATATTTTAGTATCACTTCCATTTATCTGAGCGCTGGCACTTTTTACATCATACTCATAATTAATTCCACTATCGTAATCTTTTGAAGAATTGTAAGCTGCCGTAAGTTCCTTAGGAATATTTTTTTCTATATATTCTTTACCTGTTACAAACACCATAATCGACCCTATAATTATGGAAACTATCAGATATCTTTTATAAATTTTAGCTCTACGTGTATTTTTATTTATTTGTTTCATACTCATTTATCCTCCTATTCTCCTTCTTTTTAACAAATATAAGAAAGCCTTTATTTGTTACTTTCTGATTATTTTTTGTGATATACACCAATTCAGCATAAAATATACTTTATTATTATTTACACAAATAAAAAAAGAAGGAATATTTTATTCCTTCTTAGTTTATGTAGTAATATAACTTTAAAACTGACCTAATTTTGCACGTTCTGCCATTTCTTTCATTTCTGTAGCATGTTTTATAGCTGTCTCGGTAATTTCTCCTCCACTGCTAATTCTTACCAGCTCTTTTATCGAATCTTCTCTTGATAATCTATATATATTCGTTTCAGTTGACTCATCATCAGTATTTTTTTCAATTAGATAATGTGAATCTGCCATAGCCGCAATCTGAGCCAAATGCGAAATACAAATAACCTGATGTTCCTTACTTATGCCCATCAATTTATCCGCTACCATCTGTGCAGTTTTTCCACTAATTCCTGTATCAATTTCGTCAAAAATCATTGTATCAATTTCATCTTCACCGGCAAGTATTGATTTAATAGCAAGCATTATTCTTGACAACTCACCTCCGGAAGCGACCTTTGCTAAAGATTTTACTTCTTCTCCTGGATTTGTAGAAATTAAAAATTCAACTTCGTCCTGTCCATTAGCTGATACATTTTCTTTTTTCGATACATTAATTTTAAATTTAACAGATAAAAAATTCAAATCTTCAAGAGCCTTAACAACCGTTTCTTCAAGTTTTATAGCATATTTTTTACGAAGAGATGAAAGTTTATCACATAATACAACTAACTCGCTCATCTCTTTATCTAATTTTGTTTTTGTCTCTTCTCTCATCAAATTATAATTATTTAAACTATCCAAATATGCCTGCTTTTCACCTTTATAAGCTAATATTTTTTCAATTGACTGTCCATATTTTAATTTTAAATGATTAATAAGATTCAATCTTTCTTCAACTTCAGCAACTCTTTGAGGCTCATAATTTACTTCATCTATATAATCTGATATTTCTCTGGCAAGTCCTTTGCACATATCATCTATATCATATATCTGTTTTTGTAAATCCGATAATTTAGAATCTATATCTGATATTTCCGATAAATCATATCCAACACGACTTATACACTCACACACACCCTGATTACCTTCATATCCCATAATCTGATATGCATCCGAAAGCGAAGACATAATCTTTTCAGAACCTGATAATTTTTTAAACTCATTCTCTACTTCATCATCTTCACCTAAACTTAAATTGGCTGCTTCAATTTCATTAATTTCAAATTCGGCAAATTCACATTCTCTAAGCCTTTTTGTTTCGTCCATATCGAATTTGTCTAATTCTTTTTTAATTTCAATATATTGACTGTATTTGTCGGAAATAGTATTTTTTAGTTCTTTTACCTCTTCACCTGCATATTTATCTAAAATCTGAAGATGTGTATTTTTATAAAGTAAAGACTGATGATCATGCTGGCCATGTATGTCTATTAGTAAATCCATTACATTTTTTAAAGTTGTAAGGCTAACAGTTTCTCCATTTATTTTAGACACACTTCTACCATAGGTTATTTTTCTGGAAACCACTATTATATTTTCATCTTCCGGATAAACATCGTATTGTTCTAACTTTTCTTTCAATCTTGAATCAATGCAAAACGTTAATTCAACAAGTGCATATTCTGCACCTTTTCTAATAATGTCTTTTTCAACTTTTTTACCTAAAGCAATATTCACTGAACCAAGAATTAACGATTTTCCTGCTCCGGTTTCCCCTGTCAAAACTACAAGACCATTTGTAAAATCAACATCAACTTCTTTTATTAATGCTAAATTTTTTACATGTAAATTAAGTAACATATTTCCTCCTAGCCTGCACATCTCTCCAAATTCACAGGTTAATTAGCCATTATATAATAAAACTTTCTAAATGTTTTTTTACATTTTCAGTATCGTGTGCATCTCTTATCGCACACATAATTGTATCATCTCCAGCAATACATCCTGCAACTTCCTTCATATTAATTGCATCAATAGCAGCAGCTACAGCCATTGCCATCCCTGCAACAGTTCGTACTACCAAAAGATTTCCTGCACATGTCATGGAAAGTATTCCATCTTTTAAAACCCTTATATATTTGCTGTTAATAGTCATGTTTTTACTGTGAGGTAATACATATTTTTGTTTTCCACCATTAATAGATACCTTAGTAAGGTTAAGTTCTCTTATATCTCTTGAAACAGTTGCCTGCGTTACGGCATAACCCTCATCAACAAGACATTTTGCCAATTCTTCCTGTGTTTCAATGTCTTTTTCAGTTATTAACTCTACAATTTTTCGCTGTCTTTGAACTTTCACTATTTATCTCCCATTTTTTTCTTTACTGTCTGTAAAAAACTGCTATCATCAAGCTTCACTAATTTTGTTGAAACCTGTGACTTTTCAATTGCTATAACATCTCCTGATTCAACCTCAACTATATTATCTCCGTCAAAAGAAATTCTTCTAAATTCTCCTTTTGGGTTCTTACATGTACCTATTGTAACTTCTATCTTATCTTCATCTGATAACACTATACTTCTCTGTCCTATTGAGTGAGCACAAATTGGTGTAAGAATAATTAAATTTGAATTAGGTCTTGCAATAGGTCCTCCTGCCGATAAATTATAAGCCGTAGACCCTGTAGGTGTTGATAAAATTATGCCATCAGCCTGAAATTTACCAAGTAACTGATTATTTACATGAACATAAAAATCAGAAATTCTAATGTCTGCACCTCTATGAATTACAATATCATTTAATACAGATGCTGAATATATTTCTTTATCATTTCTTATTATTGTTCCCTTCAACATCATTCGTGATTCAATTTTAAAATCATCCATAAGCAATCTATATAATGCATCTTCTATATCTTCAACACTGACTTCTGCTAAAAAACCTAAAGTTCCTTTATTAATCCCCAAAAACACAATATCTTTTGACATTAAATCCTGTGCTGCCTGTAAAAGCGTTCCATCACCACCAATTGTAATGACACACTCAAGATTTTCAGGCATCTTATCCGGATTTGTGTAATTGTATTTTTCATCTGTTAAATCTGAATTTTCAGAAATAAAGCACGTTCCGCCTTTTTCAGTAATAAAGCCTTCGATTTTTTTTGATAAAACATAATCTTTATCTTTATTATTATTTGTAATTATGCAAAAATTTTTCATTTATTTACTCCAAATTTATTTGTCCAATTCCTTATGGGAATTTTCAACTACATCTTTAACGGTAATTTCGACATCTTCTTCATTTTCATTTAATTTTTTCTTTAAATACAATAAATATTCAATATTTCCTTCCGGTCCTTTTACAGGGGAAAAATCTAAATTTAAAATTTTAAAATTAATACTTTTTGCATACTCTATTACATTATTTATTACTTCGATATGTACATTTTTATCTCGAACAACACCTTTTTTCCCTACTTTTTCTCTTCCTGCTTCAAACTGAGGCTTTATTAAACATACTATTTCACCATCATCAGTTAAAAGCTCTCTTACAGGAAGTAAAACTTTTGTCAAAGATATAAATGATACATCTATCGATGCAAATTCTATGACATCATCTATATCATCTCTTGTAACATATCTGATATTTGTTTTATCCATGCATACAACTCTTTCATCCTGAACAAGTTTCCATGCAAGCTGACCATGTCCAACATCAACAGAATAAACTTTTACAGCCCCATTTTGAAGCATGCAGTCTGTAAAGCCACCTGTAGAAGCCCCTACATCCATACATATTTTTTTATCTAAAGTAACTCCAAACTTGTCCATTGCTTTTTCAAGTTTAAGTCCTCCACGGCTAACATATTTCAATGTTTTACCACGAACTTCAATATTAACTGTATCTTTAAAAAATGTACCGGCTTTATCTTCTCTTTCATTATCGACAAAAACAATTCCACTCATTATAATTGCCTTTGCCTTTTCTCTTGATTCTGCTAAACCTCTTTTAACTAATAAAACATCTAATCTTTCTTTCATTTTATGAAATTTAAAATCCTTTCACATATACTATCTGCATCTAACTGCAATTTTTTTCTCAATTCTTCTACAGTTCCCTGCTCTACAAATTCATCCTCTATAGCTAAATTCATAACATCATTTTTATAGTTTTTGTCAGCCATATAAGATATAACTGCTTCGCCATAACCACCATGTCTTATTCCTTCTTCTATAGTAACTATATATTTATATTTTTTAGCTATAGAATCTATCATTTCTTTATCAAACGGTTTTAAAAACAATGCATTAATGAGAGTTGGATTACATCCTTTATCATTAAGACTCTTTACTGCATTATACGTTTCTTCAATAATATTTCCAACCGCAATTATTGCAACGTGTTTTCCTTCTATTAACGTTTCGCTTTTGCCCATAACAAGTTCATTATTCAAATTTTCAAATACATTACTTGCTTTACCTCTCGAAAATCTAATTGCTATCGGTCCATTATATTTTTGAGCAAATTCCAATGCTTTTTCTAATTCTCTTCCATTTTTAGGAGCAATTATGGTCATGTTAGGAATATTTGAGAAAAATGATATATCAAATATACCCTGATGAGTTTCACCGTCTTTTCCAACCAACCCTGCTCTGTCGATAATGAATGTAACCGGTAAGTTTTGCAAACATACATCATGTATTATCTGATCATATGCCCTTTGATAAAACGATGAATAAATTGATATAAACGGTTTCTTGCCATTTGCTGCTAAACCGGCTGCAAAAGTAACAGCATGTTCTTCTGCTATTCCTACATCAAAAAATTTATCCGGATACTTATCACCAAATTTTTTCAAGCCTGTTCCATCCGGCATTGCAGCAGTTATTGCAACTATATTTTTATTTTCATTGCCTAATTCTAATATCTTATCTGAAAATATATCTGTATATGTTTTTACATTGCTCTCATTAATTTTTTCACCTGTTTTAACATCAAATGAATCAATTCCATGAAATTTAGTAGGATTATTTTCTGCCGGCAAATAGCCTTTTCCTTTTTTGGTAAGTACATGAATTAATACAGGATGTTCAATTTTTAATGCATCCTCTGTAATTCTAATTAGTTCATCTATATTATGTCCATCTACAGGTCCTATATAAGTTACACCCATATCGTCAAAAAATTTGGCATGTACAAAGAACTGTTTAAAGTTATCCTTAACCCTTTTTACTCCGGCACTTAAATTATCACCAATTTTTGGAATACCTTTAAGTAAATGTTCAACGTCAACTTTAAATTCATTATAATGTTCGCCAACTCGTATTTTATTTAAGTATTTTGACATTCCACCTACATTTTCAGCTATAGACATATTATTGTCATTTAAAACAATAACAAAATTTCTTTTTAATGCAGCAACATTATTTAAAGCCTCAAAAGCAAGTCCACCTGTAAGTGCACCGTCTCCGATTACAGCTACTACCTTGTCATCATTACCATTTAATTTATTTGCTGTTGCAATTCCTAATGCAGCTGAAATTGATGTCGAACTATGTCCTGTATCAAATGAATCCGCTTCACTTTCATTTCTCTTTGGAAATCCACTTAACCCTTCAAAGCATCTTAATGTAGTAAAATCATCTTTTCTGCCCGTAAGAATTTTATGTGTATATGCCTGATGTCCTACATCCCACACTATCTTATCCTTAGGAAGATTTAAAACAAGATGCAATGCCATCGTCAACTCTACTACTCCTAAATTAGAAGCTAAATGTCCACCTGTCTTACTTACATTTTCTACAAGAAAATTTCTTATCTCCTGAGCCAAAACCGGATACTTATCGTGTGGTATCTTTTTTATATCATTTATATTGTTTATTTCATCTAAGTATACATATTTGCTCATATCTATTTCTTTCTGTTTATCAATTCATTAATAAGATTATTCAAGAACTCGTTTTTATAATTTAATTCATCTAATAAATTTAATGCATCATTAGAATAATCTTCAACTTTTTTCTTTGCGTCATCAATTCCCATTAAAGTCACATAAGTTGTTTTGTGATTCTTCTCATCGCTAAGAACCGGTTTTCCTAATTCTTCAGTTGTACTTGTAACGTCTAAAATATCATCCTGAATCTGGAATGCAAGTCCCACATTTCTTGCAATCTGTTCCATTTTTTTGATATCATCATCGGTTGCATTTCCAAGTATTGCACCTGTCATCATAGACGCCTCTATTAAAGCTGAAGTTTTCAACTTATATATAAAATTAATAGTATCTATATCCATAGGTCTTTCTTCATTTAAAACATCTACTGTCTGTCCGCCAATCATCCCATAAACACCTGCTTTTTTAGCGATTGTGCTCATGGCTTTTGCCATTTTTCCAGGCTGCTTGCTGTTAACAACAGCTTCAGACATAATTTCAAAAGCATAATTTAACAAGGCATCTCCTGCTAAAATAGCCATATCCTCACCAAACGCTATATGTGTTGTCTTTTTTCCACGTCTGTATTCGTCATTATCCATTGCTGGAAGATCATCATGCACCAATGAATATGTATGAATCATTTCCATTGCAGCCATAAACGGATACGCTTCTTCATCATTTCCACCAAATAGTCTGCATGATTCTAAAATAAGCATTGGACGAAGGCGCTTTCCTCCAGCTTCAACACTATAATTCATTGCTTCAAAAATTATTTTCTGAAGTCCTTCTTCTTTAGGGCAATACTGTTTAATAATATCTTCAATTTTGGAAATTTCAGTTTTTTTCTGTTCAGCATAATTATTCATCTTCACTACCACCTTCAATCACTTTCATTTCCTTTTCAACTTTATCTATCTTATCATTACAGTCTTTTATTAATTTTAATCCTTTTGAATATAAATCAAAAGATGTTTCTAATGTAACATCTTCTGACTCCATTTTTTCAATTATTTCTTCGAGTTTAGTAAAATTTTCTTCGATTGTACTTGCCTTACTCATTTATAAACTCCCTTTTTCTATTTTTTCTACGACACTTGTTACTTTTCCATCTTTAAGATTTAACAATACCTTTTCTCCTACATCAATCTGTCCGACAGAAGTAATAGTATGCAAATTATCATCAGTTATATACGCATATCCATTAGATAATTTATTTAATGGTGATAAACCGTTTAAGCGTTCTGCTAAAATTCCCAAAGTATGTTTATCATTTGTCAATTTATTTTTAAATAAATTCTCCATTTTAGTAAAAAGTTCATCTACGTATTGTTTCTTTGTTAACAGTTGATTTTTAGGACTTGCATAATTTACTCTTGCCTCATAATTTTTAACTAAAATTCTATTCTTTTGAATTTCTCTTTCAAGTTTATTTTCAAGAGTTCTTTTATATTGGAATAACTTATTTTTAAATTCATTATAATCAAAAACAGCTAATTCTGCAGCTGCTGATGGTGTTGGTGCTCGCAAATCAGCTACATAATCAGCTATTGTAGTATCTGTTTCATGCCCAACAGCTGATATTACCGGCGTTTTCATATTAAAAATTGTTCTTGCAACTGCTTCTTCATTAAACGCCCATAAATCTTCTATAGAACCACCACCACGTCCTACAATTATAACATCCATGTCCATTTCATCTAAATACCTAAGTCCTTGTACAATGCTTGCAGCTGCATTCTCGCCTTGTACGATTGCCGGATATAAATATAATTGAACATATGGATTACGTCTTGAAGATATATTTCTTATATCCTGAATAGCTGCTCCTGTACTTGCTGTGCATATTCCGATTTTTGTGGCATATTTAGGAATAGGCTGTTTGTACATAATGTCAAACATGCCCATTTCTTCTAATTCTTTCTTTAATTCTTCGTATTTCTGATAAAGTTGTCCTGCTCCATCTAGCATTATCTGTTTTGCATATACCTGATATGCTCCACTTTTTTCATATACTGAAACACTTCCAAGAACAATAACATCTTGTCCTTCTTTTAATGTAAAATTAAGTCCGCCTCTGTTACCTGCAAACATTACACCGGAAATAACACCACCTTTATCTTTTAGCGAAAAATAAATATGACCTGACGTATGATATTTACAATTACTTACTTCACCTTTTATATATATACTGTTCAAAACAAAATCCTGAGTAAACATATTTTTAATGTAAGAGTTTACCTGAGATACTGAATATACTGATTTCATTATTTACTCCTGAAATAACTTAGCTAAAATTCCATTAATAAATGCAGGTGCATTATCACTTCCATATTTCTTTGCTAATATAACAGCCTGATCAACTGCAACTTTTCCCGGAACTTCATCATCCATAGCCATTTCATAATATGCAAGTCTTAATATAGACAATTCAACTTTTCCCATTCTGTCAGTCTTCCAACCTACTGCGACTTCATCAATTGCTTTATCAATTTCAGGAATTGCATCAATTATTTTGTTAACTCTCTCTACTATATATTCTTTATCTTCAAATGGAATTAATTCTTCTACACTATCTTCACTAATAATCTTGTTAGTCTTTTCTCTTTCTTCATCTTCTAAAGATTCCATGTAAAGTTTATATTGTTCTCCCATTTCTTCCTTACTATGAAATTCTTTACAAAAAAGTAATTTAAATGTGTTTTCTCTTATTTCCGTTCTATTCATATCTGCCTCCTAAGTTTTAATTACTAAGCGAATATTTTCATAACCCAACTAGTATATCTATATAAATCATATCATGTCATACAATCATCAATCTATATCCCAAAAAAGGGTGTCATAAATGACACCCGCTTTTAAGGTATTATTATTTTACTTCTACACTTGCGATGTTGACATTGACTACATCGACATTCAATCCTGTCATATTCTCTACAGAGCTTTTAACCTTACTCTGAACTGCTTTAGAAGCTTCTAAAATATTTGTTCCATATTCCAGGTTTAATGATAAGTCGATAACCATGCTGTTTTCTGATACTGTAACCTTTACTCCCTTTGAAAGTTTCTTCATTCCAAGTTTAGCAACTATATCAGCTGTTATATTGCCTGCCATCGAAGCTACTCCTTCAACTTCCATTGCTGCAACAGCTGCAATCACTGCGATTACATCATCATTGATTTCAACTTCTCCAACTTCTCCACCTTCATATATAGTATAAGTAGTTCTCTTTTCTTCCATTTAAAGCCTCCTAATTATTTCATCTTTGTGCTTGTCACGTATAAGTATATCATTGCGGCAGTATTTTTACAACTTAATTTACTTACTTATGCGCAGGGGTTATTACAATTTTATCTGCGCTAATATCTGTTTTTCTTTTAATCGTTTCCTCTATTTGTGCCCTCTTCTGGTCTGTTATTTCCTGTTCATCTATAATTACATCTACCTGGCTATCCGAAAGCGTTACAATTACATTTGAAAAGCCTTTTGCCTCAAGCAATGTTTCTATTGTATTTTCCAACTCACTACTTTTGGTAATCTCAACCATTGCTTCTACTGCACTTGTTTTTTCTTTTTCACTTACTGTTTCGTCATTTATAACTTTTAACAATGTTTCTTTGTTTTTTGAGCGGATTTGTTCTCTGTCTATACGTGCCTGAATGATAAAATCCGTAAGCTTCGAACTGGTCATTACAGCTTCTCCCGGCTGAAGTGTTGTTTCTTCCACTGCTTCACCTGTTTCATTTTCATCGAGGCTTGCAATTTCTCCATTACTTAATATGTCATCAGTTCCATATGTAGACTCATATATTTCATTTGTGACTTCTTTGTTTTTGTCATTAAAATTTGAATCCGTATACTTAAGGTACCCTGCAATTACAATTAGTATTGCCAAAACTGTTACTATTATCTGATTCTTTTTAAATATTTTTTTCATGATTCCTCCTATCATTTCATTTCTGTTACCGATATTTTATGTGATTCAATATCAAATAATGCCTGAATTATACTAATAATATTATTTTTTATTTCACTATCAAAATTTCCTTTGATACACACTGCCACACCTTCAACCTGCGGATATAATTCTTTGACTACATATGGCTGTTCTCCATTCTCTCCATCTACTATTACTGTGTTGTTTTTTTTACTTTCTTTGCCCGTTTTGTTTGTTTCCCTTTCATCATTTTCAACAACAACTTCATTGTCTTCTTTAACGATTCTTTCTTCTGATGATTTTAAAGTAATCATCACTTTTGCCTTATTCACCCCCTTTATGTTTTTAACAAGTTCTTCAACTTCTTTTTCAATCTCATCTTTATATTCGTATTTCTGATTAAATGTATTTTTTTCTTCATACTGACTATGCCTTGCTTTATTTTCATTTACTTCATCTTTTTTTAAATAAGAACTTGCAATCAATAATACTCCTGCTATTCCAAGCATTATCCATTTTGTAAGTCCTATTTTTTTTATATTTTCATACAACTGCGAAAATAAATCATCTTTCAAAGTTCTCTCCTTCTAGAATTCTTTCATAAATTTTTGTTTCCATTTCATTTATTTTTTCATCAACCTGTAAATCATTATTTAATTCAAATGAAACATCATCCACTTTGTCATTAATTTCATTTAACAAAAAGTCAAAATTTAAAATAGGTTTTAGAATAACTATTATAAGTAATATTCCAATTAAAACTTTTATGTATTTTTTATAGTTTATGTTTGGCATAAAATCTAAAATCAGATTTGCAAAAAGACTAAAAAAAACTATCCCTTTTATATATCCTGCTAATTCTTCAAACATCCTTATCCTCCATTGCCGGTAGAAATACAAATTATTGCAATTGTAATAATAAATAAAAAGCCAACAACACTTATTCCTCTGTTTAATAGTTTTATTCCTTCACTTGTCTGCTTAATACAATTCAATATTCTTTTATCTGCAATTGGTTGTAATACTGCACCACTTATCTGAACTACAGCTGAATATGCAGTCATTTTCACCATTGGAACAATGCACACAAATACAATCAATATTATTGCAAGAACCCCGATACTGTTTTTTATTATTCCTACTGAACTCAATATTATCTGTGCTACTGCGTCAGTCCCATTTCCAACTATCGGTACATTTGAAATAATTTTCTTTGCTATATTATTTTTTGCTAAATCTGTTGTCGGCAGAATCAGACTTTGAATTAAATTAAGTCCGGTAACTGTCCCTAATATAAACTTATAAATAAAATTAATTGCTTTTTTTATCAAATCTGCCATACCTGACAAAAGATCTTCTTTTGAAATTGAATTAACCATGGATATTGCCATATATACTTTAAGCATAGGAAATACAATATTCAATATGACATCCTCTATTACTGCTATAAGTGTCATAATAAGACTATTGAAACCAAGTGCTGTTGCCTGACTTGTAATTCCCACCGCCAGCAAATATGTAGGAATTATTGCACCCATAAGCTGTAATATAAACAAAACAAGTTTTTCTCCAATTTCCATTGCAATTTGAAAAATATACATTAGTGTAGAAATCTGCAAAACATAGCAAGCATAAAATGCCATTTCATTAACGCCATTTTTAGATGATGAATACGAGAAATTAACAATCAATGCCGCAAATACTGTTGTAAATATGATAGTAATTATTACCTGTTTTATATCATTAAACTGATTTTCCAATTTATCTCTTACATTATCGATAATTATATTTACCGCAGCCATTACATTTCCCTTAGAAATTTCCTGTAACAGTTCATCTATATCAATGGAATACTTTTCACTCTGCATAACATTTTGTGTTTCTTTTAAATCGAAATCATCAAGTGTAATATATGTATTTGATTCAAATTCATTTGCATAAACGCTTTTACAGCAAATTATTCCTACAATTATTGAAACTAATATTATTCTTTTCATAACAGCAACCCATTTATACAATTAATTAACGATTCTAATATTGGAACACTTACTACAAGAATTGTAATTTTCCCATAAATTTGGATTTGATTTGACAATGCGCTATATCCGCTATCTTTAGCAATATCTGATACAAACTCGGCAATGTAAGATATTCCCATTATTTTGAGAAGAATTATAATTCGCTCGTCATTTATACCGGTATCATTAATTATTTTTTTCAATATTTCAACAACTTTAATTATTCCTGAAATAGAATAAAAAAATATAATTACACAGCCGACAATCATAATTACAACACTATATTCACTTTTAATATTTTTTAACTGCAGGGTCAGAATAACTATTATTATTCCTAAAACTCCAACGGTAAACATTTATAATTCGAACAGGTTTTTTATAGTATTAAAAAGCTCATATATATAAGGAATTATCCACATAAGAACCAGTATTAATCCTGCAAGACTTGTTAAAAAAGCCTGTTCCTCCCTTCCGCTGTGTTTTAATATTTGTCCTATTACTGAAACAATTATTCCAACTGCAGCAATTTTAAAAATTATACTTATATCCATAGCATCACCATTAAATTATCGTTATAACAATAAGTAAACCAAACATCGTGGCTACTGTTTTATAAAGTCTACATTTCTCATCCTTTTCTTTTTCAAGCTTGTCTATTTGCAATTGGATTTTTTCTAAATATAGATTCAGATTATTTATCTGAGTATCCTTGTCCGTTATTCCAAGCAAATTTCCCATATCCTTCAAATCATTTAAATCAGATGCTTCAAGACTGGTTTTCGTCTTAATTTCTTTTTCTACATTTTCGCACCATACATCTGTTATTTCTCTTTCAGTATTTCCATTCAAATCCTTAACTACACTTTCCAAAAACTCCTTTATAAATTCTTTGGAATTTTTGGATATTTTTGTAAAAACATAATCCAGATTCGAATTGTTATATTTAATTTCTCCACAAATAAAAATAATTGTTTTCTTTATTTCCTCAAGCTGTCTTAGTCGATTTAAATAATTCGAACTAATCTCTTTGCCCGACATGCAACCCGCTACAATTAAAAATGCTGCTCCAATAAACTTTATATACATTCATATTCTCCAATCTCTTCTATATAAATATATTTTTTAAACAAATCCTTATATTTTGTCACTTTTTCATTTACATTACTACCATGTGCTGTAGCAATAACACCAACCCCACTTTGCTTAGCAAAATATAAACCTTCTATATCTTCTTTATTTCCAATCTCATCAACAGCAATTATGTCGGGAGCCATTGCACGTATTGCCATGACTATTCCATCTTTTTTCTCAAATGCAGTCATAACATCTGTTCTTATTCCCAAATCATTTGTAGTCATTCCTTTATAACTTGCCGCAATTTCGCTTCGCTCATCAATTACAGATATATTGAACTTACCTTTATCACTTAAAAGCCTTATAATGTCCCTAAGTAATGTTGTTTTTCCTTTTCCGGGCTCTGATATAATTAAAGTATTTTTAAATATGTTATTTTTATATAATTTTTCATATAAATCGTTTGCACATCCAATAATTTCTTTTGCAGACCTGAAATTTAAATACGATACATTATTTATATATTTAATTTCATTATTTTCATAAACTGCTTCACCACAAATTCCAATTCGATGTCCACCCTTTACGGTAATAAATCCTTTTTTTATTGAATTTTCATATGCGTATGTAGAGAATTCCGTAATTATGTTAAATATCCGATTCATATCTGTATTTTCAATTTTAATTTCATCGATTACATATTCTTTTTTTATTGTCCTAACGCAAATCGGTTTATTTACCCTTATTCTAATTTCCAATATTTGCTCTATATCAGGCACTTTATTTTTTATTTCTGAGGCTATTTTTTGTGGCAAATACTCTAATACATTCTTTCTTTCATTTCCCATATTGAATTATATGAGGACATGCCACAATTATGCTATTTACTTTTTTTAATTTGGACTTTAAAATGGATTTATGTTATATATATATAAATTTATTTTTTGCATCTGATTAGTATAATCCTTTATTAGGATTACATTTATTACTTGCAATGGAATGGAGATTTTTATGAAAAAAAAGTTTTTAAAAACATTATGTTTAACAGCACTTGGAATTTTTATATGTTCCACTATAACAATGGCTGAGGAAATTACTACTTCTGCAGTTATACCTGAAACATCAACAACGGTTATTTCAACTACAGACACTACTGTAGCATCTACTACAAATACACCTACAGACGCTACTATAGTTAAGAAAAAGCCTAAAATTAAATCTACGATAAAAAAGATTTCACTTAACAAAACTGTTTTAAGATTAAACAAAAAGGATTCCCGTAGTCTTAAAGCACTTTATACTGACAAGAAAAAAGAAGGCATAATCTGGGTTAGCAAAAATCCATCTATTGCTAAAGTCAACAAAAAAGGCGTTGTTACAGGAAAGAAAAAGGGCACTACATATGTTTACTGTATGTCTAAGTCCAAAAAAGTTAAAGCCAAATGCAAGGTTGTTGTCGGAAATTTTAAATATATGGCTGTAACATTTGATGACGGTCCAAGTCCATACACAAAAAAATTAGTTGATTCGCTAAAAAAATATAATTATAATTCAACATTTTTTGTTGTTGGTCAGTATGTAACTGCTAAAAAATCTGTTTTAAAAGAATCTTTTAACAACGGAAATGAAATCGGAAGTCATTCATATGACCATGCTAAATTAACCAGTTTATCAGAATCAGATATTAAATCTGAATTTAACAAAACTAAATCTGTGGTTAAATCTGCAATCGGAATCTATCCTACACTTATAAGACCTCCATATGGAAGTTTTAATGACACTGTATCAAAACTTGCAGATGTTCCTATGATTTACTGGTCTGTAGATACTCTGGACTGGAAAAATAGAAATGTTAACTATGTATATAAAGAAATTATTAAAAGCGCTGACAAAGGAGAAATAATTCTTCTTCACGACTCACATCCTACATCTGTAGACGGATTCATTAAAGCTTTGCCTGAATTAAACAAAAAAGGCTATGAACTTGTAACTGTCAGTGAATTATTCAAATTAAATAAAAAGAACTTAAAACCTGGAACAATGTATTATAATTGCTATTAAATTAAATATTGCATCATTTATCTTGTTATATTTTCTAAACTAAACAAGTACCCTCTAGAGATTGTTTCATATTATACGGTTTGAAACGTGCGTCGCAGGGCGTACAATTAACAAAATGCGTAGTGCTTAATTTACACTACGCATTTTTATAATCTATAAATTAATTTGTCTAATCTGAGAGTCTAATCTGATAACAATAAACTTAATTTGTACTGAAATGAATCAATCTGACTATTCTGAATATTTAAAGCTTCATTTATTGAATAGTCTATAAGCTTATCATCTTTTATAGCAACAATTCTGTTCTTATTGCCATTCACCAATATTTCCACGGCATAAGCCCCCATTAATGAACCATACATTCTATCCTTAGCTGATGGTTGTCCACCACGCTGGATATATCCTAATACTGAGACTCTTGATTCAATACCCGTTTTTTTCTTTATTAAATCAGCAAGTTCATTGGCATCTGTTACTCCTTCAGCAACCACAACTAAATAACTGTTTCTTCCATCTTCATGTCGTCTCTTTATCGCATCTGTTACATTATTATAATTGCCATCCCATTTTTCAGGTAAAATAATAGCATCGGCTGATGTTGCCATTCCTGCCCACAAAGCGATATATCCGCGTTTTCTTCCCATTACTTCTACAACGCTACATCTACCATGCGAAATAGATGAATCGCGGATTTTATCAATTGCTTCTGTCGCAGTATTTGCAGCAGTATCAAATCCTAACGTATATTCACTACATGAAACATCTCTATCAATTGTTCCTGGAATACAAGCAATGTTTATTCCTTCTTTTTCAAAATCAATTGCACCCCTTAAAGTTCCATCTCCGCCGATTGCCACAACAGCATCAACATTATTTTTTCTCAAATTATCTGCGGCCTGTTTTCTAAATTTTTCATCTAAAAATCTTTCGCTTCTGCTTGTGTATAAAATTGTGCCTCCACGATTGTTTATATTTCTAACATCATCAGGCTCTAATTTTATAGTTTCCCAATCTATAAGTCCTTCGTATCCTCTAAAAATTCCAACTACTTCTATTCCAAAACGCGCCGCACTAAATACAACTGCTCTTATAGCTGAATTCATTCCCGGTGCATCTCCTCCACTTGTTAAAACTGCAATTTTTTTAATTTCACTCATTTTATTTTTCTCCTCTAAATTAACTATATTACGTATACATTCTCTTCATATATTATCCTATTTTTCACTATCTATTATTAGTACTAAGCATAAAAAAGCTCTTGCATTTTATATCTATTAATGCAAGAGCTTTTATTTTATATTTATTCTTCATATATACTCTGATATATATTCTCAATAAGTTCATCTATCAATGCCTCATCAGCATCCTCAAATTCATGCATCAATATGTTTTTTATTACCTCAGCACGGTTGAAAAATAATATTTCTACATGATCATCCTGTGGTACTTCTTTATCAATTATTTCTTTTGTTATGTTTTCTTTTGCAAATTGATTAATTTTATTTATAAGTTTATCCTCAATGTCAGCCTCAATTTTAACTTTTTTAGCATGCATAAATGATACAATTCCGGCAGCAAGGAATATTATAAACATTCCTCCTAAAACAGAATTAAACAACCATTTAGTCTGACTTGATATTGGAAATTTAATAACATTAATCCATTGAAGAATCATAACAAAAAGTCCAACTCCACCAACTAAAATCAATGTATATGCTGATGACTTTACATCTTCATATTTATCTGATAATTTCTGATATGTCTTTGCAGAACTCATAAATCTGCTTTCTTCATCTTCTTTGTCAACTGATACATTTCCATCCTCTAAAGATTCATATGTTTCGCCTAAATTAGCATTCTCTAATTCAGCATTAATTATATTCTCATTATCCATAATTTCTTCATCAGACTCATTAGTTATATCATCTAAGTTGTCTACTAAATCGCAACCACATTCGTTGCATTTTTTTATTCCATCTACAAATTCGTATTTACATTTTGGGCAAAATGGCATTTACATTTCCTCCGTATACCGTATAATGATATTTACGGATTGTTTCGCACTTCGTGCTTTCTCAATCCTAAAACATTTACTTTTATTGTATAATGATATTTACGGATTGTTTCGCACTTCGTGCTTTCTCAATCCTAAAAACATTCGGATTTCGCCCTATCGGGCTACTTCCTCATGTTTTACGGATACCATAAATGTGAGTTTTTTTGTGCAAGCACAAAAAACTCCCGCTTCGGTATCCTTATATCATTATACTCTATTATTTGTTTTTGAACAAGGTGAAAGGATTTTAAATATGAAAATTACACTCATTACTGTTGGCAAAATTAAAGAAAATTTTTATAAAGATGCAATTGCTGAATATTCTAAACGTCTTTCAAGATATTGTAAATTAAATATTGTTGAAGTTGCCGATGAAAAAACAATCGAAAACAGTTCCGATACAGAAATTAATTTAATTAAGGAAAAAGAAGCTGAACGAATTTTAAAGCACGTTCCAGACAACGCATATGTTATTACTTTAGAAATTTTAGGAAAGCAATTGGATTCCGTTGAATTATCTAAAAAGATTAATTCACTGGGAATAACCGGTGAAAGTCATATTATTTTTATTATTGGCGGTTCTTTAGGCTTACATGAAAGTGTTTCTAAACGTTCTGATTTTAAATTAAGCTTTTCAAAAATGACTTTTCCACACCAACTAATGCGTGTAATTTTATTAGAACAAATATACAGAAGTTACAGAATCATAAATAATGAACCTTATCACAAATAAATCATAAACAAAGTTTGCGACACTTCATTCTTAAATTTGACATTTGAAAACTAAATTTTATAAAAGTAAATTATTCTACACAAAAATATAAAAAGCAGCGAGCCTTAACTCACTGCTTTTTAGTATATATATATCAAAAATTAATCTTAAAATGATTTATATAAAACACTTTTATAATTCCATTAGTCTTTATAACACTTTTGATAAAAAGTCTTTTAATCTCTGGTTCTTTGGATGTTCAAATATTTCTTCCGGAGTACCTTCTTCAATTATTCTTCCCGCATCCATAAATATAACTCTTGTTGCAACTTCTCTAGCAAATGCCATTTCATGTGTAACAACAGCCATTGTCATTCCTCTGCGTGCTAAATCCTTCATAACACTTAAAACTTCACCTACCATTTCAGGATCAAGTGCTGATGTAGGTTCATCAAAAAGCATTACTTCAGGATCCATACACAAAGCTCTTGCAATTGCAATTCTTTGTTTCTGTCCACCTGATAACTGTTTTGGATACGCCTCAGCACGATCAGCTAAATTAACAACTTCAAGAAGTTCCTTTGCCTTAGCCTCGGCTTCTTCTTTGTTTTTAATTTTGAGTTTTGTTGGTGCTATAGTCATATTCTTCATTACAGTCATATGAGGGAAAAGATTAAAATGCTGGAATACCATTCCCATTTTCTGTCTGTGTTTATCTATATTAGTTTTCTTCCCTAAAAGATTTTCACCTTCAAATATAATTTCTCCATCTGTAGGTATCTCTAAAAGGTTTAAACAACGGAGCATTGTACTTTTACCACTACCTGAAGGTCCGATAATAACTACAACTTCTCCTTCGTTAATTGTAAGATTAATACCATCTAAAGCTTTGATAACTTCACCTTTGTAGTATTTCTTTACATCTTTCACAACAATTAAAGGCTGACTATTATCTTTCATCATTTCTTAGTCTCCTTTCTAATCTTCCAACTAAATAAGTAAAGAACATTACCATTACCAAATAAATAACAGCAACTGTTATAAGTGGCATAAACGCACTATATGTTCTACTACGAATAATATCTCCACCCTTTGTTAAATCCTGGAGAGCAACATAACCTGCAACTGATGTTTCCTTTAATAAAACAATAAATTCATTTGCAAGGGCAGGTAAAATATTCTTAAATGCCTGTGGAAGAATAATATAAATCATTGTCTGAATGTAATTAAATCCTAAGCTTCTTCCTGCCTCAAACTGACCTCTGTCAATTGCCATAATACCACTTCTAATTATCTCAGCAACATATGCACCAGAATTAATTCCAAATGACAAAATAGCAATAGGTACTTTATTATTTGATGTTGAAAAAATTACATAATACATAATCATTAACTGAACAACTACCGGTGTTCCTCTGATTACTGTTAAATAAATTTTTGCTACTAAGTTTAAAATCTTTAATACTGCCTTACCGACTTTAGATTTCATACTTTCATAATTTGTATCATAAGTAGAACGGATAATAGCTATTACCGAACCTAAAACAATACCTAAAATAACTGCAAAGAATGTAACTTCGAGAGTTATTTTCAAACCGTCAGTCAAATATTTCCAACGGTTATCCTTTATAAAATTAAGTACAAAATCATCTTTTATGTCAGCCATAGAAAAAGCTTTAATAATAAAATTCTCCATTGTTTCTCCTATAAAATATGTAATGCCCCCGCCCTTCGGTCAGCGGCTATTCATCGGAAACATTTACATAAAATGAACTACGTTCATTTTGTTTCCCCGTTACTAATTATTCAGCATTAATATATTTGTCAAGGATTTCCTGAACCTTTCCTTCATCCTTTAATTCTTTTAATGCTCCATTTATTTTTTCTGTTAATTTATCATTTCCTTTTTTAATAGCAATAGCATAATCTTCTGTTACATACTCTGTATCAAGAATTTTTAATCCTTCGTTTGCAGCTACAAATTCTTTTGCCGGCTGATTATCAATAACTACACAGTCAATCTTTCCTGCGATTAAAGCCTGAACAGCATCTGCACCTTTGTTAAATCTTTCAACTGTTCCTAATTTTTTACCTTCGATATCATCTGTACAATAAATATCACCTGTTGTTCCACTCTGTACACCTATTGAATGATTTGCCCCATCTGCAAATAAGTCATCAACTGTAGTAATATCTGAACCTTCTTTTACAATAACAACCTGAACACCTGTTGCGTAACTGTCCGTAAAGTTAACATTTTTAAGTCTGTCTTCTGTTACTGTCATTCCTGCAATACCAACATCTGCTTTTCCACTCTGTACTGCTGTAATGATTGAATCAAAGTTCATATCTTCAACCTGTAATTTAAGGTCTAATTTGTCAGCAATTGCCTGCGCTATTTCTACATCAATACCTGTAACTTCACCGTCATCTCCATAATATTCATATGGTGGGAATTCTGCGTTTGTTCCCATAATTAACTTGTCTTCATTAACTGTTCCATTAGTTGTTTCTGATTTTTTACTTCCACATGCTGTAAACATTGATACAGCTAAAATTGCTGAAAGTGCTACTACTAATACTTTTTTCATTTGAATTTCCTCCTAAATAATATGTATTGCCCCCGCCCTTCGGTCGATGGCTATTCGTCGGAAACATTTACATAAAATGAACTTGGTTCATTTTGTTTCCTCCTATTTTTACAATAGGTTTATTATACTTAAGACAATATAATTTTGCAACTATATTGAACTTATCATATTAATCTGTTGCTAACTGATTATGTATTCTTTATTGGCAACTGTGCAAGAACAATTGCAGCAAACATACATATACAGCCATATATTTCACGCTGAGTCAACTGCTGATTTAAAATTAAAAGCCCTGCAATTGCAGATACAACTGACTCTAAACTCAAAATTAAAGATGCAACCGTTGGATTAACATTTCTTTGTCCTACAACCTGTAATGTATATCCAATTCCAGTTGAAACAATGCCTGCATACAATATCGGCTGCCATGCAGCTAATATATATTGAACCTGTGGCTGTTCTGCTGTCATCATAAACACACCACTTAAAATGCCACATACAAAAAACTGAACACATGATATTTTTACCGGATCTGCTTTTGTATTGAAATAATCAATTACCAAAATATGAAGGGCAAACATTAATGCACATATAATTTCATATATATCGCCTTTGGCAATTGTAAATGAGTCAGAAGAAATCGACAACAAATAAATTCCTACAACTGCTAATACAACTCCAAGCCAAATATGTATTCCTGTTTTCTTTCTTAAAAACATAGTTGACAATACAGGTACTAACACTATGTACATTGCTGTGAGAAATCCTGCTTTTCCGACCTCAGTATATTGAATTCCTATCTGTTGAAATGTCATCCCACCAAAAAGGCATAATCCACAACACAATCCTCCAATAAATACTGCTTCCGTACTCTTTTTTGATTTCTTACTTCCTTTACCCATAACCATAATATATATGGCTAAAAATATGCCTCCAACAATACATCTGGAAAAGTTAAATGTAAATGGCTGAACAAAATTCATACCAACACTCTGTGCTACAAATCCGCTTCCCCAAATTATTGCCGTAAGAAGTAACAACAACGGATTAATTATTTTATCCTTCATAATTTTCTCCTAAAAACAAAAATTACTTTATACATACATATAGGGAGCCTCTATTGAAGCCCCCTTTGTCTTCATTAAATATTCGGAAGAGTGTCTATATATTCCCTAAACACTTTCCAATTTCCTTTTTTATATTGAGAAATATCTTTTTTCTTACTGTTGATTAGACATTCATTAAGTAAAAATACATCCATGCCAATTTCTAATGCACACATGTCTTCATCTACATCATTACCAACCATCAGACAATCTTCAGCATCCTTATCTAATGTCTTTAGCAAATGTCTGTAGTAACTCAGATTAGGTTTGCTAAAGCACGAATTCTCATATGTAGTAACATGCAAAAATTCATCCGGTTCAAATCCTGCCCAACTAAGTCTTTCATATGTTGCAACCTGCGGATATAAAGGATTAGTTGCTACAACAATCTGATATCCTTTACTTTTAAGTAAATCAACACATTCATTAGCAAGACTGTCAGGTCTTGTATTAAATCTTGCCACCTGAAAATCACTCTTGTAAAACTTAGTCATTTCTCTTTCTATCTTAATTCTTTTTCTACGTTCTAATTTTTTCCCGTCGTCCGAAAAATATTTTTCAAAAACATTCCAAAAACATTCTTCATTTGTTATGTAGCCTTCGTTAGCAACCATGGCTTTTGTTCCGGCCCATAAACATTTTTTAATCTTCTCAGGATCAAATCCTAACGTTTCAAATCTTGACTCTAACGCCTTAAAATATGTATCCATAAAATCATCCATATTCATCGGTAAAAGCGTTCCGTCTAAATCAAACAGTACTGTATTCATATTTTTCCTTTTATTTATTCATCCCAATTGTGGAAAACTTCCTGTACGTCATCATCTTCATCTAATAAGTCGATAATTCTATTCATCTTCTTAATAGATTCTTCGTCAGTAAGTGTTACATAATTCTGTGGAATCATTGTAACTTCTGCTTCTGTCATCTTAACACCAGCTGCTTCTAATGCTTCTCTTACTGCACTAAATTCTTCAGGCTGAGTAAGAACTTCATAGCATTCTTCTTCATCTGAGAAATCTTCTGCACCTGCATCAAGTGCAATCATCATTAACTCATCTGCTTCCATATCACATTCTTCTTTGTCAATTATAATCTGACCTTTTTTATCGAACATAAAAGATACACATCCCTGAGTTCCAACGTTTCCGCCACCTTTAGTAAATGCATTTCTGACATTAGCTGCTGTCCTATTTTTATTATCTGTTAACGCATCAACGATAATAGCTGTTCCGTTAGGACCATATCCTTCGTATGTAACTGATTCATAATTAACTGCATTAACGTTACCTGCAGCCTTCTTAATTCCACGTTCAATTGTATCGTTAGGCATATTGTTAGCCTTAGCCTTAGCAATAACATCACGAAGCTTACTGTTATTATCCGGATCAGCTCCGCCTTCCTTTACTGCAACTGCAATTTCTTTACCAATGATGGTAAACATCTTTCCTTTTGCTGCGTCATTTTTTTCTTTTTTATGCTTAATATTAGCAAATTTTGAATGTCCTGACATTTATATATCCTCTCTTCCGTATTTATAACTTATAACAGGATTTAATCCTGATTTTCATTGTGTATTAATCAAAACACACACTATAAAAATATATCATTTTATCTATTATTAGTCAACTTTTGCAAATTATGTATTGAGTTCTAAACTTATAGCTAATGCCTCATTGACTGCACTTAAGATTTCATCATCTAAATGACATACCTTATCCTTCAATCTTTTTTTATCTATCGTTCTTAACTGTTCTAATAAAATAACTGAATCTTTTATTATATTATACTTATGCGAATCAACCTCAACATGAGTTGGCAGTTTCGCCTTATTCATCTTTGACGTAATTGCTGCAATAATAACAGTCGGGCTGTGTTTATTTCCTGTATCATTCTGAATAATAAGCACAGGTCTTATTCCACCCTGTTCTGACCCAATTACAGGTCTTAAGTCAGCGTAATAAATATCACCACGTCTAATAACCATATCCACACTCCAAAAAATAGATTGTGTTAACACAATTATATTATTCCACTTTTCAAAATGTGTATTCATTTTTGGAAAAATTTATATAAATAAAATATTCTAACATTTTTATTCATAAAAAAATGTCCTCCACCTATATACTTTATCGGCAGAAGACATTTTATTTTTTTATTTTTTAATTATTACCCTTTTTGTTTTTGACCATTTTCCATAAATATCATTGTTAATTGCTCTTACTCTTACATAATACTTTTTCTTAAATGTTAAACTTTTAATTGTAAGAGAAGTTCCTTTTGTAATTTTTGTTTTTGATTTCTTAAACTTCTTATTATTACTATATTGTACTTGATATTTTTTAGCATATTTAGCCTTTTTATATTCTATTTTTATAGATTTTTTCTTTATATTTTTAATTGATTTAATTAAAACTGTAGCTGGTTTTCTAGTTATAACTTTCTTTGTTGTCTCGACTATATTCTTTTTAGTTGCTTCTTCATTGTTTTTAGTAGATTCAATTTTAATCGAGCTATTATTATTATTATTACTATTATCAGCATTATTTGTTACATTTTCATTAGCTTTTGTTGTAGTATCGGTAACAATTTCTGGATATTTATTTGATTCATTAATTGATTGTTCTTTTTCAAATCTATGAATTGATTCATTCCAATAACAATAAATTTTGCTGTTATTTTCAATTCCATTTACTCTAACATTAGAATCACATGGTAATTCTCCCCATGTAGTATCAATATAATACCAATGATCTCTTTCAGGATCATAATAAGCTATTATACCATAACCTCTATCAATATGTTCTAAATCTGAATCACTATAATTTTTATTAGTTGTTTCAACTTCTTTTTCTCTAGTTTCAGATTCACCACAATTTATACAAGTTCTAGTCTGATATCCACCATATGAATCCTGCCAATCTGTCCAATTATGTCCAGTTTTATTTTCATATACTGACCAAAGATCTGTACCACAATCTCTACAAAATACTCTTTCAGAACCATTTTCAGTGCATGTTTTAGTTATTTTCATGAACTGCCAATTATGATCTTCTTTAATTTCTTTTTCATCAATTATGTTATCTCCATCTTTAGTTATAATAACTGAAGGAGTTTTGCAATTACCTTTTACATATTCATAATTATATTTTTTAATAATTGGTATTATATAATGATGAGATTTATTACAATAATTACAATCAATATCTATATGACCTTCTTCAGTTTCAGTAGCTGCTTTTACATCATAAGTATCACATAATAAATCGCTTCCATTTGATATTTTATTGTTAATATTTGTATTAGTATAACTAATATTTAAAAAATCTATTGCTTTTTTACTATTTATATCTATACTATTCATATCTTTGTTATAACCATTTCCATATAAAAAGCAATTAAAACTTTTATTTTTATAAAAAGTCTTCCCATCACTAGTATCACATAAATACCAAGAATTTCCCATTTCTATTATATTCCAAGCATGATAACTATTACCAATATATAAATTTTTAATTCCATAATCATTTAACATACTTGAAAATAATTCAGCAAATCCAGCACAAACACCTTTCTTTTCTAATAATGTATAAAGTCCTGTATGCCCACCATATGTTGAAGTTGTTCCAACTTCTCCATTAACTCTATCATATTTTATATTATTTACAATATAATCAAAAATAATAGCAGCCCTTTCATAATTACATAAATCATTATTAAGACCTAAAGAATTCTCAATATATGTTAATTCATTATAATATTCTTTATTTGCTTCTTTTTCTGTTTCTGAATATTTTTTACAAATAGTTACATTAAAAATCTGATAGTATTTATCATCCTTTTTAAATACATATTTTCCATTATGCATACTATAACTATCTACAGATGGTTCTATATCATAACAAAAACTTGGATTTCTTGCTATTAAAGCATTCCATAAATCTTCCTGTTCTATTTCTTTATCAGATTCAATAAATAATGTTCTTTCCTGTTTTTCAAAATCAATATCGCTTATTTTAACCAAATCTTCAATTGCTTCATCTACAGGTTTAAATAAATAAAACATATCACTGTCTTCAAAAGCAATTTTATTTTCATCTGCCTTTATCAATACAGAATTTACATTTAATGCTACAAGAGAAGCAATTAATAGAATCGCTATTATCTTTTTAGTTTTCATATCCAATCTCCATTTCCTATTTATCTCTGTATCTCAACGTCATATCTGTCATCAAAGTAATCTTTTGTTCCAACTATTTTGTCATCTTTAACATAAACTCTTGGAATACGTTTGCTTAAGTCACATACAAATTCATAATTGAAGGTTCCTGCTAATGCTGCTAATTCATCAACTGTTATTTCTTCGTCTCCTTCTTTTCCAATAAGAGTTACCTTATCTCCTTCTTTAACATCCATTCCCGTAACATCAACCATAAATTGATCCATGCATACTCTACCCACAATATTTACTTTTCTGCCATTAATGAGTACATATCCTTTATTGCTAAGATTTCTCTGATATCCGTCCCCATATCCAAGTGGAATTGTAGCAATTTTCATATCATGAGGTGCTATATAAGTCTGTCCGTAACTTATTCCTCTTCCTTTTTTAATTGTTTTTACGTAAACTACATGACTGTGAAGAGATAATGCAGGATATAGTTTCATATTTTCACGGCTCATTTCATCTGATGGATACAATCCGTACATTGAAATTCCTGCTCTTGACAATGATAATGAAGTCTTTGGCATTTCCATCATTGCTGCACTATTTGCACACTGATGTATCGGAATCTTAACTCCATTTTTTTCTACTTCATCAACAAAATTTACAAACTCATCAAACTGCTTGTCAGCAAATGACTTGTCAACATAGTCTGCTTTTGCAAAATGTGTAAATATAGATTCTATTTTTATAAAAGGAAGTTTGTTTATTTCAACAATTTCTTTTACTGCATCACTTCCCGGAATATAACCAATTCTGCTCATTCCCGTGTCAACAGCAATATTAATCTTTACTTCTTTGCCAAGTTTTTGTGCGTGCTTTGATAATTTTGTTGCCATTTCTAAAGAAAAAATTGCTGGAATTAATTCTTTTTCTATAATCATATCGTACGATGATTCATCCGCATAACCTAATAAAAATGTAGGTTTATTAAGTCCATGATTTCTTAAATTATTGCCTTCATATGGAGTTGCAACTGCATATCCATAGCACAAATCATCTAGTGCTTTAGCTATAGGCACTGCTCCATGCCCATACCCATCTGTTTTTATTACAAGAACAACTCCTGTATTTTTATTAAGTCTTGTTTTCATCTCATATACATTTTTGTATATTGCATCCAGATTGATTTCTGCATAGCCCCTAAAATATTCTTCTTCACATATTTCTCTTTTCATTTTCTTCTTCTCCACGTTTATAAATTATTTGAATTTATATCTTTATCGTTTTTTATTACATTACAATTCCAAATTATCTCTATTATGTACAGTTTTAAATGAAAATTTATCATTATTGTGTCACAATTATTTACTGAGGCATAATATTTTTTATTTCCTCAATTATATCTGTAGCCATTATAGAGGCTTTAGGCATCTTTGTTGCTACCAAATCTCCGGCAATTCCATGAATGTATGGTGCAAGCGTTGTAGCGTTTTCTACATTGCACCCAATAGCCAACAATCCTGCAACAATTCCAGTAAGCACATCTCCCGAGCCTGCAGTCGCCATGCCACTGTTTCCTGTCATATTTATGTATATATCATCTTGCGTAACAGCAACGCTTCTTGCATCTTTTAGAATTCCATTTGCATTGTACATATAATTAATATTGAAAGCACTTTTTACAAGATTGTCCTTTATTTCATCTATCGTTTTATTTTCAAATCTGGCCATTTCGCCTAAATGCGGTGTCAATATTACATTCTTATGAAGCATTTTTTTTAGTTTAACATTTTGTGAAATAACATTAATTCCATCTGCATCTATTACCGTGTTCTTTCTGCTTTCAAGAACTGCTTCAACCATATTTTTTTGTATTCCACCCGTTCCAATTCCCGGACCAATTGCAATAACATTTGCCCATTCTATACAGGCATCTAAAGCCTTTTTGTCAAAATCATCTGTATCATATACATTTACCATTGCTTCAGGTAATAGTTTTTGTATTACTTCACGATTTTCCTTTGCAGTAAATATCCTTACCAGTCCGGCTCCTGTCCTAAACGCTGCCTTTGCACATAAAAACGCTGCCCCTGTTATATCTTTATTACCTGCTATAACAAGAAGTTTTCCATATGTACCTTTATTAGAATAATTCGGTCGTTTCGGAATTAGTTTTAAATCATCGCTTGTGTGGTATTTATAAACTGTTTCACACTTCTTATAGGAAACATCCGGAAAACCTATATTATCAAATGATAGTTTTCCACAATAATCTGCTCCCGGATAAAGAACTGCTCCAAGTTTAAGTTCTCCAAAGCATACAGTATAATCAGCTTTAACAGCCACACCCATCACTTTTCCTGTATCTGCGTTCAGGCCTGATGGAATGTCTACAGCATAAACTTTAGCCTTGCTTTGATTTATTGCTTCAATTAACTTTTTGTAATCGCCTTCTACATTTCTTGATAATCCGACTCCAAATATTGAATCAACAATTACATGTTTCTTATCCATTTCATCTCTTGTCAGTCTTGAAGCATCTTTGATTTCAATTCCAACTTTCTGTGCTATCTCAATCTGTGTTTTGAATTCCTGTGTTGCTTTATTTATGTTTCCCATAATATAAATGCAGGTGTTATATCCATCTATATATAACATCCTGCAAACTGCAACGCCGTCGGCACCATTATTACCAGTTCCGGCAATAGCAATTACCTCACTGTTTTTATCTGTTGTTTCTTCAATTAAATCAGCAACACTCTTTGCTGCTCTTTCCATTAATACTAAACTTGGGATTCCAACTTCATTAATTGTATATTCATCAACCTTTTTCATATCCGTACCAGAAATTATTCTTTCCATAGTACTTCACCTCTTATTTATTTTTATTTGCTTTTTCTGATATTCTATATGTAAGTTTCATTAAGCTTTCTGATAAATGAACATTCTCAACTATTATGTCATCGCTAAATCCTAAATCAGTGTGAGCAAAATTCCAAAATGCCTTCACTCCACATTCGACTAATTTTTCAGCAATATCTGTTGCCGGTCCTTTAGGAAGTGCCAATGCCACAATCTCAATATTTTCATTTTTCACATAATCTATTATAGTAGAAATGTCTCTGATTTCAGTCCCATTCACTGTCTTTTTACCAATTAAATCTTTATTTTTGTCAAATAAAGCCGTAATTTCAAAACCTCTGTTTCTAAAATTTCCATAGTTTGCAATTGCCTGTCCAAGATTTCCTGCACCTACAATTATCATCTTATGCGTCACATCAAGTCCTAATAATTTTCCGATTTCATCATACAGATATTTAACATTATATCCGTACCCCTGTTGTCCAAACCCACCAAAATTATTCAAATCCTGTCGTATCTGAGAGGCCGTAACATTCATCATGTCACTTAATTCTTTAGACGAAACTCTTTCGACATCCTGCTGTATTAATTCATCTAAATATCTATAGTATCTTGGCAATCTTGTGATTACCGCCTTGGATATTTTTCTCATTTCCATTCTCCTTCGTTATTTAACCACTTCAATTATATGTTTTAGGGCAAACATTGTCAAATATTTATCATTCTTTTTGACACTGTTCTTTTACAGTATTTCATTGATTGTTTTAGCTTTTCGTTTTATAATCTTACGTGGTATCAGCCTATTTTTGCTGATTATATAAAAACACTACAAACACAGGAGGATTCCTATGATTTTATCATGCAATCATATAAGCAAGGCTTATGGTGAAGAAGTTATTCTTGACGATTGCAGTTTTTTTGTAAATGACCATGAAAAAGCTGCCATTGTAGGCAATAATGGAGCCGGAAAGTCTACTATATTAAAAATAATAATGAATGAACTTTCATCCGATTCAGGGGATGTAATTATCGGAAAGGACAAGTCTGTTGGTTATCTTGCCCAATATCAGAATTTAGATACAGACAATTCTATATATGAAGAAGTACGTTCCGTAAAGCAAAATATTATAGATATGGAAAATAAATTAAGGGAATATGAATCCTTAATGGCCAACGGATGCGACAACTATGATGATATAGTTAACAGTTACACAAATCTACATCATCAGTTTGAATTGTTAAACGGATACGCATACAAAAGTGAAGTTGATGGTACTCTTCGTGGACTTGGTTTTGAAGACAGTGATTTTAATAAAAAAATTTCAACTTTATCCGGAGGTCAAAAAACCCGTGTTGCACTATGTAAACTTTTAATTCAAAAACCGGATATTATTTTATTGGATGAACCTACAAACCATCTTGATTTAAATTCTATCAAATGGCTAGAAACTTATTTGTCTAACTATAACGGAGCTGTTGTAATCGTTGCCCACGACCGTTATTTCTTAGATAAGATTGTAACTAAGATTGTTGAAATAGAAAATACACACTGCCATGTTTACGATGGCAACTATTCAGCTTACGCTGTTAAAAAGAAAGAACTTAGAGAAGCAGCAATTAAACTCTATATCAAACAACAGGCTGAAATAAAGCATCAGGAAGAAGTCATTGCCAAGCTTCGCTCATATAAACAGGAAAAGTTTTATAAGCGTGCTGAAAGTCGTGAAAAAGCTTTAAGTAAAATGGAAGTAATCGATAATCCTGATACATATGAAAATGCCATGACTCTTAGACTTGAACCAAACTGTACGAGTGGCAATGATGTTTTAAGTGTTTCAAATTTAGCAAAGTCATTTGATAACAAATCATTATTTTCCGATATTTCTTTTGAAATTAAGAGAGGTGAACGTGTTGCTCTTATCGGCGATAACGGAACCGGAAAAACTACAATTTTAAAAATTATAAACGGACTAATTGCTGCAGATAGCGGCTCTTTTACTCTCGGAACAAATGTTAATATCGGATATTATGATCAGGAACATCATACATTAAATGATTCAAATACTTTGTTTGATGAAGTGAGCGATTCTTATCCTAATCTTACAAACACAAAAATCAGAAATGTGTTAGCCGCTTTTATGTTTACAGGTGATGATGTATTTAAACGCGTAGGAGATTTAAGTGGTGGAGAAAAAGGTCGTCTTTCTTTAGCAAAATTAATGCTTTCAGAAGCTAATTTCATTATATTAGATGAACCTACTAACCATCTTGATATGGTTTCAAAAGAAATTCTTGAAAACGCATTAAACAATTATACCGGCACAATTTTTTATGTATCTCATGACAGATATTTTATTAATCAAACTGCCACACGTATCATTGAATTAACAAATAAAGCAATTGTAAATTATATTGGAAATTATGACTATTACGAAGAAAAGAAGGACGAACTTACAGCAATATATGCTCCAAAAGAAGAGCAAACTTCTTCTAATACTCCTTCTGCTTCTACTAATAAGCAAAATTATTTAGAAAGGAAAGCCGAACAGGCAAGGATTAGGAAGTTGAAAAATGATATTTTAAAAGTTGAAGAAAAGATAAAAGCTAATGAAGAGCGTTTAAATGAATTAGATGAACTTTTAGCTGACCCTGAAATTGCTAAAAACTCAGCTAAATTAAACGAAATCAGTAAAGAACAGGATAAAATTAGCGAAACTCTCGACGAGCTAATGGTCCAATGGGAAGAATTATCCGATTTACTTGACGAATAAACGGTTTATTTATTGTATTTTTCCTTATTATAAGTTAAAATATTTATAAGATTTTGGTCTCAACGGACCTCAAATTACATCAGGTTTTATCCTGATATCAGTAAAGGAGACTACTTATGGCTAACAAAAAAATTGTAGTTGCTTTAGGAAGAAATGCTTTTAGTGAATCATTTCCTAAACAACAGGAACGTGTAAAACTTGCTGCAAAAGCTATTGCAGATTTGGTAGAAGAAAAATATGATGTTGTTATTACTCACAGTAATGGTCCTCAGGTCGGAATGATTCAGACTGCAATGACTGAATTTTCAAGACTTGACCCTGACAGAACTGTTGCACCTATGTCAATCTGTAGTGCAATGAGTCAGGGATATATTGGATTCGATTTACAGAATGCAATTCGTTCAGAGTTACTTTCAAGAGGATTATATAAACCTGTAAGTACTATTATTACTCAGGTAAGAGTTGATCCTTTTGACAGAGCATTTAACGCTCCTTCTAAAGTTATCGGACGTCTTATGACTAAGGAAGAAGCTGAAAATGAGAAGAAAAAAGGTAACTACGTTGAATACGAAGAAGGCGATGAAGGCTACAGAAGAATCATTGCAAGTCCTAAGCCAATTGATATTTATGAAATTGATGCAATCAAGGCTTTAGTTGATGCTCATCAGTTAGTTATCGCAGCAGGTGGCGGTGGAATTCCTGTTCTTGAACAGCGTACAGGATTAAAAGGTGCCAGTGCTGTTATTGAAAAAGATTATACAGCAGCTAAACTTGCAGACATGTTAGATGCTGATGCTCTTATGATTCTTACATCAAGTGATAATCTTACAATTGATGTAGACGGAGAAGTTAAAGAACTCGGTACTTTAACTACAAAAGAAGCTGAAGAATTAATTGATAAAGGATACTTTGATCCTATTACTTCTCTTCCTAAGATTGATGCATCTCTCAATTTCGTATTAGCAAAGAAGGGAAGAAAGGCTATCATTTCTAACCTTGCTAAAGCTAAAGATGCAATCAGAGGAAAAATTGGTACTGTAATTGAATAACAGTCAATTTAATTAACAAATGTTTACAATATGCTCTCTACAAAATATACAATGCGTATTTTAGTAGCGGGCATATTATTTATTCAAAAATAATGTATACATACAGGAATTATTTTTTTATTATTTCTGTATATAAAAGGGGTATTTATGCACGATATTTTACAATATGAAGAAAAGCTAATTAAAACCAGATTAGAACTAAATGATTTAATTGAAAAGTATTCTAACAATAAAGAAAACATAGACAAAGCTATAATCGAAAATAAAATTGAATACTTAACAAAAGAATTAGACTATCTTAACAACCAGTTAAATCTTTTAAAATTATCTGTTGAGAATGAAACCGAACATAATAATACATATTCTGCGGACAAACCTACAGTTAATCCACAACCTTATTATTCTGCCGGGCACAGTTCTGCACCACAGCCTTATTATTCTAAGGGGCAGGTTCATCCTTATTCACCTGTCACTTCTACTACAGGCACTAGCATTGACAATGGTGTTAGAAAAAATTCAACTAAAAATTTCAATAATTTTGAATTACTCATGGGCAAATCTTTAATGGGAATTTTTGCCTCTGTATTAATTTTTATCAGTTTAATTTTATTTGCCACTTTAGTATTGCCAATGTTATCTGATACTGCAAAAATTTTAATTTTATATATTTTCAGTTTTGCACTTATGATAGCCGGAATTTTTCTTCTAAAAAAAGATTCACATAACAAGCTTTATATTTCAATTAGTGGATGTGGCACAGGGGCAATATTCATTTCATTGTTGCTGAGTAACATGTATTTTAAAATTATTAACGAAATAACATTATATTTATTTATATTTGTATGGGCATTATTTGTTTGTGTATTATCTAAAACAAAATCATATATTTTTGCAATTATTGGTCAGGCAGGTATTACAATTTCCATTTTATTTGGCACTTATTTTTGTCACGCTTCAGGCGATTGGAACAAATTGCTTTTTCTCTCTGCATTTTTTGTAGTAACAGAATCAATATTTTATTACACTAATATTCAAGATGAATATCACAAAAATTCAATTTGCAATATATTCAATATAATATGCTTATTCACTTTTAATGCTACAATGCCTGACTATAAACTTTATGCAGGAAATAGCACAGTGATTATTTTGTCTTACTGCATCCTACTACTTTTTATATCCTCTATTATTATTACCGGGTTTGTTAAAATGAAAGTAGATAACAATTTTTCTGCTGTATTCAGTATTACAAATATGTTTTATTATATTGCTTTAACGACCTTATATTGTTTTAGTTTCAATGAATTCTTTAATATAGCTGTAGCGCTCTTAATTCTTATTGGAATTGAATTAAAATTTAAAGACGAAAACAAATTTGATATTATACTTCTTCAAACTGCTATGATGCTTGTTCCGATAATTAGTATGGTACAAATTGCTTTTGATAACAGCGGAAATTTTATTTATAATTATTTTTATTTATCAATATTTATTATCCCATTTGCTGTATACGGTTATTTTTACAAGCAATATATATATAAGATATTCAGTATTGTGTATTTTATATTTTTCGTACTAAACAGTTCTACTAATAATATTTCAAGATTACTCATTAGTATTTCACTTTTATGTCTATTTTCATTCTTAATGAAATATACAAAAGATTATAGTAACAAAATAAAAATATTATTATACTGTATGTTCATCTTTATTACGATAAATGATTTTAGCAATATAATTGCTCCTTTATTTTCTACACATATAGCTAAGGATTTTACAAGCTTTATTATTATATGTTTAGTTAATATTGTAGCAAAGTTCACGCCATTCTCTAAAAACTGGATATCAGGAAAGAATGAAAAAAGTACAAATATTACAACTAATATTGTAAATTTATTTTTAATGATTTGTGGATTACGTTTTATTATCAAACTAAATAGTCCTGCATTACATATCATTGCCATACTAGTGACTCTAGTACTATTTTTGATAAATTCACAGAATTATTTAAAGAAAGAAAAAATTACTTTTGGTATATATGTTGGAATTAAATTCACTATTCTAATGGTTATAATTTTAAATTCATTCAATTCACCAAATTACTTAATTAGCATTTTTGCTTTTTTGTTTGCAATATTATGTATTGTGTTAGGATTTTGTTTTTCTTTCAAATCGCTTCGTATTTACGGGCTTGTACTTTCTTTAGTAAGCATTGCAAAACTAATTTTATTAGATATTACATATGATAACACTATCGGACATGCTTTAAGCTTTTTTGTCTGTGGAATATTATGTTTTGTAATTAGTACAATTTATAATATAGTAGACAAAAAAATAAATAAGCAATAGGTCCTTTATATAAAAATCAGGATGGTTTAAACCCACCCTGATTTTTTTGTTTATGGACTTTAGTCTGTCCGAAAACAATCACGCAGCGTATGATTGTTTTCGGACTATAAACCACCTGCTATGCGGATGGCGGCATTTGTATTTATTTTCTACTAATTATTTACATTATATAAATCATAATATATTCCATGTTTATTTATAAGTTCATCATGTGTTCCCTGCTCTTCTATTCCATTTTCAGTAAGAACAAGAATCTTTTCTGCATTTCTGATTGTTGTTAGTCTATGTGCAATAACTAATGTTGTTCTGTTTTTTGCAAGCTTTTCTAAAGATTCCTGAACTACTTTTTCACTTTCATTATCAAGAGCTGATGTTGCTTCATCAAAAATCAAAATAGGCGGATTTTTAAGAAATACTCTTGCAATTGATAATCGCTGTTTTTGTCCACCTGACAATTTAATTCCTCTTTGCCCTATATCAGTTTCATATCCATTTGGAAGTGACATAATAAATTCATGGGCATTTGCATTTTTTGCAGCCTCAATAACTTCTTCTTTCGTTGCATTTTTCTTTCCGTAACGTATATTGTCATACACTGTTCCCGCAAACAAATACACATCCTGTTGCACAATTCCAATATTATTTCTAAGATTCTCTAATTTTATTTTTCTAATATCAGTATCATCAATTGTAATTTCGCCTTTTGTAACATCGTAAAATCTCGGTATTAAATTACACAAAGTAGTTTTTCCGGCACCTGATGAACCAACCAAAGCTACATACTGTCCTTGTGGGATTTCCAAATTAATATGCTTTAATACTCTATGTGCTGTGTCATTATACTTAAATGAAACGTCATTAAATTTAATATTTCCTTTTACATCATTTAATTCAATTGCATCAGCATTATCTTTAATATCCGGTTCAATTTCCAATATTTCCAAAAATCTTTCAAAACCTGAATACCCATTTTGAAACTGTTCAGTAAAATCAATCAGAGTCTTAATTGGATCCGTAAATATATTTATATAAAGTAAAAATGTAATCATGTCTGTTACATTTACAATTTCTCTTGTTATACAAAATCCACCTACGATTATTACAATCAGATTAATCATTGTAGTAAATGCAGTTAATCCCGAATTGTAACCACCCATATATTTGTAATTATCTTTTTTAGCTTCTAAAAATTCCTGATTTCCAATTTGGAATTTTTCATTTTCAAGTTCTTCATTTGCAAATGATTTAACAACACGTATTCCTGATAAATTATCTTCAATTTTTTCATTGATTGCTGCTATTTTTACTCTGTTTTTCTTAAATGCTTTTTTCATTTTTTTATTAAAAAAGTAAGCATAACAAATCATAAACGGTACCAGAATAAATGCTGCAATTGTAAGTTGTGGACTGATTGTACAAAGAATAATAAGAGCCCCTATTATTTTTATAAAAGAAATTGTCAAATTTTCCGGTCCGTGATGAAGTAACTCTGTTATGTCAAATAAATCTGATGTTACCCTTGACATAAGCTGTCCTACCTTCTGGTCATCATAAAATGAAAAAGATAATTTCTGATAATGTGCAAATATTTCTGCTCTCATGTCATATTCAATTTTTGCTCCCATAACATGTCCATAATTTGAAATATAAAAATTAGAATATGCCTGTATTGCAATTAATATTGTTACAACTACTGCTATAACTATAAGTTGTCTAAAAACATCTTTAGCCGGTAAATATACTACTGTTGAAGTCACATATCTAACTACTAACGGAATTACAAGCGCTATAATTGATGCTAAAAATGCGAAAAACATATCTATAAAGAATACATGTTTATACGGTTTGTAATACTGAAATAATTTCTTTAAATTTTCTTTCATTTTTTACACACTATCCTTTCTTTTTTTCTGATTTGTTCCTAATACCAATACACTAATATTTTATTAGTCTATTGGCATTGGGAATAAATATTTATTATAACGCATAAAAACACTTGACCCACATTATGAGCCAAGTGCTATAATTTTATGCTTTAATTTTAATAATAAAAATTGTCTATTCCATATTCAAATAAATTTATTTCCACTTTATAGAATAAACTCCATTGCTGTTTGCATTTGCTTTTTCAATCTTAATATAGTATGTTCCGGCATTAGCTTTTCCGTAAGTTGTACTATATGTAAGTTTTAAATCTCTCTTGTATCCATAATATGATGTGCTATCAATCTTTTTACCTTTTTTATTGTAAATAGTGAATTTAAGATTATTTTCTACGTTACCATCAAGAGTTATTGTAACAGGTTTCTTTTTCTTTACTGTAAATTTATACCAATTTGCTTTCTTATCTCCTGCTGTAACAATACCCTTTACTGTTTTTCCTTTTTTTATCTTTACTGCTTTAGCTCTCTTAGCTCCGCTTTTAGCCTTAACAGCTGTTTCCTTTAAAGAAAAGCTCTGTTCTTTACCATATGATGTTCCATTAGAAGTAACCTCAAATTTATAAGTTTTACCCTTCTTTACTGCAAAAGATGCCTGACTGTCACTTGTCAAATCAGATACCCATTTTTTTTCACATACAGTCTTACCTGAATCAACAAATGTTACATAACTGCCCATAGAATAAGGAAGTGTTACTGTAACTTTTCCTGTCTTTGTAGCTGTATAATTAAAAACATACTTATCTTCGCCTGAGTTTCTATAATATGTAATTGTCTCACCATCCTTGATTACTTTTGCATCAAGTGTATAGAATCCTGTCTGTACTGTGAATGTATTTGTATAAACATCTTCACCGTTATAGCAATATGAATCAAATTTTATGTAATATGTTCCCGCATTTGAAAATGAAACATAATCTTCAACTGTTGTTGAACCAACCTTCAAATCTGTTAAATATTCCATTCTGTTAGTGCATGCTGCATCAGAATATACTTCAATATTAATATCCTTTAATACACTTGTAGCTGTTGTTACAACTTTTAAGCTTCCCGCTTTAGTAACATTTACAGGTACAACAACACCCTGATAATACTTTCCATTAATAAAATTGCTATTATTATAGCTAAATGTCTGTGGAGCTGTCATTGCTTCTGTGCCATAATAAAATTCTGTCGGTGTAATTGCATCAGCCGCAAACGCTGTTGTAATCATTCCTACAGCCATAATAGTTGTAGCTGCAAGTAAAGTAATCATTTTCCCTAATTTTCTCATTATATTTTCTCCTTAAATAAATTTTTTATATTCAAAATATAAAATGTTCATCTTATATTTTAAATCGTTAATTACATACGTCAAAATTAAAGTAATGCTTCTAAGTGTCTTCTTATTGCTAAAATGAAATCCTGTGTATTTAATTTCTTTTTATTCTCTAATGTAGAAATAATATATAAATCTCCTGTCATTTCTCCATCTTCAATTGTATCAATACATGCCTTTTCAAGCTTATCAGCAAATTCCATTAATTCAGGGATATTATCTAACTCACCACGTTTTCTTAAAGCACCTGACCATGCAAAAATAGTTGCAATTGGGTTTGTTGAAGTTTCTTCACCCTTTAAGTGCTTATAATAATGTCTCTGAACTGTACCATGAGCAGCTTCATATTCATAGTAACCATTTGGTGAAGCAAGTACTGATGTCATCATTGATAATGAACCGAATGCTGTTGCAACCATATCTGACATAACGTCGCCATCATAGTTCTTACAAGCCCAAATATATCCGCCCTCTGAACGCATAACTCTTGCTACTGCATCATCGATTAATGTATAGAAATACTCAATTCCTGCTTCTTCAAATTTTTCTTTATATTCTGCTTCATAAATATCAGCAAAAATATCCTTGAATGTATGGTCATACTTCTTAGAAATAGTATCTTTTGTTGCAAACCATAAGTCCTGCTTTGTATCTAATGCAAAATTGAAGCAGCTTCTTGCAAAACTTTCAATTGAATCGTTAAGGTTATGCATACCCTGTACAATTCCTGCACCCTTAAATTCATGAATTAATTCTCTTGTTTCTTCTCCTGCTTCATTTGTGTATACAATTTCAGCCTTTCCAGGTCCCGGAATCTTCATTTCGCTTCCCTTATATACATCACCATATGCATGTCTTGCTATTGTAATTGGCTTTGTCCAATTCTTAACGTATGGCTCAATTCCTTTAACAATAATTGGAGCTCTAAATACTGTTCCATCAAGAATTGCACGAATTGTTCCATTTGGGCTCTTCCACATTTCTTTTAAATTATATTCTGTCATTCTTGCTGCATTAGGTGTGATTGTTGCACACTTAACAGCTACCCCATACTTCTTTGTAGCTTCTGCTGAATCAAATGTAACCTGGTCATTTGTTTCATTTCTGTACTCAAGGCCTAAATCATAGTACTCTGTCTTTAACTCTACGAAAGGTTCTAATAACTCATCCTTGATTAATTTCCAAAGAATTCTTGTCATTTCATCTCCATCCATTTCAACTAATGGAGTTGTCATCTTAATTTTTGCCATCTTACTTCCTCCTAGAAATATACTCATGTTAAATTATACTTCATTGAACCATCTTTGTAAACTAAACATTTTAACACTTTACACTTTTAAAGACTTGATTTAAAAATCTATAACCGGCAAAATATTTGATGCGTATTATAGTTTAATCATCATAAATATATAAAAGCAAATATAACAATCATCATTTAACACCCAATAATTCTACAGGATTTATAACTCCTGCGCCCTGAATATTAGCCGGCAAATTAACATCCTTGCATGATTCTATCATCTTTCTTTTCACATCTATATTTTTTAATTCAGGATATTTAGATAGCAACAATGCAACACATCCTGTAACAACAGGTGTTGCCATCGATGTTCCACTTTTTACTGTATATTTTTTCAATTTATAATTATTGTTGCAGCTTACAATATTATTACCATAAGCTATCAAATCAGGCTTTTGAATACATTCACATGTTGGACCTCTTCCAGAATAATTCGATGTGTATCTCCCATTTACATTTACTTTTTTCCCATCCTCTACTACACCAACAGTAATAATTTTTTTACTCACACCGGGCACAGTTATACTGCCTATATCAGGACCATTATTACCTGCAGCTGCAACCACAACTAATCCTAACTGCCATAGTATTTCTACATATTTAATCAAACGCATTTCTGAGCAATTATTATGAATTGTTCCAAAAGATATATTTACTATTTTTATATTATATTTTTCATAATTATCTATTATCCATTTAATACCATCTATAACTTTATCTTCAATACCTATTCCCTTTGCATTAAGAACTTTTAGAACAACTAACTGAGAACCCTTTGCAATTCCATTTATATTCATTCTTCCATAGAATCTGTCTTTAGATTCTCCGGCTATTATCCCTGCAACGTGAGTTCCATGTCCATTATCGTCATAACATTTTTCCCTATTCCCAACAAAATCCTTAAATAATATAATTTTTTCCTTCAAATCAGGATGTTCTGCCATTCCTGTATCAAGTATAGCTACAACAATATCCTGCCCGATAATTCCCTTTTCTTCTATACAATCTATTTTCAATAATTTTCTAACTGTATTCATTTCAACTTTCCAATAAAAATATGATATGTAATAAGCAGGCATATAAAAGTTCTTATGTTGTCTATACTTTAATATATGTTTTTTTCTTTTAAAGTTTATTTTTTTGTAAACAATTTTAAGTTCATTACATATTATTTAGTGTAAACAATATTTTAGGGGAAACAAATATGAGTGATTTAGCAGCAACAAACTGCGGATGTGGATGCGGTTGTGAAGGAGGAAACAATACTTTATTTTTAATTCTTATCCTTTTATTCTGCTGTGGTGGAAATAACGGATGCGGTTGTGGAGGAAACGATGGCTGTGGTTGCCAGAGCATTCTTTGGATTTTAGTACTTCTTTGTGCATGCGGAAATAATAACGGTGGCTTCTTTGGAAATGGTTGCGGCTGTTAATTGATTCGAAAGATTATTATCAATATGATTTAGAATGTCTTTTGAAAAATGCACTTGCCACTAATTTTTTAGAAGATACAAATCTGTTTTTATTACTAATGGCATTAAGCATTTAAATTAAAAAGGAGGTCAGCCTTATGGATAATGCAAATATGAAGCAAACGTTATTTGACAGCATGCTTACTAACAGAAATCTGCAGATTCTAAAGGCTGTTCTCCCATACATAGATTATGATACGGGCAAATCTCTTGGAATATATATAAAATTTCAGGAATTAAAAAATTCATTTTCTATTAACCCCGGTTCATACATGATTAAAGATAAAAACGGAAATTATAAAGCCATGAATTGTGACAAGCCTCTTGATTTTTCTACTTTATATCCCATTGTAAAAGATTATCTTACAACTGATGAACAGGAAATGTTTGAAACATTTATCGGTATGATGGATATGTTTTCAATGGATAACGAGGCAAAAGAATCTATGTTTGGTGAATATATGGATATGTTTAAAGAAATGTTTTAACTTAAAATTTATCTGCTTTCATAATACATTTTATAAATTTTTAGCGTATAGTAATGCAGATTAAAAATTATTATGTGCTGCATTTATTGTAGCAGAATGGAGATTTTATATGAGCAATAACGAATGGATGAATGATCCTGTTTTATCAGGTATTTCTAATGAAAAATTAAAGATTCTTACAGACATTGTTGAGAACACAGGTGAAATGGATGCAAAGCAAATGATTCCTTATTTCATAAAAGCATCTAATGAAGCGACAAAGCAAGGTGCCTCTTTTACAAATGAAGAAACTGATGCAATTCTTAATGTTTTAAAGCAAAAAATGACACCAAAAGAACAACAAAGAATTGAAATGGTTAAACGCCTTACAAAACTAATGAGTAAAAATAAGAAAAGCTGATTTTTCCTGATAATTTGATAGAATTTTAAATTGCAAGATAGCTTCTTGATTTTACTCATTTTAATAAGTATATTTATTACATATATATATTTATTAGATTATGTACAAATTGTATTAGATTGTGTAAAAAATGTATTAGATATGGACAGTTTGAATACTGTAATCTGCGTGTAAATTAAATTAAATATGGATGTTTTAAATACTATAACTTGCATGTAATTCAAATTATTTACATACACTATCTATGCTTTTGACGATATGAAAGGTACCTTAAAGATGAGCGAATATCCTATTAAAATAATTAAAAGTAAAAGAAAAACTATGTGTTTAGAAATAAAACATGACGGAACGCTTATTGTAAGAGTTCCGTTTTTCATGAGAAATGATGATGTATTAAAATTTGTTAACAGTAAACAGGATTGGATTAATTCCCATTTAAGCAAAATAAAAAACAATCAGGCTGATTTAGAAAATAATTATTTGACAAAAGATGAAATAAACAATTTAATATCTACTGCTTCCGATTATATTCCAACACGTGTTTCTTATTTTGCAAAAATAATGGGTGTTTCCTATAACCGTATTTCAATTAGAACACAGAAAACGAGATGGGGAAGTTGCAGCAACAAAGGCAATCTTAATTTTAATGCTCTACTTATGCTTACTTCTAAAGACATAATTGATTATGTTGTTATTCATGAACTAAGTCATAGAATTGAAATGAACCATTCTCCCCGTTTTTGGTCTATTGTTGAAAATGTATTACCAAATTACAGAGTTCAAAGAAAATGGCTAAAGGAAAATGGATACAAACTGATTAGCAGAATCCCAAGATAAAAATGACGCAGATAACATTACCTGCGTCATTTTATATTTCCCGAAATATAAATTCTATTTTATTTCAAGAAATTATTTTATTGTGTTTTTTGTCCCAATTATTTCATTACTATGTTAATGATTCGTCCCGGAACATAAATTTCTTTTACAACGTTTCCTGTAAGCTTGTCTGCTATTGCTTCTTTTCCTGCTAAAATAGCATCATCTTTTGAAACATCAGCCGGAAGTTCTACGACTGCTTTTGTTTTACCATTTATCTGTACAGGAACTTTAATTGTATCTTCTACCATCTTGCTCTCATCATATTCAGGCCATTTTTCAAATGCAATTGTATCATTGTGACCTAAAATCTGCCAGATTTCTTCACCTACATGTGGACATATACATGAAAACATTTTAATAAAGTTTTCTGCATATTCTTTTGGACATTTTCCTGCTTTGTATACTTCATTAACAAATGTCATCATCTGAGCAATAGCTGTATTATATCCTAACTCTTCAAAGTCATTTGTTACTTTCTTAACTGTCTGATGATAAATCTTTGTTAATGTATTATCGTTTTCATCTACGATTTTCTCTTCATCTGTAAAGAATGCCCATACTCTCTTAATGAAACGATAAGCTCCCTGTACTGCATCAGAATTCCATGGTTTTGAAACTTCAATCGGTCCCATGAACATTTCATATAATCTTAATGTGTCAGCACCATATTCCTCTACAATATCGCTTGGATTTACAACAAATTCAGGGAATCTTTTACCCATCTTAATACCATTTTCACCAAGAATCATTCCCTGATGAACTAACTTCTTAAACGGTTCTTTTACAGGTGAAAGACCCTGGTCATATAAAAATCTGTTCCAAATACGTGAATACATCAAATGACCTACAGCATGTTCAGGACCACCTACATATAAATCTACAGGCATCCAGTGTTTTAACAATTCCTGATTTGCAAATTCTTTATCATTATCAGGGTCAATATATCTCATATAATACCATGAAGATCCTGCTGAACCGGGCATTGTTGCTGTTTCACGCACACCCTTAATTCCATTTTTATCATACTGCTTCCATTCAACAGCATTTTCAAGAGGAGCTTTACCATTCTTTCCTTTATAATCATCCAATGGCGGAAGAATTAATGGAAGTTCTTCGTCAGGAAGGAAATAAATTTCTCCATCTTCTTTATATACACAAGGAACAGGTTCTCCCCAGTATCTTTGTCTTGCAAAAATCCATTCACGGAAGTGATAATTTACTGTTTCCTTTGCAACTCCCATGTCTACTAATTTCTTTGTAATTGCAACTTTTGCTTCTTCAACTGTAAGGCCTGTAAATTCTTCAGAATTAATAAGCTTGCAACCTTTTCCAAGATAATCCTGTTTTTCAAATGCATGCTCAGATACATCTGCGCCTTCAATTACCTGAATCATATCGATGTTATGTGCTATCGCATATTCAAAGTCTCTCTGGTCATGACTTGGAACTGCCATAACAGCTCCTGTACCATAACTTGCAAGTACGAAATCACCAATAAATAAAGGCACTTTCTTACCATTTACAGGATTGATACAATAAATGCCTTCAAGTCTGCAACCTGATTTTGTTTTATTTAATTCTGTACGGTCAAAATCATTCTTCTTAGCTGTTTCAGCAATATATGCCTCGACTTCTTCCTTATTTTCTACTCTGTCCATAAGGCTCTTAACAATTTCACCGTCCGGTGCTAATACCATAAATGTAATTCCATATATTGTTTCAATACATGTTGTAAAGATAGAGAATTTTCCTCCGTCTACGATTTCAAATTCTACTTCTACACCTGTGCTCTTTCCAATCCAGTTTCTCTGCATATCTTTTGTTGATTCAGGCCAGTCAATTTCTTCTAAGCCTTCCAAAAGTTTTTCTGCAAATGCAGGCTGGTCGATTACCCACTGTTTCATATTCTTTCTAACAACCGGATAGCCTCCTCGTTCTGATTTTCCATCAATTACTTCGTCATTTGAAAGAACTGTTCCTAATTCTTCACACCAGTTTACAGGCATATCAATATGTTTTGCATATCCTGCTTCATATAATTTTTTAAATATCCACTGTGTCCATTTATAAAACTTAGGATCAGATGTTGCAATCATCTTAGACCAATCATAATCAAATCCTAACTCTCTTAACTGTTTTGAGAATGTTGCAATATTCTTCTGTGTAAATTCTGCAGGATGATTACCTGTAGTTACCGCATACTGTTCTGCAGGAAGTCCAAATGAGTCATATCCCATTGGATGAAGTACATTGTATCCCTGCATTCTTTTCATACGTGACATAATATCTGTAGCTGTATAGCCTTCCGGATGTCCTGCATGAAGTCCTACACCTGATGGGTATGGGAACATATCAAGAGCATAATATTTTGGCTTGCTAAAATCCCAGACATCCGTTTTAAATGTCTCATTTTCCTGCCAATATTTCTGCCATTTTTTTTCAACTGTCTTATGATTATAAGCTGTAGACATAATTATTTTTCCTCCTAGATTATAGATTATAATTTATAATCATTTTATTATTTACTCAGCTAAATTTGCTGTTGTTTGCATTTCACTTGTCTGAGAAGTAGTTTCCTTAGAATTCTGTGTTGTTGTTTCCTCAGACTTTTTCTTTGTCGTTGTTTCTTCTTTACTCTTCTTTGTAATAGTTTCTTCTTTTTTATGCTTAGTCGATTCAGGTACTTTTGGTTTCTTATTTAATTTAGTTTCCTTAATAACTAATTCAACTGTTGCTTCACAGTTTCCAATATTACCTGATTCATCAGTAGCAATTACTTTAACGGAATTATCTCCAATTTCTAATTGATCTTTAGGAAAAGCCACTGCTTTAATTGTAACTCCACTTTCATCACAACTTGCTTTTGACTTAACTAAATCTTCTATTGCTTTTTTTACTTTATCTTTCTGATAATCTTTTATGCTTGCACTCTTAACTTCATATTTAAATTTATATGTTGATAATGTTACCTTAGGACAGGTCGTATCAATTACTTTAAATACAACTGTCTGAGAAAATTTTTCTCCGGCTTTATTTTTATATGTAAATTTAACTTTATTTTTTCCAAGCGTGCCTGAATCTATTTTATTGTATTTTAATTTCGATGTAACATCCTGTCCGTTAGCATTAATTGCAATTATATTTTCAAGGTATTTTACATCTGTACCTTTTTCAACATATACAACCTTATCACCAACAGCAATTGTACTGTTAGCAAGCTTTAAATAAGGATTAGCTTCATCAGTGTCAGTAGGATCCCACCCACATTTTTTATATGTTTCAGTCTTTGCAAGCGGTTCCATAGGTAATACATCCTTCTTTGAACCTTTTACAATTTTAACTTTAGTTCCTGTTCCACAGTTATCATATATCCATTTTGCATCTCTTGCAGTAAGCAAAATACATGAACCTGCTTTTTGCTTTTCTCCTAAACTGTTATATGATTTTTTATTTAAAGTCCAACTATATTTTTCACTATAATTAACTGACTGAATCCAACTGTTTTCAGAAATCTGTGAGTTATATTTATGCCATGATTTATTAATATCAAGCCAGGTGTATTTTTTCTGAACCTTACCCTTGCCTTCATTTATTCCATCTCCAACGGAACACTGAAAGACATAGGTAGGAACCTCATTATTATCCTTGTCTGTCTCGTATACAATGAGAGCATTCTTTTTTATATTGACCACAAGATTATATTTACCTGTCCCACTATTCTGCTCTTCATCCTGTGTTTCTTCTTTACTGTCAATTCCTTTTCCTTGTGTACTTGCAGTTCCTCTTGACTGTAATCTATGCTGAACATACATCAGGCCGCCAAAAATAATAGCTGCAACAATAATAACCTCTATTAATGTTGTAATTATATTTTTTAAATTTTTAGCTTTTGAATTATCTTTTCTACTCACAAAATCATTCCTTCCCATAATTTCACGCATACTGTTATATTATACAACAAATGGTTATTTTTGCAATAGAATATAGACGTCGCTCATAAGCCCTGATATATGATATTCCCTACTGATTTTCTTCTTTTTCTTTAGCTATTTTTACAATTCTGCTTGTCCCAAGTCTGTCTGCTCCTAATTCAATAAATTTTTCTGCATCTTCTAAGCTACTGATTCCACCTGCGGCTTTAATTTTAGTATTGTTGAATACATTGTCAGCAAATAATTTTACCGAATGGAAAGTTGCCCCTTCTGTGGAAAATCCTGTTGATGTCTTTATATAATCTGCTTTTGAAAGCGAAACAATTTCTGACATTTTTTCTATTTCTTTATCTGTTAAAAGACAGGTTTCAATAATAACTTTAAGTAATTTTCCATTACATGAATCTTTTACTTTGTTAATCTCATTAAATATTTCTCCCCATTTTTCCTCTTTTACCCATCCGATATTTATAACCATATCAATTTCACTAGCACCATCTTTAACGGCACTTTGTGCTTCATAGCATTTTACTTCTGTAGTATTATATCCATTTGGGAAACCAATTACCGTACATATTGCAATTTTTCCATCAACATATTCTGCAGCCTGTTTTACAAAGCTAGGAGGTATGCATACTGAAGCTGTATTGTATTTAATGCCCTCATCACATATATTTTTTATCTGATTCCATGTCGCCTCCGGTCTTAATAACGTATGATCAACTTTTGATAATATTTCTTTAATATCCATCTCATTCTCTCCTTTATAATTTATTTTTCTTTATTTAACAACTAATCGTTAGAAACGTTAAACTAAATGAGTCGTGTTCACTTTATTTTCTTTTACAATATAATATTGAGTTTTTGATGCCTACGGATTGTTCTGTGCTACGCGCTCTCACAATCCTACCACAATATTAAACTATAGGATTATTTGCTTAAGCAAATAACCCTATAGTCACTTACATTTAACATATCATTTAGTTTTTATAATTTCAAACATAATACTTTACACAAGAATCATGCAAAATTATTTATTATTAGCCTCACTTCTTTCACGCACTTCTTTTTCCTGTACATCAACCGGTGCCTGCTCGTATCTGGACAATACGTATTCAAATTCACCAAGTCCACCTGTTATTGCTCTAAGGCTTGTTGAATATCCATACAAATCAGACATAGGAATTTCTGCTTCTATAATTTGAATATTATTTTTATCAGGAGTCATTCCAACAACTCTTCCATGTCTCTTATTTAAATCTCCCATTACATCTCCTGTAAATTTATCAGGTATTGTAACTGTAAGTAATGCCATTGGCTGTAGTAATACAGGCATCGCTTCCATAAATCCTTTCTTAAATGCAATCATGGTTGCTGTTTTAAATGCAACTTCTGACGAATCTACAGGATGATACGAACCATCAATTAATGTTGCCTTAATTCCAACAACAGGATATCCTGCAAGAGGTCCCTTTAAAACGCTTTCCTGTATTCCTTTTTCGACCGCAGGAAAATAATTTTTAGGAACTGAACCACCAAATATCTTTTCTTCAAATACATATGGTCTTGATAAATCTCCTGATGGCTCAAATTCAATTACTACATCGCCATACTGTCCATGTCCGCCTGACTGTTTTTTATGTTTGCCCTGAGCCTGAACTTTCTTTTTAATTGTTTCTCTAAATGCAAATTTTGGTTTTAACAATTCAATTTCTACTTTATATTTTTCCTTTAATTTACTTGCTACAACATCTAACTGCTGATCTCCTATACCATAAAGTAAAAGTTGTCTGTTTTCTTCGTCACTTACTGTCTTAAGTGTCAAATCTTCTATACACAACTTAACCAATGCCTGTGCTAATTTATCTTCTTCACCTTTCTTTACTGCCTTATATCGTTTATATGTATATGGTTTAGACATTGTAGTCGGGTGATAAACTACCGGCCATTCCTTTGTTGCTAAAGTATCGCCTGTTCTGGTGCTTGTAAGCTTGCCTACCGCTCCTATATCTCCTGCGTGTAATTCGGTTATTTCAGAAATATTTTTGCCACATATAGTATAAAGTTTTCCTAATTTTTCCTCGATTCCTTTTGACGGATTATAAACTGTAGTTGATGCCTTAAGTATACCTGTTCTTACCTTTACTAATGAATATTTACCGACAAACGGATCCATTATTGTTTTAAATACATATGCCGTTACAGGTTTAGTTTCATCAAAATCAGCTATTACATCCTCACCTGTATCCTGATTTTTTCCTTTCTTAAATACCTCTGCCTTATCAGGTGATGGAAAATATTTTTCGCATGTCTGTAAAAGCATATTTACACCTTTACAGTTAATACCTGCTCCTATTTGTACAGGAACTATATCACAACTTATTACACTTTTTCTAAGTGCTTTTGATATTTCTTCATTTGAAAATTCTTCCCCACTAAAATATTTATCCATAAGTTCTTCGTCTGACTCCGCCACAGCCTCCATAAGCTGTTCTCTACATGGAATCAAATCACTTTCAAGATTATCCGGTATATCTCTTTCCACATATTCGCCATTATCACCTACAAATTTTCGTCCACCCATTTTAACAACATTTACATATCCTGTTAAAATGCCATCTTCAATTATTGGCAAATGAAACGGAGCAATCTGTTTACCAAATGTTTCCTTTAATTGCTTTACGGTTTCCATATATTTAGCATTAGGATCATCCATTCCTGTAATAAAAAATATTCTTGGAATTTTTCTTCGTTCACATATTTCCCATGCCTTTATCGTTCCTACTTCTAATCCTGCTTTGCCATTTACTACTATTACAGCTGCATCTGCCACACTCATGGCATCCTCTGTCTGTCCGACAAAATCAAAATAACCCGGAGCATCCAGTATATTAATCTTTAATCCGTTCCATTCTATTGGAATAACTGCCGCATTAATAGAAAACTTACGCTTAATTTCTTCTGAGTCATAATCGCTTATAGTGTTTCCATTATCGACACTGCCCATTCTGGTTATCACTCCTGTTGCGTACGCCATTGCTTCTGCTAATGTAGTTTTACCTGCGCCTCCGTGTCCTAAAAAAACTACATTTCTAACCTGAGATGTTTTATACACATTCATAGCTGTACCCTCCTAATATTATTATGTATTGCCCCTTCCAGTGGTTGGTGGCTTATTTCTTGAAACATTTATAAAAAATAATTTCGTTCACCATTTTTAATATTTAATTAATCCGTTCACTATCATACAATCTATTTTACAAAATTATTATATGATTTACAACATTCCTCTATGTTAAAAAACGTTACAATAAAAATTTGTTTTTTCCTATAAAATGGGTTATAATGCCTTGAATAATTCTTATAATTTTTTATTTAATACATAAAGTTTAAATTTTATATTGAATATCTTGCTTTAAAGTGCTAAACTTTAAAGCGTTAAAGTTAGAAGATTAATTTACGGGAAGAAAGGACTTAAAAAATGAGAAAACTAACATTTGGATTTATTGGAATCGGATTAATTGGTGGTTCTATTGCAAAAGCTATTCGACGTGTTTTACCTGAATCAACAATTATTGTATATAACAGACGTGAATCATCCAGAACATTAGCTTTAAATGATGGTACTGCAAATATTGCAACTGATAAGGTTGATTCAACATTTTCACAATGTGATTATATTTTCTTATGCACTCCTGTTGAAAAAAATGTTGAATACCTAAGTATTTTAAAAAAAATTATAAATGATAACTGTATTATAACAGATGTTGGTAGTGTAAAAACAAATATTCATCAGGCTGTAAATGCCCTTGGTCTTGAAGAACATTTTATCGGCGGACATCCTATGGCCGGTTCTGAGAAAACAGGATATGAAAATGCTAATGACCGACTTGTTGAAAATGCATACTACCCTCTTACTCCTACAAATAAAGTTGAGCAAAAATATGTAGATGAATTAACTAAAATTGTTAAAATGATTGGAGCAATTCCAATTCGTATATCTTATGAAGAGCATGATAAAGTTGTTGCAGCAATTAGTCATCTTCCTCATCTGATTGCAGCCAGTCTTGTTAACTTAGTAAAACATAACGACTCAAAGGAAGAGTATATGAAAACTTTAGCTGCCGGAGGATTTAAAGACATAACAAGAATCGCCAGTTCTTCACCTGAAATGTGGGAACAGATTTGTATGACTAACACCAAAAACATCAGCATTATGCTTGACAAATATATTCATGATTTAAAAGATATTAAATCAAGCCTTGATAACAAACGTGGCTCAGACATCAATGCTCTTATTACTGAAAGCCGTGATTACAGAGATAACATTGAAGAACATAACAATTCTATCATACCTAGAAGTTACAGAATTTACTGTAATATTATCGATGAATCAGGTGCAATTGCTACTATTGCAACTATCCTTGCAACAAGTGGCGTCAGCATTAAAAATATCGGAATTGTTCATAATAGGGAATTTGAAGATGGTGTTCTTAAAATTTCTTTCTATGACCAGGATTCAGCTGATAGAGCTGTAGAAATGCTTGAAAGACATAAATATGACATAGTAAAGAGACAATAAATATAACAAAAAAGTGTAACAATTAACAAAAATAACTGTTACACTTTTTTATTTAATACAACGAATCAATTATATCAAAGTAATTTTCAAATGTTTTTTTACAGCACATCGGATTTTTTATAGTTATGCCTCCGCAAACTAACCCAATAAGTGTAAATGACATAGCAACTCTGTGGTCATTAAATGTTTCTATCTCTCCACTGTTGACTTTTCCCGGTTCAATGCAAATATTAACTTTACCATCCGCTAATTCTTCTCTTGCTTTTATTCCTAAACAATTAAGATTAGTTATTATGGCATTTACTCTATCACACTCCTGCATTTTTATATGTCCTACATTTTTTATTAATGTTTTACTTTTTGCAAATGCAGCTACACACGCCATTGTCAATGCCTGATCAGAAAAATCATTCATATCAATTTCTATTCCTTTGTATTCAGATACATTTGAACCATCAATTATAATCCCTTCATCAGTATCTTTTACAAGGCATCCCATTTTTTTCAAAGCATATAAAAATTTAATATCTCCCTGCATTGAATTTAAATGCAGATTTTTTACCAAAACTTTTTTCTTAATCATTAATGACATTGCATAGAAATAACATGCTCCTGACATATCAGGTTCTATCTGATATTTTTCTAATCTGAACCTTTGTTTTTCTATATTATATTTATTTTCTTCAAATTGAACATATTTAATTCCAAATTGCTTAAGCATATTTAAGGTAATTTTTATATATGCACCGTTAACACGTTTTCCTGTTAGTTTTATTTTCAAACCTGTCATAACAGCAGCCATTAATAATGCACTTGCATACTGACTACTTGTATCTGTGTTAATCGAAACTTCTTTCTTGTCTAAACCATTTGAAGAAATAATAAATGGAAAATGACCTTCTTCTTCTAAACAACTAATCTTAACTCCTGCATTTCTTAGCAAATCAATAATTTCACCCATCGGTCTTTTTTTCATTTGTTCTGAAGAATTAAGAGTATATTCTCCTCCTGTAACTGCAAGCATAACCGTTAGGAATCTGGCTGCAGTTCCAGCGCTTCTTACATCTATTGTTGCTTTTCTATTTGGTATTTCCCCTGATGTTCCAACAACCTTTACTCTTTTTTCATTTTCGTCTATAAATAATTGAAATCCCAATTTTTCAAGGCAATCTAAAAATGCTCTGGAATCATCACTAAAAAGTACCCCATCTAAGTTACACTCTCCATCAGACAATGCAGCTAACATTAATGCTCTGTTAGTTATGCTTTTTGAACCCGGCACATTTACAATAATATCTTTATTATTTTCTAATTTCTGTACTATATAAACATCTGTCATTACTAATCCTCATATAAGTTTATGTGTCTATTCTTCTGTTTCATTATCTGTTATAAACATAGCATCTCCAAATGAGAAAAATCTATATTTTTCTTTTACTGCTTCTTCATAAGCTGCCATAATATTTTCTCTTCCTGCAAGTGCTGATACAAGCATTAAAAGTGTTGATTCAGGAAGATGAAAATTAGTTATAAGACAGTCAATTGCCTTAAATTTATAGCCCGGATAAATAAATATCTCTGTCCAGCCATTTCCTGCCTTAACAATGCCATCTTCACCTGTAACAGATTCTAGTGTTCTACAGCTTGTTGTCCCTACAGCAATAACTCGTCCACCATTTTTACGGCATTCATTAATCTTTTTAGCCTCTTCTTCCTCTACATCATAAAATTCGGAATGCATATGATGTTCTAATACATTTTCTACTTTTACAGGTCTAAATGTACCTAGTCCGACATGAAGAGTTACATTTGCAATTTCAACACCCTTTTCTTTGATTTCATTTAACAATTCTTTTGTAAAATGAAGACCTGCTGTAGGCGCTGCGGCACTACCTTCATACTTTGCATATACTGTCTGATATCTGTTTTTATCTTTTAACTGATGTGTAATATATGGTGGAAGCGGCATCTGTCCTAACTTATCAAGTATTTCTTCAAATATGCCTTCATATTTAAATTGTATTAATCTGTTACCTTCTTCAACAACATCAATAACCTTTCCAACTAAAAGTCCTTCACCAAATGAAATTTCAGTTCCAACTTTGCATTTTTTACCCGGTTTAACTAATGTTTCCCAAACATCATTTTCTTTTCTTTTTAATAATAATACTTCAATCTTCGCATCTGTTCCGACTTTACTTCCAAAAAGTCTGGCAGGAATAACTTTTGTATTATTAATTACAAGACAATCTCCTTTATGCAAATATTTAACAATATCTTTAAATATATGATGTTGTATTTTTCCTGTGTTTTTGTTTAATACCATAAGTCTTGAACTACTTCTGTCCTCAAGTGGGTCCTGAGCTATCAGTTCCTGTGGTAAATCATAATAAAAATCATGTAAATTCATTGTTTTTTCCATTATTTTATAATTTCCTTACTATCTAAAACAATTGTGAATGGTCCATCATTTTCCAGACTAACTTTCATATCTGCGCCAAATATTCCTTTTTCAACAACGCTTATTTCTTTTTTGCATTGTTCTATAATGTATTCATACATTTCATTTGCCATATCTGGTTTTCCCGCATTGATAAAAGAAGGTCTGTTTCCTTTTTTACAATCTGCATACAAAGTAAATTGTGAAATAAGTAAAAGTTCACCTGATACATCTTTTAAACTAATATTTGTTTTTCCATTTTCATCTTCAAAAATTCTTAAGCCAATCATTTTCTTAATCATTTTATCAGCTATTTCCTTTGTATCATTTTCAGATATACCTATAAGTACCATATAGCCTTTATCTATTTTACCTACTACATTTCCATCAACCTTAACTGATGCATGATTTACTCTTTGTATTACAAATTTCATTTTATTCTCCTGTGCAATATGTAATGCCCCTGCCCTTCTGTCAGAGGCTATTCGTCGGAAACATTTATAAAAAATGAACTTCGTTCATTTTGTTTCCTACTATAGCAACAAAGGAAAGGTTGAAATTTTATTCCAACCTTCCCTGTTTAATTTAATCCTACAGATATATGAAAAACTTTGTTCACATACATCCGCACAGACAATGTTCCTTTCTTTATTGGAACTTTGCAAATAATGCATGAATTAAAATTATTTAATTCCAAACATCGTTCTGCATATACGCTTGCCTGATTCTGTCTTAAATACAGCTTCATAAGCAGCCTTTACATTCTGAGACGGCAATCCGTCTTCATACATATTAACTAAAAAATCTGCTTCAACTAAAATCTGGTAATCGCTGTCACATATATCATTATATGTGTGATGATGAGCAACTAAATAACTTACTCTTTCAATGACATCTTTAGGATAACCTAATTCATTTAACATTTTTTCAGCAATTTCAGGTCCAAGTTTTTCCTGTAATTTTCCACTACAGTTTCCTTTTCCATGTACTTCTTCTGCTTTTTTTATTCCAATATCATGAACTAAAGCTGTTGTTTCTAAAGCGAACTGCTCTTTTTCAGGAATATTTTCCATTGTTCCAATGAGTCTACAATATTCAAATACTTTTGTAAAATGCTGTATTCTCTTTGGATCGCCTTCATAATACTCAATCATTTTATTAAAAAGTTCTATATGATCCATTTTTGTCCTTTAACCTCTTAATTCAATACCAAGTTCCTGTAATCCTTTAAGAATCTTGTCCATTGCCTTTGTGATATCAGCTTCTTCAAGTGTTCTGTCACTTGCTCTAAATACAATCTTATATGCAACTGACTTAAATCCTTCTTCAATCTGATTTCCTTCATAAATATCAAACAACTGATAGTTTTCAAGATTCTTTCCGGCACATTTCTCTATTACTTCTTCAATCTGACCTACAAGTATTTCTTTTGAAACTACCATACTAATATCTCTTGTTACAGCAGGATATTTAGCAATTCCTTTATATTTTGTATCAAATGATGCCATTTCAACGATATATGGCATGTCAATTACTGCAACATATACTCTGTCTTTAATATTATAGTTATCTAATACTTCAGGATGAACTTCTCCTAAATAACCAACAACTGTATCATTATAAATAACATTTGCCTGACGTCCCGGATGTAAAAATGTCTTTCCTGCTTTAGCATCATATGTTACTTTTTTATCCATTCCAACCTGTGAAAAGAATTCTTCTACAACACCTTTCATTGTAAAGAAATCACCTTCTCCATAAAATCCAAGTGTAAACTGCATTCTTTCATCTGGAAGTTCTGTTACAGGCATTGATTTTGGAAGATAAATATTTCCAAGTTCAAATAATTTAACATTCTTATTTCTTCTGTTGAAGTTTGTTGAAAGTGATGTAAGCATTCCATTTAACGATGTAGTTCTCATTACACTAAAATCTTCACCTAATGGATTCATTATAGAAACTGTATTTCTAAGTTCTGAATCTTCAGGTAATAAAAGTTTATCAAATACTTTCTTGCTTTCAAATGAATATGTCATTGCCTGAGAGAATCCACAGAACCGTGCAACTGAACTTGCAATTTTTTCAATCTGTACTTTAAGTGGAATCTTACCTGATGTTGATTCTCCTGACGGAAGTGTCATTGGAATCTTGTCATATCCATAAAATCTTGCGATTTCTTCTGCAATATCACATGTTCTGTATAAATCCTGTCTAAATGTAGGAACTGTAATTAACTGTGTATTATCATCATATTTTAATTCTAATGCAGGGAAGTAACTTAACATTTCCTCTTTTGATAAGTCTGTTCCTAATAACTTGTTAATTTTTTCAGGCTCAAATTTAACTGTATTTTCTTCTTTCTTTTCAGGATAGATATCTACCATTCCCGCAACAACTTCACCTGCTCCAAGTTCTTCAATTAACTGACATGCTCTGTTGATTGCTGCTTCAGCATTATTAGGGTCTAATCCTTTTTCAAATTTTCCTGATGCATCTGTTCTTAAGCCTAAACGTTTTGATGATAAACGGATGTTAGTTCCATCAAAGCATGCTGCCTCAAATACCATATCTTTAACATCATCTGTGATTTTTGAATTTTCTCCACCCATGATTCCTGCTAATCCAATTGCTTTTTCTCCATCACATATCATAAGCATTTCACTATCAAGATTTCTTTCCTGTCCATCAAGTGTTGTAAATGTTTCACCATCATTTGCACGTCTTACAACAATCTGTTTACCTGCAATTGTATCTAAATCGTAAGCATGCATTGGCTGACCAAATTCTTCCATAACATAATTTGTAATGTCTACAAGATTGTTAATTGGTCTGATTCCACAAGCTGCTAAACGTCTCTGCATCCATTTAGGTGATGGTCCAATTTTTACGTTTTTAACTACTTTTGCACAATATCTTGAGCATAAATCAGAATCTTTAACTTCTACTTTAATATATTCGTTAACATCTCCATCTGTTCCAACTGCATGAGTTTCAGGTGCATGGAATGGTTTTCTAAATGTTGCTGCAGCTTCTCTTGCAATACCAATTACACTGTAGCAGTCAACTCTGTTAGATGTAATTTCATATTCAAATACACTGTCATGTAATCCTAATGCTTCTACTGCATCACTTCCTACCTCTGTTCCTTCAGGGAAAATATAAATTCCATTTTCAGGTGCTTCCGGGTACATTTCATTTGTTGAGCCCAATTCTTCTATTGAACACATCATACCAAAACTTTCAACTCCACGAAGTTTTCCTTTTTTGATTTTAATACCACCCGGAGTCTTTGAGCCGTCATGTCCTCCGGCAACTCTTCCTCCATCAAGAACAACTGGTACGATGGCACCTTCAAATACATTCTGTGCTCCGGTAACAATCTGTACTGTTTCTTTTCCAACATTAACCTGACAGACAACAAGTTTATCTGCATCAGGATGCTTTTCAATTTTTTCTATTTTACCTACAACAATTTTATCAAGGTCAGCATCTAATCTTTCAAATCCTTCTACCTTTGTACCTGACAAAGTCATTGCATCCATATATTCCTGATCTGTACAATCCAAATCATCAACATATGCTTTAATCCAAGATAATGGTGTATTCATGATTAATTCTTCCTTTCTCTATAAACAAAATTAGAACTGTGATAAGAAACGATCATCATTTTCATATAACAATCTCATATCATCGATTTCATATTTTAATAATGCGATTCTTTCCAAACCAACGCCGAAAGCAAATCCAGTATATTCTTCAGGATCAATTCCACTCATTTCTAATACATGAGGATGAACCATACCACATCCTAAAATTTCAATCCATCCTTCACCTTTACAGAATCTGCATCCTTTTCCTCCACATTTAAAGCATGTAACGTCCATTTCAGCACTTGGCTCTGTGAATGGGAAATGATGGGGTCTGAATTTAACCTTTGTATCTGCTCCAAATAATTCTTTTGCAAATTCCTGTAATGTTCCTTTTAAGTCAGCAAATGTAACATTCTTATCTATTACAAGTCCTTCTACCTGATGGAAAGATGGTGAATGTGTTGCATCTACTTCATCTGAACGGAAAACTCTTCCCGGTGAAATAATTCTGATAGGAGGTTTCTCATTTTCCATTACATGCACCTGAACTGATGATGTCTGAGTTCTTAAAACCATATTTCTGTTTATGTAGAAAGTATCCTGTTCATCTTTAGCCGGATGGTTTGCCGGAATATTTAAAGCTTCAAAGTTATAGTAATCATATTCAACTTCCGGACCTTCAACAACTTCATATCCAAGTCCTACGAAAATCTTTTCTAATTCTTCTAATGCAACTGTATTTGGATGTAAATGACCAATCTTATTTTTCTTTGCAGGAAGTGTAACATCAATTACCTCTGCTTTTAATTTAGCTTCCCTTGCTTTAGCAGCTAAATTATTTTTAACTTCTTCCATTTTTTCTTCGATGGCTGCTCTTGTTTCATTTACCATCTGTCCAACCTTAGGTCTGTCTTCAGGAGCAACATCCTTCATTCCTTTAAGTACTTCTGTTAACTGACCTTTTTTACCTAAATAAGCAACTCTAATTTCATTTAACTTATCTAAGTTTTCTGATTCTAAGATTTTAGAAACAGCTTCTTCTCTGATTGCTTTTAACTTTTCCTTCATTATTTATTTTTCCTTTCACTTATTTTCGGATACTGTTTAAAATATTTTTTTGCATAAAAAAAGTACCCTTGATTAAGGGACGGAAATATCCGCGGTACCACCCTAGTTCCTGATTAAAATAATCAAGCTCTCTATATGCTTAACGCGCATAAACGTCATTCATTACTAAGAAAATTCCGTTTACAAATGCAGCTCCAGTGGGAAATTCAAATTGCAGCGTAACCTAAAAAATCTCTCAGCCGATGAATCTTTCTCTCTTAAAGAATACTGCAACTTTACTTACACTATCATTGCCTTTAACTTTAGTAATTCTAACACACATAAAATTTAGTGTCAACACGCTAATTAGGCATTATTTAACTCATTTTGCAGCAATAACCATTCTGCTGTTGTTACTCTGTTCATTATTAGTTTTCGTCTTTCTTGTTTCATTAAACAAAAAATGTTATAATAAATATGTTTTCCTTAAATTACTAAAGGAATTATTTAAATACAAAAAGAATATAATTATTTATTAGAAGTAATATCATTTTCTTCTATTTAAAATGAAAAGGGTATATTTATGAAAAAAATAGAAAATAAATTTATCAACACTATCATGGATTTTGTTAATGCAATTGGTAAAGACAAGGTTGGTGTATATAGTGCTCAGGCCTCTTTCTTTATTATGCTTTCAATTTTTCCATTTGCTATGTTGATTTTAAATATGATTGGGCTTACTCCAATCACTGAAGACTACATAGTTAATTTTGCAAATTCTTATTTACCTGATAGCGTTAAGCCTCTTATTATTCAAATAATAAACGAGATGTATTCAAATGTATCCGGTACTGTTATTTCCATTACAGCTATTGTCGCTATATGGTCTGCGTCAAAAGGTGTATTATCTGTTATGTTTGGTATATATAATATTTATAATGTGCATTCATCAAGGAACTATTTTATATCACGATTTATCTCTATGATATATACTGTTTTCTTTGTAATTGCCATGGTTGTCACATTAGTACTTTTAGTATTTGGAAACAAACTGTTTAAACTTGCAATTTCAATTGTTCCGCCTTTGATAAATGTTTCTGTTTTATATACAATAACAAGTTACTCGGCAGTTTTTATAATATTAACACTATTCTTTCTAATAATATTCAAGGTTGCAAATTTAAAGTTAGCTAAATTCAGGAAAATATTACCTGGAGCTGTATTCAGTTCTCTTGGATGGATTTTGTTTTCATTTGCATTTTCAATTTATGTAGATAATTTTTCTAATATGACATATATGTATGGCAGCTTAACCGCAGTTATAATTATGATGTTTTGGATTTACTTTTGTATTTACATTTTATTTATCGGAGCAGAAATAAATGTTTATTTTTATCCTGAAATTTCAAAAAAAACAGCAATTAACCAATAACGGCAATTGCTGTTTTTTTATAAAAAAATTCAATTATATTTTCGTAACTATAGCCGGAAAGTGCAAGTTCTTTGCAACCATTCTGACTCATTCCGCAACCATGTCCAAATCCTCCACCATATATTTTAATCCCCCACCATTTTCCATTCCTATAAATGTTTTCAATTGAAAAAAAACTACTAGGAAGCATTGACATATTACTCCTTATATCACCATCATTAAGCTTTATCCCTAAGCCATATGGATTAAGTGCTTTTCTTATATTAATTTGGTTGCTTATGCTAATCTGCTTATTTTTTCCGTACACGGTAATATTAGAAACTATACCTCCTGCACCTCTATTATTAATTTCTATTTTGCTAATTTTTCCTATATCGTATCCTATATAATTATTTACAACATATCTTAAATGAGACTTAGACATTTTTACATTCCATCTATAGAACGGATATTTATTTTCTAAATCCGTTTTAGATTTCTTTTTTATATAAGTATCAAAATCTGCCTGCGTTTCTGCTTCTTCTAAATTTTGTTTTACATGAACGCTTTCCAGATATTTTTGTTTTTTTGTTCCCCAAATTTTATAATCTGTAGTATACCCACATGATGTAGAAAAGAAATAAGTGTTTATTAAATTATCATTATAAGTAACTACTTCGCCTTTTGTTTGTGCTACCGCATCTTTTATTTTATTATCAGGCTCAACTATATTGTATACCTGATACGCTGTACTATCATCTCCAAAAGCATTATATTCCTTATATTTTTCATTATTAATTCTTTTTGCAATATATGTTCTTGCACAAACAGCCTGGGCTTTTAATGCTTCATTTGGATATGAGTTATTTAATTCACTTGATACAACAGCCGCTACATAGTCTTCAATTCCCACTTCATTTACTACAACAATTCCATTTTCTGTCTTATATAAATATATATCTCCTTTGTAACCGTTAATTTTTCCATTTCTTTTTATCGAGTTAATATGAATTTTTTTCTTATTATTTGAAATCTTTATTATACTACTTCCATTAAAATATTCTGACCCACATGAAATTATTTTATCTTCATTTACAATTTCTGAATTTTGAAAGTCTTTTCCATAATTAATATTTATTTTTTCTTTTTTCTTTATTTCTATATTATTGTGATAAATCGAACTAAAATCACTATTCATAAGAACTATTCTTACATTATTCAATTCCATATTTATAATTTTTTCAGTCTGATTTTTTTCTTCATTTGCTTTGCTTTCATCATCATATATAATTTTATTAACTATGATATCCTGACCATATGTTTTTAACTGATTGATTTTTATAAGTACATCCTGACACTTAATTGTATATGCACAAAAAGTAACTATAAGTATTGTAGATAAAGCAAAAATTATCTTTTTCATTTTTTGCACCCAGCCTTTCAAATACGACTTACAGCTTTATATCTAAATTTACTATTACATAAGAAAGGCACAGCAAAAATGCTGTGCCAACTTATCTTTTGATTTATACTCGAAATGCCGTCCTTGCCTTTTGAGTCCTAGCTTGCGCCAGGTGGGCAACCGCATTCACACTTCTGCCTTCCACTAGCTAGCCACCTGTACTATGTACTGACGGCATATATGAGGCCTGACATCCATGCAAAGATATAGGAATCCCGTCTCGATAAATGTAGGTTCAAAATATACAAGTCTACGAGCATTCCAAGGAAACAAACACAATCAATGACTGTGTTGTTTGTAATATTATTATAGAATATATTATTCTTTTTATCAATGGAAAATACTGACTATTTATTATTTTCACAAAACTTTAACATTATAATTTGCATTTCCACTTGAAGATTGTCGTATAACAATCTATTTTTTACCTTATCTTTTTTCTACTATTTCTCCCTGCTTTTTGTAGATTGAATTGGCTTTAACTACGCCTCTAACACTTGATAAAGGATAGATATTTACATTTCTTCCAATGACTGTTCCCGGATTTAGGACTGAACCACATCCTACTTCTACGTAATCTCCAAGCATTGCTCCAAATTTCTTTAAACCTGTTTCAATCTTTTCTTCTCCATCTTTAACCACAACTAATGTTTTGTCTGATTTTACATTTGAAGTAATTGATCCGGCTCCCATATGCGAATGCGTTCCTAAAATACTATCTCCAACATAATTATAGTGTGGGACCTGAACAGTATTGAATAATACAACATTTTTTAATTCTGTAGAATTACCAACAACACAATCTTTTCCAACAATAACTTTTCCACGGATAAATGCCCCAGGTCTTACTTCTGTACCTTCATCAATTATCAATGGTCCGTTTAATGTTGCTGTTTTTGCTATTGTTACATCTTTAGCAATCCATATATCTTCCTGTGGATGGTCAAATTTATCTTTCGGCAAAGTCTTACCTAATTCAATTATAAAATCACCTATATTAGCTAATACTTCCCATGGATATTCTACCCCATCAAATAATTTAGCTGCAATTGTTTCGTTTAAATCATATAAATCTTTTATTTTGTACATTCTAGCACCTCTCTTTGTGAATTATTTTTCTTTCACTATTTAAAGAAAAACTGTTACTAATATAAGTAACAGTTTTTCGATATGATCTTATTCTACTGTAACTGATTTTGCAAGATTTCTTGGTTTATCTACATTTAATCCTTTTAATACAGAAGTATAATAAGCTATCATCTGTAACGGAATAACTGTTACCATTGGCATTAATACATCTTCTAATTCAGGTACTTCTACTATATAATCATTTACACCTTCTGCAAATTGCTCTCCTTCCTTACAAACAGTAATTGTCATTGCCCCTCTTGATTTAACTTCAACAATATTGCTTACTGTTTTTTCAAGTAAGTGACTCTGTGTAGCAACTGCTATTACCGGCATACCATCTGTAATAAGAGAAATTGTTCCGTGTTTTAATTCGCCTGCAGCATAACTTTCAGAATGAATGTATGAAATCTCTTTCAACTTAAGTGAGCCTTCCATACTAAGTGCATAATCAAGCCCTCTACCAATATATAATAAGCTTGACGCTGTTATTAACTTGCTGGCAATATATTTACATTTACTCTCAGCCTGCATTGTTTTTTCTAAAACTTCAGGAATATTCTTTAACTCTTCTGTAAGTCTCTTACACTCTGCTTCGTCTATACATCCTTTAGCATATGCCATTTCAAATGCTATTAAATACATAACAGACATCTGTACTGAGAAAGCTTTTGTTGATGCTACTGAGATTTCAGGACCTGCATGAGTATAAAGAACCATATCTGATTCTCTTGCAATTGAAGAGCCCTTAACATTAACAATTGAAAGTACTTCTGCGCCTCTTTCATGTGCTAACTGCAATGCTGCCTTAGTATCTGCAGTTTCACCTGACTGTGATACAACAACCATCAAATCATCTTTTCCAATTATAGGGTCTCTATATCTAAATTCTGATGCAATATCAACTGTGACTTCTGTTCTTGCTAATTTTTCAATTACATACTTTCCAACCATTCCTGCATGCATTGCTGTACCACATGCAACAATAAATAACTTATGATATGATTTTAATTTTTCAGGTGTAAGTCCACATTCTGATAAATCAGGCATACCATTCACAATTCTTGGTGCAATTGTTGTATTTACTGCTGTTGGCTGTTCATGTATTTCTTTTAACATGAAATGTTCATATCCACCCTTTTCAGCTGCATCCATATCAAGTTCTGAAACCTGAATTTCTTTCTTAATATTCTGCTTATGAAAATCACAAAATTCAATTCTATCTGACTTAATTGTTGCAATCTCACCATATTCAAGAAGATAATAATTTCTTGTATATTTTAAGATTGCAGGTACATCGCTGGCGATAAAGTTTTCTTCTTCACCTTTTCCAATAATTAATGGGCTGTCTTTTCTTACTGCATAAATTGTATCAGGAAAATCTTTAAAAATAATTCCCAATGCATATGCACCTGTAACATCTTTTAATGTCTTAATTATTGCATCTATAGGATCACCTTCATAATAGTAATCTAATAATTTTGCAACTGTTTCTGTATCTGTTTCACTTACAAATGTATATCCTTTATCAATTAGGAAATCTTTAATTTCTTTATAATTTTCTATAATCCCATTGTGTACAATTGATACTCTCTTATTTCCATGTGGATGAGAGTTAATGTCTGATGGTTCACCATGTGTTGCCCATCTTGTATGTCCAATACCACAATGTCCATATGGTTTATGTTCTTTTTTCATTTTTTCTGTAAGTTTCTTTAATTCTCCTTTTGCCTTACATACAGATATTTCACCTTTTTCAAATACTGCTATTCCTGCTGAATCATATCCTCTATACTCAAGTTTACTTAATGAGTCTATTAATACATCAGCGCAGTCTTTACTGCCCACATATCCTACTATTCCACACATTATTTGTTCCTCCTGTAAAATTGTGCCACATAATTATAGTAATTCACCATCTGATTAGCATTGTTGATTCTTAGAACATTATCTGTTCTACCTCTTATAAAATCATCTAATTTCTTCATATATTCATCAGCTGTTATTTCACCCTCTGCAACCTTGGTAAGACCTAATTCCCAACTTGCTGTCAATTCAGGGTTAAGAAGAGATCTTATTGACATATAAACTACGCCATAAACCATTTCTCCTAATTGCATTGGTGTCACAATCTGTGTTTTACTATTTAACTTAATGTATTCATTTTTTTGTAGTTTGGTTATTATTCCAGCTCTGGTAGCACTTGTACCAATTCCACTTCCTTTTATCTGAGCTCTTAAATCCTCGTCCTCTATAAGCTGACCTGCGTTCTCCATTGCAAGAATTAAAGAACCTGAATTATATCTTTTTGGTGGTTTTGTTTCACCTTCTTTAATATCCAGACCTACCATTGAAATTTTATCATTTTTCTTTATATTTTTCAACAATTCAAAAAATTTGCTGTCTAGTGTTAACTCCTGATTTTCACTATCATTAGTGCCATCCTGATTTTCAGCATCATTTTCCTGCTTATCTTTTGAGCTTTTCTTTTCGCCCGGAACGCCTGCAATTTCAAAATAACCTTTCTGAACTAATATTTTAAAATTGCTTCCAAATTGTTCCATTGTTTCACTACCATCTTTGAAAACAGATTTAACATTTCCTATCAATGATGCTTTTTTGTATATAGCCGGCGGATAAAAAATACTTAAAAATCTTCTTACAATAAGCACGTATACTTTCTGTGCAACCGGTTTTAAACTATTTAAGCCATTTAATCCCTGTCCTGTAGGAATTATTGCATAATGGTCTGTTATCTTCTTATCATCTACATATTTAGTTTTTTCTAACCCTTTGTAAGAACCTGCTTTTAAAATATTTTCAGCAAATCCTTTTACCGGAGTAAATCCTCTTAATCCATTTATATTCTTATAAATCTCTTTTGATACCGCAGTAGATAAAACTCGTGCATCAGTTCTTGGATAAGTTACCAGTTTCTTTTCATATAGTTCCTGAACTACATTCAATGTTTCATCAGGATTTATCTTAAATAATCTAGAACAATCATTCTGAAGTTCTGCAAGATTAAATAACAATGGAGGTTGCTTTTTTTCATCTTTTTTAGTAATTGACTTAACCATTAATTCGACCGGCTGTGAAACATTTATTGCCTCAATTAATTCTTCTGCCGTCTTTCTTTCTTTAAAACCATTTTCCTTATATAAAAATGGTGTTTCAAAATATTTTGTATTTTCAACTGCCTTCCATTCTGCATCTACTTTGTAATCTTCAATCTGCAATTTACCATTTACTCTGTAAAATGGTGTTTTTACAAAATTTCTTATTTCCCGTTCTCTATTGCATATCATTCCTAATACGCACGTCATAACCCGACCTACAGAAATCACTGTGTATTTTTTATTTAAGAATCTTGCAATTGAATTTCCATATCTAAGAGTTAATAATCTAGAGAAATTAATTCCCATTAAATAATCTTCCTTCGCTCTTAAATAAGCCGCGTCAGACAAATTATCATATTCAGATATATCTTTTGCTTCCCTAATTCCTCTTAAAATTTCTTCTTCAGTCTGAGAGTCAATCCATACACGTTTTTGTACTTTATCATGTACTCCTGCTTCCTGAGCCACCAGTCTGTATATATATTCTCCTTCTCTTCCTGAGTCAGTACAAACATATATCGTCTCTACATCTTCTCTGTTCAAAAGACCTTTTACAATATTAAACTGCTTTTTTACTCCAGGAATTACTTCATATTTCCATTCTCCTTCCGGAATAAAAGGCAAATCCTGAATATTCCATTTTTTCAATTTTTCATCGTAACATTCCGGATAGCTCATAGTAACCAAATGACCTACACACCATGTTACTACGGCATTTTCACTTTCTAAATATCCGTCACCACGTTTTGTATTCTCTTTTAATGCTTTTGCAAATTCAGCAGCAACACTTGGTTTTTCTGCTATAAATAGTGATTTTCCCATTAACACTCCTGCCTTGTCCGGTAATTAATTTATCTCGTCTAATGTAATACTGTATGATGGAAGAAATTTTTCAATAAAAAAAGCAATCTCCGGCATCTTCATTTCGTCTATACTCTTTTTAATTGAATTTTGTGCATTAACAAAATCTGTATTTCCCATTTTTGACTCTTCTATGCACTTTATATATGCTGATAATCTATCTGCAGCCTTTACATATTTCCACTCTTCATTTTGTTCTTCTTTTAAGATAGTTCTGTAAACCTTTCTCATTTCTTCCGGCAATTCATTTATAAGCTGATTAGTAGCCACTTCCTCTACCTTTTTATAAGAATCTCTTATTTCAGGTGCATAATATTTTATAGGTGTAGGCAAATCTCCCGTAATAATTTCGGATGTATCATGAAACATCGCTAAAACCGCTATGTGTTCTGCATCATTTTGTTTATTAAAATAGATATTTCCTATAGTAGCTAAAGCATGGGAAATAACAGCCACATCTAAACTATGTTCTGCTATATTTTCCTGAATTGTATTTCGCATAAGCCCCCATCTGTTTATATATTTCATTCGGGCAAGCATACCAAAAAAATTGTTCATTTATTCTCTCCATATTACAAAAGTTTTCTACCTTTTAAATAGATACAAAGGTCTTTTTGTCATTAAACATCATCAACAAAAAGACCTTTGTATTTGTAATTTACGGTATTACCTTCGCTTACAATATATTTATATTATTTAACTTCATATTTCAAATTTTTAAATATATATCTGAGAAATAAAATAATACTTCACAAACTCTTGTGCACTACATGTTTACACAATTATGCTCTCTTTACATATTTAAAAATTTCTTTACAACAGATTCCATTTCATCTACATTGCATAAGTTATTATGACGGATTTCTGCGTTTCTGATTTCTTCAATTGCATTTGGAACTTTAACATTTCCAATCTTGCTTAATTCATCAACTAATTCAAAATCGCCAAGCTTATCATATGCAGGATTAATTGCATTCATAACACTTCTTGTAAATTTGAATGGGCTTGCTGTACTTGCAATAACAGTTACCTTATCATCATTTGTATCTTTCTTGTACTTACCATATACACATGAAGCAACTGCAGTATGAGTGTCCATAATATATCCTGTCTTGTCATATACTCGTTTAATTTCTTCTGTTGTTTCAGCTTCAGTAGCATAATTTCCATAAAAATCAGCAAGTTGCTTTCTCATTGAATCAGTAATAGTATATTTTCCGTCTTTTGCAAGTTCTGCCATTAATTCAGCATTCTTTTCTGAATCATTTTCAGCAATTTTATAAATTAATCTTTCAAGATTACTTGAAATCAAAATATCCATAGATGGTGAGTTTGTTAAAATAAACTCTCTGTTTCTATCATAGCATCCTGTTTCAAAGAAATCATAAAGTACTTTATTATCATTTGAAGCACATACTAATTTATCAATCGGAAGTCCCATATTCTTTGCATAGTAAGCTGCTAAAATGTTACCAAAGTTACCTGTTGGAACTACAACATTAATTTTTTCATCCTTAGCAACTTTTCCTTCTGCAAATAATTTTGCATATGCATATACATAATAAGCAACCTGTGGGATAAGACGTCCAATATTAATTGAGTTTGCTGATGAGAACTGGAATCCTTTTTCATCCATTTCTTTTGCAAGTTCTTTATTTCCAAATATAGCTTTAACTCCACTCTGTGCCTGGTCAAAGTTTCCATTTATTGCTACAACAAATGTGTTATCACCTTTCTGTGTAACCATCTGTTTTTCCTGAATAGGGCTTACTCCACCATGTGGATAAAATACTACAATTCTTGTTCCTTTAACATCTGCAAATCCTGCCAAAGCAGCCTTACCTGTATCACCTGATGTAGCTGTCAAAATAACAATTTCATTTTTAACATCATTCTTTTTAGCTGATGTTGTAAGTAAATGTGGAAGTATTGACAATGCCATATCCTTAAATGCTATTGTTGCGCCATGGAAAAGTTCCAAATAGTATGCGCCATCAACTTCTGCTAATGGAGCAATTTCTTCTGTATCAAATTTAGAATCATATGCTTTATTAATACAATTCTTTAATTCTTCCTCTGTAAAGTCTGTAAAGTATAATTTCATAACTTCATATGCAACTTCCTGATATGTCATTTTTGACAATTCATTTACAGATACTTCTAACTTCGGAATAGTTGTAGGTACAAATAATCCTCCATCATCTGCTAATCCTTTTAAAATAGCCTGTGATGCCTTTACTTCTCCACCTTGTCCACGGGTACTTCTGTATAATACTTCCATCTTTTCCTCCTACTGATAACCTTATTTGTTATTTATATAGTTTATTAAACCTTCTGCTTTAATGATTTTCTGCATAAACTCCGGGAATGCCTGACCTTTAAATTCAGTTCCTTTTGTTTCATTGTAAATCATACCTGTATCAAAATTAACTCTTACCACGTCTCCTGCCTCAATGCCTTTAGCAGCTTCCGGGCATTCAATAATTGGTAAACCAATATTTATTGCATTTCTATAAAAAATTCTGGCAAATGTTTCAGCTATAACACAACTTACACCCGATGCCTTAATTGCTATTGGTGCATGTTCTCTTGATGAACCACATCCAAAGTTCTTATCAGCTACTATAATATCGCCTTCTTTGACATTTTTTACAAAATCAACGTCTATATCTTCCATACAATGCTTTGCAAGTTCCTTTGCATCAGGAACATTTAAGTATCTTGCTGGAATAATTACATCTGTATCAACATTATCGCCATATTTAAATACTCTTCCTTTAGCTTCCATTTCTGCCTCCTATAGTCCTAATTCTTCTGGTCCTGAAATCTTACCTGTAACTGCACTTGCTGCTGCTACTGCAGGGCTTGAAAGGTAAACTTCTGATTCAGGGTCTCCCATACGTCCTACAAAGTTTCTGTTTGTTGTAGCTATTGCTCTTTCTCCCTTTGCAAGAATACCCATATGTCCTCCAAGACAAGGGCCACATGTTGGTGTGCTTACTGCGCATCCGGCTTTAATGAAAGTCTGAATTAAGCCTTCTTCAATTGCCTGTAAATATACTGCCTGAGTTGCTGGGAAAATTATGGCTCTTACACCTTTTTTAACTTCTCTGCCTTCTAATACTTTGGCAGCAATTCTCATATCTTCAATTCTTCCGTTTGTACATGAACCAATAACAACCTGATCAATCTTAACTTCGCCAACTTCGTCAATTGTTCTTGTATTTTCAGGAAGATGTGGAAATGCAACTGTCGGTCTTAATTTACTTAAGTCAATAGTGTATTCCTCATCATATTCAGCATCCTCATCTGCTTCATATACTGTAAATTCTTTAGTAGAATGTTCCTTCATATACTGAATAGCCAAATCATCTACAGGGAAAATACCATTCTTTCCACCTGCTTCGATTGCCATATTTGTCATAGCGAATCTGTCATCCATAGATAAGTATTTAATTCCATCTCCAACAAATTCCATTGAGCGGTATAATGCACCGTCAACACCGATTAAACCAATTATATGTAAAATAATATCTTTTCCACTTACCCATTTAGCCGGTTTACCTGTAAGATTAAATTTAATAGCTGATGGAACTTTAAACCAAGCCTGACCTGTAGCCATACCTGCTGCCATATCAGTACTTCCTACACCTGTTGAGAAAGCTCCAAGGGCTCCATATGTACATGTATGTGAATCTGCACCAATAACTACGTCTCCGGCAACAACTAACCCTTTTTCAGGAAGTAATGCATGTTCAATTCCAACTCTTCCTGTTTCAAAGTAATTAGTAATTTCGTTTTCTTCTGCAAAATCTTTAACGCATTTATATAATTCTGCTGATTTAATATCTTTATTTGGTGTAAAATGATCTGGTACTAATGCAATTTTATCTTTGCAAAACACACAATCAACATTCATTTTTTTCATTTCGCCAATCGCTACAGGAGCTGTTACATCATTACCTAAAACCAAATCTAAATTGGCTTCAATCAACTGTCCTGCTTCGACTTTATCTAATCCCGCATGTGCTGCAAGAATTTTCTGAGTCATAGTCATTCCCATGTTCAGATTCCTCCTTAATTGAATACGCTTTTATTCTAATGCACTATTTTATAACAAAATTCAATCAGCGTCAATTGATGATAATTATTTATTTCATTTTAAATCTTAACAATTCATTATAATTATCCATATCGAGAACTATTACATTTCCATCAAATCCAATAACGTACAAATTATCGTCTATATATAATCCTCTAGAAGAATATATATTTCCAGACATTTTTATTTTTGCTCTTCTTACAAATTTTTCATTTTCTTTATCATATCCAAATATATAATAATAATTTTCTATATTACCATTTTTATATTCTTCAGCCATGAATCCGATTATATTTTTCTCATAAGATACCATAACCGCTTTATAATTATATAACGCTTCTGAATATTCAGTTCCACTTATCACCTTTCTGGATTCTAATTCAGCTTTTCCATTTTTAATATTATACATATCAAGTTTTATTTCCTGATTATTTTCATTTTCTGTATTCATTCCTAATCCTAATAAACTATCTTCTCCATAGAAATGCAAATAATCTGAGTATCCGGAAATTTTTAATTTTCCAATAATACTTGGATTTTCTATATCAGAAAAATCAACTGCAAAAAGAGGGTCTGTATTTCTATATGTAACAAAATATCCATAATCGCCCATAAATCTTGCTGAATAAATTTCTTCATTTTCAGCTAATCCTTCTGTTTTTGAAACAACTTTCATGCCTGAATCTAAAACATACAGATTATTGTGCATATCATTTTTATAGAAATCATTTTCTAAAACTTTTTCATTATATATGTCTTCGTATCCGATTACTTCATCTTGTTTATTATAAACAACAATTCTACTAACAAGATTTTTATAATCATTAACGGTTGTAACCATTCTAATATGCCCTTTATATTCATCAACAGATAAATTGTCATCTATTGTTCCATCTACAACTCCATCTGAAATTATTTTCAAATTTCCATCTTTGCATTGTATTTTTATTATTTCGGTATTGCTTTTTTCACGTACATAAACAACTTTTTCTTTTGCATATACTTCATTAAAATTAATATCCGGATATGCTTTTTTAAGATATTTTTTATATTCCTTTCTTATTTTTACATCTTTATCTTTTATATCTATTTTGCTTATATATTTTTTTCCTTCCTTTGTGTCAGAAATATCTTCCTCACTGCTTTTTGATATGCATAAATACAAATTGTCCTCACTCATATAAACATTAGTATTTCCGACAGCTATAGCCTTTGTTCCCATTATTTTGTCGGGTTTTAAAATATTAACTGATGTAACAATAACATAATCACTACCATCACTATTTTCAGGAATATAAATATCCGAAGCTGCCATTTTTTTATTTTGAACATATGGTACGCAATTGTCTATTGAAATATTGTCTATTGGTTTATTTGTAACAGTATATAAAATATTTCCAACTAATCTTGAAGAATTATAATTGCCTTCTATCTTCAAAGTTGATGCTAATTTAGCATTTTCAATATCTGTTATATCGTAAATCAATACTTCTGTATTTCCCGAATAAATTGCTATATCATAACATCCCATTTTTCCGGTTGAAGAACTATATTTACTTGCAAAAACTACGAGTCTATTATCATTAACGTACATTTCCTGATACTCATATTTATTTTTATTTTTTCCTGATGATAAGTTTATTGCTCCAACCTGTTTAGTATTTTCTCCATCAGCATTGCATATTAAAACTTTACTCTTGCTTTGATTAAGAAGAAATATATTCTTGCCATTCGTCTTTACGATATCTGCTTCATCTACGCCTTGCGTCTGTACATTTGTATTGTAAGATTTAGATTGTGATGATGCTGAAGAATCTGCTACATTAGTACTTTCAGATTTTGCAGTTTTAAGTCCGTTTCTTTCTTTCATTCCATAGTAAATTGCATTATTTGCAATTTGTAAATTTTTAAGTTTATCATATATATCCGAATAACTTTCATTATTGTCTGATTTGCTCTCATTATTCTTTTCATTTACAACTACATTGAACGTTCCACTATTATTATCGTTAGTTATATAATTGTATGTAACATTAAATACTCCAACAATTAACGCAAGGCATGCGGCAATTGTTCCAATTTTAAGTATTTTCCCCTGTTTTTTTCTTTCATTACTTTTGTTTAATAATCCGTTTAATTCTTCACTGTTCATTTTGTCAGGAATTATTGTTTTATCAGATTCTTCTTTTATAAAACTTGCAATTTTTTTATTTTCTTTATTTACATCCTCAAAAAAATCTTTCTTATCCATTCCTAATCCTCCAAATATTTTTTCAATTTGTTTAAACTTCTATTCAATTTAGATCTTATGGTTGATGATTTAATATGTAATATTTTTCCGACTTCTTCACTTTTATATCCTTCTATAATGCATAAAGTCACAATCATTCTGTCTGTTTTATTCAATATGCTCATAGCCATTTCCAAGTCGATTTTTTCTTCTTTATTATCTGTTTTTCCTTCAACACCTGTTAATTCATCAAATTGGATAACTTTAGGATTTTGAATTGTTACTTTATCATATTTTTCCCGCATTTGTCTTTTACATTTGCCTGATAATATTTTTATAATCCAAATATCAAATTTATCTGTGTTTTTTAGTTTTCCAATTCCTTTATAAGCATCTAAAAATGTTTCACTTACTGCATCTTTAGCCTGTTCACTGTTTCCTATTGTGTAAAATGCAAATTTGTACAAATCTCTATGTACTGCTGAATACAGATTTTCAAATGCAGTCTTATTTCCCACCTTTGCTTTTTCTACATCATTGATTTCATAATTCATATTGTTTTCTCCATAATTTATTCCTGAATAAACAATAGTGTTTTCCAGGTTGTGTACACTTTACCCTTCAAATATATAGTGTTCTTCTTTTTCCGTTTTGTTGCATTCTTCTTTAAAATATGTTATAAATTTCTTGTTGCTTTTTGGAGCGGTATCGAAGAGGCCATAACGAGACTGACTCGAAATCAGTTTGTCCATTTACTTGGGCACGTGGGTTCGAATCCCACTCGCTCCGCTTTTCTCTTGTTATACACATGACTTTTTTGTATATAACAACAAAACTCATCTTACATGATTATTTGCATATTCACATGCATTACTCTTCATGTAAGATGAGTTTTTTCGTTTACGTGACTTTGACCTTATGAAATCAAATTATACTGCCATCATAAAACACCATAATAAAAAGCACATAACAGCTAAATATCCGAAGAAAATCACCATTCCTTTTTTGTTTTCATAAAATTCCATAATGAATTCCTCCTTTCTAAAATCCGTCTCCTTTATTTATATAAAATTATATCATTTTTTCCTTTGTTTTTCTATGACTAAGCTTGTTTTTCCACGGACAAATATAGCCAATATTACGTCTTCTTTTTTGGTTATTTTTATATCTTATTTCACCTGTATGTATATTTTATTTTTGCTACTTTTTATGATAAGATATATTATTATGTCAAAACAAAAACATAAAACTACAAAGTGTGTTTATTATAATAGTTTATAACTTTATGTTGGAATCAAAAAGGTCTTTCACCCACTCATTAGCAAGCTTATGTGGACTTAAACCTTTTGCCCCTGGCATAAACTTTATACTATTATTTATGCTGACAATTTCAATATTGTCACTTTTATCATTTTACTAATTTATAAAGGAGTATCCGCAATGTATTACAACTCTTTAAATGCTTATTTAAGAAATAAATTTGGATGTAAAGTATATAAATTGTCTATAAGTTCCGGCCTTTCATGTCCTAACAGAGATGGTAATATTAGTATGGGTGGTTGTATTTTTTGTAGTGAAGGTGGTTCAGGTGACTTTGCTAGCAATCCTTCATATTCAATAACTGCCCAAATTGAGGAAGCAAAAGAAAAAGTTTCAAAGAAAATATCATCAGGTAAATACATAGCCTATTTTCAATCATTTACAAATACATATGGTTCTGTTGAATATTTAAGAAAAATATTTACAGAAGCAATAAATCATCCTGATATTGTTGCTTTGTCAATTGGGACCCGACCTGACTGTTTGCCTGACGAAGTAATTGCACTTTTAAATGAATTAAATTCAATTAAACCTGTCTGGATTGAACTTGGATTACAGACAATTCACGAAAAAACTGCAGAATTCATTAATCGCGGTTATAATTTGGATTGTTTTAATAACGCTGTAACACGTCTCAATCAAGCTAATATAGATATTATAGTACATTTAATATTAGGACTTCCCGGAGAATCTATGGAAGATATATTACAATCAGTTGATTATGTTTGCTCCTTACATATTCAAGGCATTAAGCTTCAATTACTCCACATATTAAAAAACACTACTCTTGCAGATATTTATATGCGAAATCCTTTTCATGTTTTCACTATGGATGAATATGTTTCCCTAATAGGCAAATGTCTTGAGCACATTCCTTCAAACATTGTTATTCATAGATTAACCGGAGATGGTCCAAAATCTTTATTAATAGAGCCTTTATGGAGCGAAAATAAAAAATTAGTTTTAAATACTCTCAATAAATATTTATCTGATATGGACATTATTCAAGGGAGTAAAGTTATCAACTAACTATTTACTTAACTACACCTTGTTTTGTTTCGCTCTCAAGAGTTGTTTGTATTTCCTGACTTTGTGTAGTTTCAATTTCCTGTGTATTTTCTACTTCACTGGTTTCTTCTGTCGTTACTTCACTTTCATATTCAGAAGTAGTTTCCTGACTTTCTGTTTCACTTATCGTTTCTGTGATTTCTTCTTCAGTAAAAGGTTCAGAAATCTCTTCTTCAACTATTGCTGGTTCTATATTCAATATTAGCTCATCATCGTCATTTGCCACACCCTTTTTTTCAACTTCTCCTGCCAGGGTATTAATACTTTTCCTACATAGTTTATTATAATCTTCCTTTCCTGCTTCTGCCAATTTTATACACAATGCAGCTTTTCCTAGTGAAACATTATTTTTCTTTGCAACTTTTTCAACCTTTTTATCTACTTTTATATCCTGATAAATTGTTTTAAATTTCTTTCCCTTATCAATTTCGTATTTTTCAGTATTATATTGAACTGAATTTAGTACTTCTTTTCTTGTCTTTGCATTATCTGACACAACTGTTACAAGCATAGAATTCTTATTTTTTTTCAAATATCCTTCATTCGATATTTCTTTTATAATTCCATTCATTACATCTTCGCATTTAGATTTTTCATTCAATTTGTTTCTCAATTTTTTTACAATTAACTTTGCATCTTTGTTTCCTGCTACAATTTTTTCAACGCATCCTTCCTTATTAAATTGTACCGTAATACTTGGATTAACATCTACAATTATGGAAAAAGCATATTTTTCCTCCTTAAACTGCTGTTTTGGAGAAAATACCATTATAACAATCATAATACACGCCACCATAGCAGTAACAATACCACCAAATATAACTTTATTATTCTTTCTAAATAACGGCTCATCATTACCAAAAAGTTCAGACTCGTCTTTTATTTTTTCTATTTTATTTTCACAAATTTTATTAACTAAATCCGGAGCCATTGATTCAAATTTGTCATCTAAAATTTCTTTTATATCCTTTTCTTTCATCATATGCCTCCTATGCTTCAATTTTACTCTTCATTTTTTTTAATGCTCTGTTATATTTAGATAATACAGTTGATAGCGGTAATCCTGTAATTTCAGCAATTTCTCTATGTTTCATCCCCATATATATGTACATAATTACAATCGTTCTTTCTTCTTTTTTTAATGACGCAAGTGCCTGTTCTAATAAAATTCGTTGTTCACTAACATTATTTTCATTATCTGTCACATAATTCTCCACCAAATCAAAATCAACTTTTGTAATTTTTCCATATTTTCTTATGTGGTCGAGATATACATTTTTTGCGACACGACACATCCACCCCATAGGTGTACCTTGTTTTGTGTATAAATGACTTCCATTACGCACTTTTATATATGTATTTTGCAGCATATCTTCTGCATCTTCTTTGTTTCTCGTAAGCGATAATAAAAACCCATACAATTGTTTATACGATGCATAATATAATTGTGCAAAAGCTTCATTATCACCATCTGCTATTTTTGCAAATAATCCTTCATCTATTTTATTATTTTCACTTTGCATAAATATTACCTTATTATATCCCCTTTTTATTCACCCCGTAATTAGTATCATCTCATACTCTATTATCTACTAATTAAACGTGATATGTTCAATTTTTATTGCATAAATTAAATGCAAAACTGATTTTTATTGCATATAAACTAAAAAATTGAATAAAAATTAAGCAAAAAGTTTAGTTTCTATTCAACTTTTTAAGTTTTATATTTTATTTTTAGCTATTTTCTTTGTCTCGTCAATCAAAACATTTTTAAATTCCACATATTCTTCAGTTCCGTCAACATAATACTCATGTGGCATTTTTGTTCTCTTTACTTCAGGATAAATTTTTTTCATTTGTTCATTACAATACTTCTGTTTTTCTAAAATTTCCGGATCGTCATACACTAATTCACCATTTTTAAATATTGTCTTTTGTAATTTTTCTAATTTAAAATTAGTAATTGTAGTATGTTTTAATATATTGGCCGGATCAGCAATAACTATTTTATCCCTTGATACATTTTCTATTCTTCTTGCCATTATATCTGCAATTGCATATCCTGTTTCTTTATCATATGCTCTATATAATTTTTTAAAATCAGGATTGATTGTCTTTGAAACATCATTACTTAATTTTATTTTAGGAATCCAATTTCCATCTTTCTTTAATGCAACTTCTTTATATACGCATCCCATTCTTCCTTCAGGTTTAGAAATGTTATCGCCAACACCAAGACTTGAGAACTCTGCTCCCTGTATAATTAATGATTCTATTGATTCAGCTGTAAGTCCATTGCTTAAGCATATTCCTGCATCTTCTAATCCTGCATCATCAAGCATTTTTCTTGCTTTCTTAGATAAATAAGCTAAATCTCCTGAGTCAATTCTAATTCCTTTTAATCTATAACCGTTTGGAACTAAATACTCTTTTGCAACTCTTATAGCATTTGGAACGCCACTTCTTAGAGTATCAATTGTATCAACTAATAATAAGCAATTATCCGGATAAGCTTTTGCATATGCTAAAAATGCATCATACTCAGTGTCATATGACTCAATCCAACTATGTGCCTGAGTTCCCAGTCCTTTCATATTAAGCATATCCGCAGCAATATCATTACTTGTTCCATCACATCCTGCCATAATTCCATATATTGACGCATCTATTGCTGCTTCACAACCATCTGCTCTTCTAGCTCCAAATTCCATTATTGTCACATCATCAGGAGTAGCTTCTACTATTCTTCTTGCTCCTGTTGCATGTTCCATTGCTCCGTTAACCATAGATAAAATTGCAGTTTCAATTATCTGTGCTTCAATTATAGGTGCTTTTACCGTTATTATAGGCTCATTTGGAAATACAGGAGTTCCATCAGGTATTGCATATATATCACCCGAGAATTTCAAATTTTTTAAATATTCTACAAATGACTTACCATATCCTTTTCTTTCTAAATATGATAATTCCTGTTCTCCAAAACTGAAATCTTTAATGTATTCTATTACTTTATCTAATCCTGCCATAATAGCATACCCGCCATTGTTAGGCACTTTTCTAAAGAAAACATCAAATGCAGCAATCTGATTTTGCATTCCATTCTGATAATATCCGTTCGACATTGTAAATTCATATTCATCTGTCATAAGAGTATAATTTCTTGGTAAACGTTTATATCCATTATATATTTTCATCAACCTTACCTCTGTCTTTCTTTTTGTTTTTCACTATTCCCATTTTACTTAGTCTTATTTCTTTATTATATTTGTATATCTTATTAATTTTATTACTTGAAATTTAAATTGTCTACCTTTTAAAATAAAAAATACCAAACTGTGGATGTTATTCGCAACCTGATTATACGCTTTGGATTTCCTCATGCTAAAAAAGAGCCTAAAAAATGCGGTCAATCCTATCGAATTAACCGCATTTCATTAAAAATCAATCTTAGTTATTGATTAACTTGTCTTCTTCATTATTCCAGCTGTAAAGTTTTCTGATTTCCTGTCCAACTTTTTCTGATGGATGTTCTGAAGCTAACTTTCTCATAGCCTTGAAGTGTACCTGACGTCCTGCCGGTGACATATCAAGTAAGAATTCTTTTGCGAATGTTCCGTCCTGAATGTCGCTAAGTACTTTCTTCATTGCTTTCTTTGTTTCTGCTGTAACAATCTTTGGTCCTGTTACATAATCACCATATTCTGCTGTATTTGATATTGAATATCTCATTCCTGCAAATCCTGACTGGTAAATTAAGTCTACGATAAGCTTCATTTCATGGATACATTCAAAGTATGCGTTTCTTGGATCATATCCTGCTTCACATAATGTTTCAAATCCTGCCTGCATTAATGCACAAACACCACCACAAAGTACTGCCTGTTCTCCGAATAAGTCTGTTTCTGTTTCTGTTCTGAATGTTGTTTCAAGAACTCCGGCTCTTGCTCCACCAAT
>NZ_QTWU01000008.1:0-111047 GCF_003461285.1 Eubacterium sp. AF17-7 | reverse complement strand
TTTTATTATGAAATCCTTGAGAATAAGCTGTCAACTTTTTTTATACCACACCAAAGATAATGCACTATCAACACACTCTTAAGTTTGCTTCTAAGTCTTATTTCCATAACTTTAGGGTTAACCATACGCAAGACCAATCACTCTCGGACAATACTCATGATTTTCGGTAAAAAACGTAAAAGAAATAAGAACAATTAACAAAATGTATAATAACAATCAATAGCGACTAATGATTTTCATGTAAAAGGACACCAAACTATACGGTGTCCTTTTCAAATTCTTACGTCATATCAAGGCTCATTCAATCGTGGTAAATTCGTGGTAAAATGAGTGCTTTCCTATATTTCAAAATGCTTGAAAGTATAGTGTTTATGCGGATAATCAAAAATCAGATATAAAATTTAACTTTAAAGAATAGTCATTATTTTCTGCAACTTTTTGGGAACAGTCAATTACACATAGTGGCATTACACATTCTTTTAATTGAATTTTTTCCAATGTTCTACCTGTTTTATCCGCATGTGCAGGTACATCAACGTGGGTTCCATATTGTCCGGGAAATGAATATGTATATGCCTTTACTGGGTAGTGGTCAAAATCTAGTTTTATCTCCTTTTTTAAAGGTTCAAATCCTGGCCATCTAGGTGTATTTTCCCCAAACTCATGTGACAAATCTGAAACTCACATATTCTTATTTCTTCGCAGTCGAAATAAACGAATTTTACAAAAAATCCATCTATCCCCAAACGCTCGAATAAAAACAGGGTTTTTTCATTCTTTTCATATGTATTGCATAATGCAATAATCAATTTTCTTTTATCTTTCCCCCAGTAATCAGGATTATCCTTATCCATATTTTCTATATCAAATAATAATTTTATAAATGCTCCCCCTGGTTTTATATCATCTGGGTGATTGAAAATATAATTTTCCATCTCATATAATGCGTTTGTTAAATTATCCACATTCTCCAATACATTCTGATTGAATTCCCCTCTCATATTATCGTAATATTCCTTTAATTCCGTTACATCTTGATTTGGGGAATTAAAGTTTCCAAACCAAATTTCTAATATTTCTAAAGTGCGTTCAACTTTTCCCCAAAAATGCATTAATTCCTTTTCTGCATAATGGAATTCTTCCCCACTGAATTTCTCTTTCATTCTTTCAAAAAAATTTCTTAATGTGTTCAATTCAGTATCTGCTTGTTTAAATTCAACAAGTAGAAATAATATCTAATCACCACAACATCTTCTGTTTCTTTTTCCTTTGACTGCATACACACTTTCAACCTTTCTCTGTGTATCTCTTACAATTGGTCCACACGTTTTTACTCTATACACACAATACACCCTCAAAGTATGGGGGCAAATTTCCTGCTCAGATCTGCATCTGGCTGTTTTACAGCATCAATCAAATCGACCTGACACTCTTCTACTATGCCCTTTACTAATTTTTCTGTATTTCCATGATGCACAGATGCATATACAATTGCTTTTCTCATTTGTTTTCCTTTCTACCTGCTCCATCAATCAGGTCATAACTCATATCCAAAAAGTCCAGTATCTTTGCCTCACTGACCGAACCATCCAGTAAAATCGTGATCCAGTGCTGTTTATTCATATGGTATCCTGGCAAAAATCCATAAGTCTGAATAATCATGCGGGTCATTTCTGGATCGCACTTTACATCCATGATGTCAACCAGATCATTTCCCTCTAATCTCAGTTTCGATTTTTCAACCGTCATGATCACTGCATACCATTTCCCATTTTTATGTCGAAGTACTGCACTGTCCGGTAGTTTGCTCCATAAATATTCCGGAATTGTGCCATACTGATTCTGCACATATTCAAAAATTTCTTCTTTCTTCACAATCTATTCAACTCCTGATTCTTCTGATATCCTGCCCATAATCATACCACATTTTCGTATCCCGTACTACCTGCCAAATTCTTTTGCATTTTCCCGGTTCTCCTGACTTTAACTAATAGAGGGATAAAACAGCAAGGACAGGAAGTGTATATACACTTCCGAAAAACCAACAATTTAGGGAACCCTGCCCTAAATTAAAAACTCAGAAGTCACTACTTCGAAGAACCAATGAAAGGAGAATCTGCCTATGGCAAAGAGAAAAAGAAATATACAAATTTTGTTTTGTGTTTCCCCGGAAGAAAAAAAGCTGATTCGCAGAAAGATGATTGAATCAAAAACAAAAAATATGGGAGCTTACCTTCGTAAAATGGCAATCGACGGTTACATCGTCAACACCGACACTACTCCGCTAAAGAAACAGTATGAGGAAATGCACAAGATTGGCGTAAATATCAATCAGATTGCGAAAAAAGTAAACAGCACCGGAGATCTGTATCCGGAAGAAATGCAAGAATTGAAAGAGATGGTGAAAGAATTATGGCGTATCTTAAGATCTTCCCCATTAAAGTAACAGACAAGAAAGCTCTGGACTATATTACAAATCCAGATAAGACAGATGAAAAACTGTTAGTTTCCAGTTTTGGCTGTTCTCCGGAAACTGCAGATCTTGAATTTTCTATGACAAGAGAAATGACAAAAAAGAATGGAATGGACAAAGGTGATAACCTGGCATTTCATCTGATCCAGTCATTTAAACCTAGAGAAGTTGATGCCGAAACTGCCCATCGCTTAGGGCAACAATTTGCAGATGAAGTACTGAAAGGAAAATATGAATACGTGATCAGCACCCATGTTGATAAAAATCATATCCACAATCACATCATCTTCAACGCTGCAAGTTTTGTTGATCATCACAAGTATGTTTCCAATAAGCGGAGCTACCATAAACTCTGCAGAATCAGTAATCGTATCTGTCACGAAAATGGACTTGCCACCAGTATGCCAACCGGAGAAAAAGGCAAAAGTTATAAGGAGAACATGGAATATCATCGTGGCACCAGTTGGAAAGCTAAACTTCGTGTTGCGGTTGATAAGGCAATCTGGTCCTCTATCAATTATGAAGAATTTTTACAGAAAATGCAGTTGGCAGGATATGAAATACGACAGGGAAAAAATTTATCCTTCCGGGCACCTGAGCAGAAAAATTTCACCTATATGAAATCTCTCGGAAGCTACTATACAGAAGAAAATGTCCGACTCCGCTTAGAGAAAAATCGTTATAAGACGAAAACTCCGAAGCCTTTGTCCAGAGAAGCTCGCCTGTATATCAATATCTCCACCTATATCACAACAGGCAATCGTGAATGCTTTGAACGCTGGGCAAAACTGAATAATCTAAAAGAAGCTGCAAAGACGTTCAACTATCTCTCCGAAAATAATCTCTTAAACTACGAGGACTTCCAACAGCATATTTCCAATGTTGAAAATTCCATCAAAGCGGCTGATCAGCACATCCAGAAAATCAACACTGAGCTAACCACGCAGAAAGTCATTCAAAAACATTGTGACTCTTATCGGCTCTGTCGTAAAGTTATCGAAGATGCAAAATCAGCTCCAAATCCCACAGCATACCGGAGCAGACATCAGGCTGAATATCAGCTCCACGATTCGTTAAAAAAAGAGCTTCAGGATTTCGGCATTACCAAAATCCCAAGCTCTGAAAAAATTCAGAAACGAATTGACAATCTTGTATCTGAGAAAGCATCTACTATACGAGAGAAGCAGGAATTGCGGAAAAAGCAACTAACACTGGATATCATTCAGCAAAACTTTTCAGCACTACTCAACACGCAAAATATTGCATTATCCCATCCACTTCCCGAAGAAACTTTGTAATCGAATAGGCGGGGATTTTGATTAAATCCCCGCCTATTCGATTATTGAAGAGAAGATGTATCTTTCTACTGTTTGTTAGTCGAACATAATATACTTTACATTGCTTTATGATTACTTACTTTAAATTTTTAGATTTATTTTTCTCTACTCTCTCAACGATCTAAGCCTTGTTTGTGTTACTCCGTATTCCTCACGCTTTTATAAACTAATCTTTCTATTACAACAAGCTCTTTTTCATTCATAGAATTTAGGAGTACATCAATGTGCTTTCTGCAAGAGCTTGACCTTGCCCCTCCGTCCGCATGAATAAACTGGTCAACTGAAACGTCAAACATGGTAATGAGTTTAACAAAAAGGTCGAAACTGGGATACTGACCTTTGTTCTCAATATTCAAATGGTACGGGAGTCACGGTCTACTAATTCCGCAACATAGGATTGTGTCCATCCCTTTTCTTCTTTGGCTCGTTTGAGAGCCGCCCCGAGGCCGTGAAAGTCAAACCTTCTTTCTTCTTGGTCCATTCTCATATCACCCTATATCATTGTACATTTCGGGTCGGGTTATGAGAATGTAATGAGATTTTACACAAGGTAGTATTTCATTTCATCAATATGCAGCCTCCAACTTGTATTGTTCGAGATAAAGAACTATAATGTACTCTGTGGAGGTGCGAAATGGACTATATGACATTGAAAGAGGCCGCCGAGAAGTGGGGCGTGACACCTCGTAGGGTAAATTATTATTGTGCTGGTGGGCGTATCCCCGGTGCTGTGAAAATGGCCGGTGTTTGGCTGCTCCCTAAAACTGCGGAGAAGCCGACTGATAGGCGCAGAAAGGAAGGAAAAAAGAATAATGAAGATTCTCTTAATTGAAGATGATATAGAAATAAGTGAAATGTTATGTAGCTATCTTATAGCAGAAAATTTTGAAGTTGTCTGCGCTACCGATGGTCAAAAGGCATGTGAGGCTTTCGACATTGGTTCTTATAGTATCGTCTTGTTGGATTTGATGATTCCCAAAATTACAGGTATGAATGTAATGAAGTATATTCGTCAAAAAAGTACGGTGCCAATTATCATCATTTCTGCAAAGGATTCGGATTCCGACAAAACTTTAGGTTTGGGCCTCGGTGCGGATGATTATATTACAAAACCGTTTTCCATAACAGAGGTTATGGCGCGTATTAAAGCAAACATACGGAGAAATACCGAATATGCTGCCGTACAGCCAGAGCAAACGAAACTTGTGTGGGGCCCATTGGTTATGAACATGGAAAATCACACCGTCACAAAATCAGGCGAGATTATCGAACTGACCGCAAAAGAATTTGATATTTTACGACTGCTTCTGGAAAACCCACAAAGGGTCTACACAAAGGCTCAAATCTATTCTTTAATTTGGAATGATGCCTATATGGGGGATGAAAATGCCGTCAATGTTCACATCAGCCGTTTACGAACGAAAATTGAGGATGATCCACGAAAGCCACAAGTTGTTATAACTGTATGGGGAATTGGCTATAAGCTGGGAGAACAGAAATGAGCAATGCGATAATTATCTTTTTACTAACCCTCTGTATTATGATTTTAATCTGTATCATTGTGTACCAGCAGTTTGTATTCCATAACGGAACAAAAGCAAAAATACATGAGATCAGCAGCAAATTGAAAGAACTTCTTGACACCGACAGCGACGAAAAAGTGACAGTCTTTACCGATAATAAGGCACTGATAGAGCTTGCAACACAAATCAATCGAATGTTGGAAGATCGGCAAAAAGTAAAAGTTGAGTATCGGCGGGCTGAAATGGCATCCAAAAAGATGTTATCTAACATTTCCCACGACATTAAAACTCCCATGACAGTGATTCTTGGCTATTTGGAGATTATGCGTTTGAACGGAACCCAAAGCAATGAAATGTTGCAAAAGGTAGAAAGCACTGCCCAGCGGGTAATGGGATTGATTACACAATTCTTTACGCTTGCTAAATTAGAGGCTGGCGATACAGATATGCCATTGGAGCGTTTGAATGTGAACGAAGCCTGCCGGGAAAATATTTTGGATTTCTATGAACTCCTTTCACAAAAAAATTTTGAAGTGGAAATTAACATACCCGATCATGTATTGTATGCAAATGCCAATAAAGATGCGTTGCAAAGAATTATGTTCAATTTGATTTCCAATGCAATTCGCTATGGCGGCGATGGAAAATATTTAGGTATGTTTTTGTGGGCAGATCAGGCACATATCTATATAGACATTGTGGACAGGGGCCGTGGAATTGAAAAAGAATTTGCCGATTCGGTTTTTGATCGGCTGTTTATGATGGAAGATTCCAGAAATAGTGCTATGCAGGGAAATGGTCTTGGACTGACGATTGCGAAAAATCTTGCCTTGCAACTCGGTGGCGATATTACTTTAGAAAGTCATCCGCACCAGAAAACAGTTTTCACTATTACGCTCAAGAAAATGGCCTATTAAACCATAGGTCATTTTTTCAAGAAAGAAATTTGTAAGAATTATTCAAGAGTTTTGAAAATCGAACTTTCTATAATGTCAGTAGAAAGGAGGGCAAGACAATGCCATTTATTTTACAAACAAGTGGTCTTTCTAAAAAGATCGGTAGTAAGGCACTTGTCACTGATGTTAATATTCATATTCCCAAAGGGGAAATTTATGGTTTTCTTGGTCCTAACGGAGCTGGTAAAACCACAGTGATGAAGATGATTACTAACCTTTGGAAACCTACCAGTGGGACTATTGAGGTGTTTGGAGAGGTATTGACTCCAAAATCCTATGAAGTCTTAAAAAGAATGGGAAGTATCATCGAGTTTCCCACCTTTTATGACCACATGACCGGGCGTGAGAACTTACAGCTTCATTGTGAGTATATGGGCTATTACAATGTTGACAGTGTTGAAAGTGCGTTGCAAATGCTGGACTTGACATCAGCAGCCGATCAGCCGGTCAAGAACTATTCCCTCGGCATGAAAGAACGCCTCGGAATTGCAAGAGCCATTATGTGCAAGCCGGAACTGCTTATTCTCGACGAACCCACAAACGGCCTTGATCCAGCAGGAATGAAACAAATCCGTGATTTATTAAAAACACTTTGTTCGGAGTACGGTATTACCGTTATGATTTCAAGTCACATTTTATCTGAAGTGGAGAGTATTGCGGATACCGTTGCTATTATCCATCACGGAAAAATGATGAAAGAAATTCGTATGCAAGATATTGAGGAAATTAACCTCAATTATGTGGAGCTTTCTGTCACGGATGAAAAGCGGGCTGCCTATGTCTTGACTGAAAAGTTGGGTCTGCAAAATTTTAAGATTCTTGACAGCGGTAAAATTCGCATATATGACCATGCAGCGTCTACCCAGCAGTTGACGAAAATACTGGCTCTGAATGATGTTGAAGTTGTGAGCATTGGAAAGAAATCTGAAACGCTGGAGGACTACTTCTTGAAGCTGACCGGGGAGGTGAAATATCATGCTTAAACTCATTAGGCTGGAATGGAAAAAGAATAATGTAGGCAAGTACATTCGCAATGTGGTTATCATGTCGGCTCTGATCTGCCTGTTCATATTTGCCCTTTGCTATTTGGGAATTGCCAATGATCCTGATACGGGTGTTCCTGATGCGGTGCCGGGTAACAGTGCGATTTCTTCCTCTATCGAGCTGTTTACAAGCATGGCTTTTCTGGTGTTTACCAGTGTCATGTTGTCCACATACATTGTGAGCGCCTATAAAAACAAAACCATGAACTTAATGTTTTCGTATCCAATTAAGCGACAGAAAATTCTCGTTTCTCAAATGTTAGCTGTATGGATTTTCAATTTTGTGGCTCTGGTGCTGACAAAACTATTGATTTACGGCTGCATTTTACTTGGTTCACAATTCATGGTTTCCTCATTCCCACTGGACTACAACATGGCAAGTATGGGGTTCTATATTCAGTTACTCTTAAAGTCCGTTGTCATTGTAACCATGAGTTTTATCGCCTTGTTTATTGGTATGGCTATGAAGTCCTCAAAAGCTACCATCGTATCATCTTTTCTGCTGATTTTTTTGACACAGGCTAATGTGGGCGATTTTTCTTTGGCGGATAATGCCATTCTTCCTGTTGTACTTATGATACTTTCCTTAATCTTTGCGTTTCTCTCGATTTACAATGTGGAAACTAAGGATTTGAACTAAAATGCTCGATGAAAAGGAAAGTTCTTATAGTGATGCCAATTATAAATTGATATTAAATAGTTATTAAACTGCCGGGCGACGGCAAAAGAAAAAAAGCCGTCGTCCAGCAGACACATTTCCATGCGCCTATGAAGCGGCGGCTTTGAGAAAAATCAGAGCCGCCGTAATTTAGAAATGACGCGTGAAGATATGATATGCTCCCTTCTAAGTAGACAAGAGAAATAATAAAATCTTGTTTATTTAGAAGGGATTTCTTTATGGCACGGCGGTCCTTTTAATCATATTTGGCAATTCTGTTTTTTTATAGCGTTTCCCTTTGTATATATGATGTTTTTAATATATTACTCTGCATATCGTATCCGATCAATCAAACTCAATTTTCGGAAATTTGCAGATACTCCATATGTGAGCAGTACCTGTAAAAAGGCAACCACACAAATCAAAAGCACTGCTGGGACCACTGGAAAATGATACTCACTGATCTGAAACATGTGTTTGGTTTTTGCATAAAGAAATGCACCATATCCTACAAGACTTCCAATGCCCACAGAAACTGCCAATGTTCCCAAAGTATAGATGATTCCTTCCAGTTGCAGCATACGGATCAACTGTTTTTCAGACATTCCTATCGCCTGTATCATTCCAAGCTCCCGCCTTCTTGTGTAAATACTGTTCATCATAGTGTTCACAAGATTCATGATTCCAATTCCACCCAGAATAATCAGAAATGCATAACACAAAACGCTCATCAACCGCATATTCTTTTCCCACTTCTGAAGTTGCTCTTCATAACTTCCTGTCACCAGGTATTCACTGTTGTCGGCAAGTGCCTGAAGTTCCTGATATGCACTGTTCTTTTTCTGATCATTCACTGTGATTTCCAGTGTGTAGTTCAGATTATTGGGATTCATTTTTTCCAACACTGATTGGGGCAGATAAAATGAACTTCCGCCAAGGCTTTCATAGTAATCTCCGATGGCTCCTATCTCAAAAGTCTTTTCTACCTGATCATCTCCCATATTCAAAACCATCTTCAAGGAATCTCCCACTTTCAGTTCCGGGAACCAGTATAGCATATTAGCAGACATGAGGATTTTATCTCCTTTTTCCAATTCTTCATATGTCACATGTCCTTGTATCTCTCCTTTTTCCAGCGTTTCTGCATAAGATGCATCCAGTCCAATAATATCCGCGCCCCAAATTTCACCATCCATAGATAGTTTCGGAATTTCGCCATTCATAAATGTTTTTACCTTTACCTCTTCCACACCGTCTACATCACGAACCTGATCAATAAACGCTTTCGTCAAAGGGTTATTCTGCTGAACCTGTCTCCAGTCTCTGTCCGGATTCATTTTGTCCCCACCCCATGTTTCCAATTCAATTTTATAATCAGATTCAATATCCTTTCTTGCAATTTCTTTCGGTGCCGCGCAAGATAAAATAGTTGCCACAACCATGAACAGAATACCAGTTGCTCCTAATGTAACAATCGTAATCCCAGTCCTCTTTTTATTTCTTGCCATATTTGCTTTTGTCAAACGAAAAATCGTGAGATTCTGATAGCCTTTCCGTACTTTTTTCCCACGTTTTTCTAACCCCTGATAACGCATAGCCTCAATGGGCGAAACTTTGGCAGCAATTCGCATCGGTTTTGCCAAAGAAACTGCGGAAGTAAAGAGCACTGTCATAATGGTAATCGCATAAATCCACCAGTGCAACAAAGATACCTCACCATTTTTTACAAGTTCTGCTGCTACCTGCATTAGAGGGTCTTCGCCTGCCATAAAAGTAATCATCTGTTTCATAATCCATCTGGACAGGAAACTACTGATAAGCAATCCTACAGGGAGGGCAAGCGCCGTAACAAGCATTCCTTCACGGAATACCATCTGCCGAATCTGTCTTTTGGTGGAGCCTATGGCTTTTAATTTTCCATATTCCTGTACTTTTGGTATCATAGACACATAATAAATACTGTAAATAGTCAGGATTCCTGCTAAAACAACCATAACGATTACCACGATCATTCCTTTTACAAATGACGGATCCGTATAATTTGCAACCAAATACTCTCTGTTTTCTACCACATTTCCCTCAGGTACACCAAAATCCTCTCCGATTTCTTTTCCCCTCTCTTCGATTTCATCTGTTGTCATATGCTCTGCATCTGCCAGACGGAACATCACACGATATTCTCTGTCTGCTTCCGGTATCATCTGTTTCGCATATTCCATGGAATTCATCACAAAATACATTTTCTTTTCTTTATTCAAATCAGAAGATTCCATAAAGCCACAGATGCGGAAAGTGTCTTCTTTCGCATATCCCATACCGTCTTTTTCGTAAATTTGGTATGGAATCGTGATTTCATCACCCAATTTCCCCTGAATTCCCAGTTCCTCTAAAACTCCCTTGGAAACAACAATATCTTTTTCATTTTTTGGGAAAGTTCCTTCTTCTAACTCCGCTTTGTTCAACCGAATCCCATTATTATCCATAGCGGTCATAATGATTGTGGCATCATCATCTATAATCTGTCCCAAATCCATTCTCAGACCGATTTCTTCTATATCATTATGCACCTGAAGTGCTTTGGTGTTTTTCTCGGAAACTTGGCGGAACATAATATGGTAAGTTGGATAATAAGCATCCACCGATGCAAGCTGTACGCGGATCATTCCATATCCCACCGTTAAAACAACAAATATCAGAAACGTAGTCAGTGCAATGGCGCATCCACATAAAAAGTTTCTTCCTTTGTTCTGTTTTACATTGGCAAGCGCTGTTTTTGTTACTGTTTTCATGCTCTCACCACCTTACCGTCTTCAATGACAATCATACGGTCAGCCATCTGCGCAATGGTCTCATCATGCGTGATCATAACCAGTGTCTGCCCATATTCTGAAACACAGGATTTCAACATAGAAATCACTTCTAACTCCGTCTTGGAATCCAAATTTCCTGTTGGTTCATCTGCTAAAATAATCGCCGGGCGGGATGCCAACGCTCTTGCAATAGCAACCCGCTGCTGTTGCCCACCAGAAAGAGTATTCGGTAAGGATTTCAATTTATCCTCCATTCCGATTCTACAGATAATATCCATAACATACTCTGTATCCACTTTCTTTCCATCCAATCCAATGGGTAGCACAATATTTTCCCAAACATTTAAGGATGGTACTAAATTATAACTTTGGAAAATAAACCCAATCTTTCTTCTGCGAAACACTGCAAGTTTTTCATCTTTCAGTTGAAAAATATCTCTTCCTTCTATCAAAACCTTTCCGGAATCAGGACGGTCCAATCCTCCCAGCATATGAAGAAGAGTACTTTTTCCCGATCCAGAACGTCCTACAATTGCTGTAAATTCACCTGGTTCGATTATTAAATCTGTATGGTCAATAGCTTTCACCAAATTATCGCCTTTTCCATAATATTTCACAAGATCTCTTGTTTCTAATATTGCTTTCATAAACTTTGAAGCCTCCTCTTTCTTTGCTAATGTCATTCTATCAATCCAGTCTTACAGTAGGCTTACAAAAAGCATAACAATTTTGTAAGAAATCTTTTTTTCAGAAATCTATTTCTTTGGTAATGTCACCACAAAATTATTACCGCCTTCAGGTGCTACTTTTACACAAATCGTGCCTTTCTGCTCCTCCAAAATTTTTCTGGCAAGATAAAGTCCAACCCCAGAGCCCTCCTGTTTTTTTACATACTCTTGGTTTCCTCTGTAAAAACGCTGAAATACCCGATGCGCCTCTTCTGCCGGAATACCTGTTCCCTGGTCGATAAATTCCAGCATCATGCAGGTAGCAAGCTCTGTTACCCGAATTCGGATTTCTGTATGCTCCGGCGAATACTTTACTGCGTTGTCTAAAATATTTACGAACACTTCTCCTGTCCATTTCGAGTCGTGTACAATTTGCACATCCTGAAATTCATCCAGAGAAATATCTATGGATTTTTCATACGCTTTCATATACACACTGTTTACAGCCTGTACCAATGTATTTTTCAGACTGCCCATCTCTGGCTGAATCTGAATCATCCCAGATTCCAATCTGGACACATGAATCAGTGAATCCAAAAGATTTTCCAGTCTTTGAATTTCATCCCATTCCTTTTTATAAAATTCTTCCCGTTCCTCCCAGGTTAAATCGGCAGACCCCGCCAGTTCACAACTCATCTTCAATGAAGCAATCGGTGTTTTCAATTGGTGGGAAATATCTGTAATTAAAGATTTTGTATTGTTTTCTTCTCTGGAAAGTTTTTCTCTTACTTTTTCAAAATGATTCTGCAGTTCTATATATTTTTCCCGAAGTTCTTCCTGGTTATTTTCATCTTGCTGCCGGTCTCTTTTATTTTGCAAAAACAAAACCCATGAAACTCCAAGTCCTGCCACAAAAACCATCGCCATTCCTATTCCATATGCAGCAAAAGTTTTCACGCTTCTCCCATCAAAAGGAGTATACCCGTAACGCTCCTCCAGCTCTTTCCCCGCTTCCTCTTCCTGACGATTTCTTTGCTTTCCTCTGTCAAATAACTCTATATACTCCGTCTCCTGTTCCGGATGGGACAGCACTAACGCCCCTAATTTCCCCTGCTCTTCCTTGTATAAACTATTTCCTGCCAGAAACAGCAACAATATCTCTGTCACAAACAGAAAAAGCAGCCCTGCTGCCAGAGCTACTCCTGTACGCTTTCTTCGGTCCATATATATCCCATCCCCCTTACATTTTGTATATAATCATTCCCGATTTTTCCTTTCAATCGGCTGATATTTACAGGAACTGTATTATCGTCTACAAACTGCCCGTCAACATCCCAGACATACTCTAAAATCTGTTCTTTTGATAAAATCTGCCTTGCGTTTTCCATAAAGTAAATCATTATCTGAAGTTCCTTTTTACTTAATGTCAAAGGAGTCACTCCATCAGCATTTCGTTTTAACGCTCTCATTTCTCCATAATTTACTTCGATATTTCCCGATAAGATTCTGTTGTGTCCGCAGACTCCTTCCACTCTTCTCATAAATGCCTGAACTTTTGAAACCAGTACCATCAGGCTGAATGGCTTTGTAATATAATCATCCGCCCCTGCATCATAGCCGTTTACCATATCAATTTCCGAATCCATTGCCGTGAGAAACAGTACAAAGACTTTGCTCTTATTTCGAATCTTCCTGCAAAACTCCAGTCCGTTTCCGTCCGGCAGAGTAATATCACTGATTACCAGATCTATTCTATTTTCATCAAACAATTTTTCTGCCTCTGAAATCTGAAAAGCGGAAAAAACCTGATACCCTTCTTTCTGCAGTTTTAGCACGATTCCACGGTTCAGATTCTCATCATCTTCCAATAACAAAATTGTCCTCATTTCATCTACCTTCCTAATCTCCTAACATGATAAACAATCACATTTTACCACACTCCTCCAAAACTGCATAGTATCCACCTGCTCTCCAGAAAAGAAAAAGGACCGCTGCACCTCTATGGTGGTATGCGCCCCGTCAAGTAAACAATTAAAAAAAATATAGGTTTTTTGCTACCCAGATCATGCTGGGTAGCATTTTTATGCTGCCATAAGCATGTCATGGTATTCCATTGGAGTTAGAATACCGAGACCTCGTTGAGGTCTGTCGTTTCTGTATCATTCAAAACAAAAAAGCCGGAAGCCACGTTATCATCCGTGACCTCCGACTCATTGTGCTTATACTACACTGTCCTTACACCCAAATCAGCTCCTCTCTCCGGCTTATCTTTTCCCTGCTTTTCCTGGATGATTCTCTTATTGATTTCCAATCGTTCATGGATTGACGGTTTCTTTTCTTTTTCTGGCATTGTCTTTTTCTGTACTACTGCCTTTCTTTCAGCTTTCCCTGCGTCCTTAACTGCTGTATTTATTTCAACACCAGCTCTCGGCACAGCTTCTCTGCTCTCATTTTTCTCTGCCACCTGCTGTTCTCGTCTCTCCTTCACACCTTTTTCTTCCAGACTGCAAAAACTCTGCAAATGCGGCAGTACATGATTCTGCATATCCGTCAGATCTTCCATATACTTCTGATACTCTTCATTTCCTTTTCCTTGCTGATAACTAATCCAGCTTTCATCCGTCAATTTCATTTCATTCTGCATCTTTAACTGACTGATGATACCTCCGTTTCCGGTACCAATATCTATCTTCCCCTGAAAATGGTGCAGCATTTTGTCACCTTTCTCAGCATAATATACTGTAAAAAACATTTGTGCTGTCGTTTTTGGTTCGTTAGTGTTTGGATCACGATCAGCATACCAGGCTTTGTCCTGTTCTACGGTTTTTGAATCCAGATCAGATAACTTTTGACATCTTGGATTCCCCAGCTCACTTTTCTCACAATAATTCACATACACCATTGGTTCCATATCTTTTGGAAGCTCCGGTTCATAGGCTTTCAGTCTTTCCATCAATACACCTGCACGAACAGACAAGTCGCATTCTTCGTCTACAATATCCTTCAGATAAGAAATATAAGAATGTGTATTGCCACTCTGCAAATCCAACATCACCTCTTGTACCGTATTTTCTCCCGGCTCCACATTATCTCGATACTCATACGGATCAAAAGCTTCTGCAATCTCATCCAGTGCCTCTGCCAGCTGTTCTGTGGTCATCTTCTCTGGATACATTGCTTCTCGAACATCCCTCATCGGTACATACTTGTAGTCCGGCAATGCTTCATGAATTTTCTCAATCCCTTCCCGTACCAGTGCAAGCTCTCCATAAAACCGAACATCATCCATCAGATTTCCAAGTACTGTATTTCCTTTTACGATTGCAAATTCAGCATCATCGTAGTAACTGTCTTCCGGATCACGATAGATAATTCCCATCGAGCATCCCAGATACGCAGTTTCTGGATTCTCCTTATATTTTTCATAGACTGCAGCTATCTGATTAACATCGGTACTTTTTTCATAAGCTCCCATATCATGGAACTCATCACATTCTGTGGCAAAGTATTCCAGATAAGGTTCTTTCTTCAGTGGCATATTGTTAAGTACATTGTCAATCATGTTATAATTCGCCTCTTCCAGTTCTTCTACCTTAGCCAGTGGCTTATATTCGCCCTGGCTTTTCTGAATCTCTGCCATTACAACCTCATCCATTTCTTTCACTTTTTCCATCAACTGATCATAATCCCCACGGATGCGTTCTCCAGTCCAGCCTTCGTCTTCCAAAAGTTCCTCTGCCGCTTCTTCAATAGAAATTTCATCATTTTCATAGACGCCACCATCCATCAGACGGAAATCTTCATCGTAAAAGGAATAATCGTATCCTTCTTCTGTCCTCTGAATAGCAAAATACCGTTCTCCTACCTCATATGCCAGTTCACTAAGAACCTGTTCTTCCAGATTCAAGAAAGAATCCAGCTGTTCAAAACTGATACTGTCTACAAAATGAGCTGTTACTTTTTCCCCATCATTCAAAACAACGATATCACTGACAGACAGGGAATGCCCACGGAAGTCTTTCGGTCTATCAATGTTGAACCTTTCAAAAATATCATCCAGTGACGTATTTCCCAGTAATTCTCCAACATAGACCAGCTTATAATCTTCTTTTTTTATCTGCATACCATGACTTTCAATAAAACTCATATTCATAAATGCATAATTTTCGCCCGGTGAATCATCTTTGATCTGATAAATACCAAAGGTTCGCCTTGTTCCTAACAACAGGTTTGCCTCTTTCAAAGACTGAATCTGCGGATATTTCTGTATTTCCCATTCCATGTTACGGAAACGCTCCCGTTCTGCCATGGACATCTGATAATGCTGCGGTCCTCGTTCGATTTCCTTGCGTTCCGTGACATAGATTGGTGATGAAAAATTAGTGATCAGATAGATATCTGCTCCGGCATCGTATAATTTCAGTGCTTCTTCCTGGTCAATGACACTCATAGGCTCCTGAAATGCTCCAAAATCTTCATCGGCATAATCCAGATCCTGATCCCTTATCCGTTCCCACATCTGTAATTCCATGCCAAACAGCCCTTCGTGTGCCTGTATCATTTCTTTACTTGCATACTCTCCCTTACCGCCATCGCTACCCAGGCAATAAATCTTAGAACCCATTCTGTGATAATCCAAAGCTGCTTCTTTTCTGAGCGGCACCATGTCTTCTGCTGTATATCCATAATCACGTAATTCCAGCTTACCTATGGTTGGATCTGGTAGGTCCTGAATATCCATTTTTGCATCATCCAGAAGTTCCTCTACTTTATCTTCATCTGCCTGATTGATTGCATCTGTCAGATTTTTTACCAACGTCCTTACTTTCTCTTCCTCGCCAATCAGATTTGCATATTCAAAAATCTGTTCTTTTACATCTACTGGAAGCGCTATTCCCATGTGTTCTGCACGGTCTATCTGTTCCTGCGTAAATTCCTGCATTTTCTGCGTTTCTTTTCCTGTTATCATATTTCTCGCCATATAAATTCCTCCTGTGTTCTAAAAAAAGGCATAACCGGCAGAACCTTCTTCTACCAAATTATGCCATCTTTCCTGTTTATTTATTCCAGACCGAAGTCCCATTTTCTGGTTTCCTTGCCAGTTTCACTTTCCCGCTGACTCTTTTCTTTATAAATCTGCAGTTTCTCATGAATAGAACCTCGTACCGGTCTTTCTTCTTTCTCTTTTGATTCCGACTGCTCTGTTTCTGTATCTTCCCGCTCATCCATATTGAGAAGTGCATTTAACTCTGACAGTCGCTCCAGTTTCTGGTTCAACTCCTCTTCTTTTGGAAATGGCTTCCCGACTTCCTCTTTGGCATTTGTCATCTGCTCCTGTACCGTTTCCAGCCGTTGTTCTGCTTCTGCCAGTTTTTCCGGATAACTTTCTAAAAGATTATTGATACGAATGATATTTCCCAGGGCATCGGCTCCCAACCGAACTTTAGCTACCGATTCATGCTTTACAGACAGGATAAACTCTTTGCTCCAGCTGTCGAATTGGATTCTCATGTTAAATCCCTGATAACTTCCAATGTCCATAGCTGCATCTACAGACTTAATGTCTTTGCAGACCGCCAGAAGAGCCGCTCCTGCCTCTTTCTTTTCTGTGAACACTTTGCCACTGATTTCCATAGAAAACTGCTCTGGATCTGTAATTTTATGCTCAGAAAAATGAGCGATATCTGCCTTGTAGCTGTCAATGATCTCCATCAATTTTGCAATCTGTTGCGGAAAATTCCTTGCAATATCATCTTCCAGTCGGTATTGGTTATTCATGTGGTTCGCTTTTAAAAGCTTTAATTTCGCCACATCCACATCCAATGCCATCTTCTCTTTTACTGCTGGATTTCCGGTTGCCAGTGCTTTGACCTCTGCATAGGACAGTGCCGCTTCGTCCACATCTTCGCAGCTTCTGACCGGTGCTTTGCTGGTCATGATCTGGGAAATAAACTTCTGCTTGTTTTCGATCAACTGCCACATGTAGCTGTCAAATGTGGATTCAGTTACATACCGGAAGATATGAACCTTTTTATTATGGTTTCCCTGACGGATAATACGTCCTTCCCTCTGTTCCAAGTCAGATGGTTTCCAACCAATATCCAGATGATGCAGGGCAATCAAACGATCCTGCACATTGGTTCCTGCACCCATCTTTGCTGTTGAGCCAATCAAAAAACGAACCTGTCCGGATTTCACTTTCCCAAACAGCTCCGTCTTTTTTGCTTCTGTATTTGCATCATGAATAAACGCAATCTCTTTTTCCGGTACACCTTTCTCTATCAGTTTCTGCTTCAAATCATCATAAACATTGAAACTGCCATCGCCTTTCGGTGTGCTCAAATCACAGAAAATCAACTGTGCTGATTTCTGTGCTGCTGTATCTTTCCAGATTTCATAGCTTTTCTCTGCACAGACTGCTATTTTGCTTTCCGGATTATCTGGCAATAATTCATTCACCAAACGCTGATCCAATGCTAACTTTCTTCCATCATTGGTAATTTTCAGCATATTATCAACCGAGGCATCTACCCCACCGTTTCTGACAACTTCTGCACGTTCTCCCAGACTTTCTACGATTTCTTTCTGCTGTTCTGTTGGTTTCAGCACCACTGTTTCATATTCCGCTTCCGGCACAGGAAGCTTTAACTGATCAGAAGTCTTGATATCTGCAATCTCCTTGAACATATTCATCAGTTCCGGAATATTATAAAACCGTGCAAATCTGGACTTTGCACGATATCCTGTTCCTTCCGGTGCAAGTTCAATGCTCGTGACAACTTCTCCAAAAGTGGAAGCCCAGGAATCAAACAATCCAAGTCCCATATTTTGTAATTTGCTGTTCTGCAGATACCGCTGCATAACATATAATTCCGTCATGCTATTGCTGATCGGTGTGCCCGTAGCAAAGGTAATGCCTTTTCCTCCGGTAATCTCATCCAGATACTGACATTTATTGAACATATCCGCCGACTTCTGTGCTTCGTTCTGCGCAATCCCGGCTACATTCCTCATTTTTGTATAGAGAAACGCATTTTTATAACTGTGTGCTTCATCGACATACAAGTGATCCACGCCCAGTTCTTCAAACGTAACTACCTGATCTTTTTTCTCTTTCTGATTCAGTTTTTCCAGTCTTGTCTGCAGGGTTTTTCTGGTCTTTTCAATCTGTTTGACAGTATAACGTCCGCCGTCCTGTTCATACCTTGCACTCTGGATTGCCATTTCCAGATCATCAATCTGCTTCCGCAGCATAGCTTCCTGCCTCTCATCAGAGATTGGAATACGCTCAAACTGGGAATGTCCAATGATAATGGCATCATAATTCCCCATAGCAATTCTGGCACAGAATTTTTTTCGGTTTGCTGGTTCAAAATCTTTCTTGGTTGCAACCAGGATATTGGCTCCCGGATATAACTGTAGGAATTCTGCACCCCACTGCTCCGTCAAATGGTTTGGCACGACAAAGAGATTCTTCTGTGATAATCCCAGTCTTTTACTTTCCATTGCCGCCGCTACCATTTCGTAGGTCTTCCCAGCTCCTACTACATGTGCCAGAAGCACATTGTCTCCGTAAAGCTGGTGTGCAACTGCATTTTTCTGGTGCGGACGAAGTTCTATTTCCGGATTCATTCCTGGGAAAGTCAAATGACTGCCATCATATTCACGGGGACGGATGCTATTAAATCGTTCATTGTACACCTTTACCAGTCGTTCACGCCTCTGCTGATCTTTAAAAATCCAGTCTTTAAATGCTGCTTTCATGGCATCCTGCTTCTGCGATGCCAGCATGGTTTCTTTCTTATTGAGGACACGGATTTCATCACCATTCTCATTGACACTCTTATCATAGATGCGTACATCTTTCAGGTTCAGGGTATCTTCCAGAATCTTATAGGCATTTGCTCTCTCAGTTCCATACGTTGCATAGGCAAACGCATTTCTTGGACTGTCGGCATTCTTTCCTGTAATCCTCCACTCACCATTTACCTCAGAGAATTTTACCTGTATTTCCTTCTGTGCAAGATACCATGGCGTATGAAGCAGTTCTACCATAAAATCCTGATAATCCGAAGGTTCAATCCATGTGGCTCCAACACGTACCTCAATCTCAGATGCTTCCAGATCTCTCGGCTGAACCGCCTCCAATGCACGGACATTCGGTGTAAATTCCGGGTGACTCTCGGCAATGGTTCTCGCAGTGTTTAATTTATCCCTGACATTTCCAGATAAATACTCATCTCCACTCTCCCACTGGTCTGTCAGTGGATTCTTAAAGATAACTCCAACCAGTTCCTCCGTGATTTTCTCTTCAGTCTTTCCGGTCAGCTCTGCCATATAAGGAAGGTCTACCTTTGCCCTTTCATTCAAAGATAATGCTAACGCCTCTGTCGCTGTTTCTACGCTGGTTACTGCTACTGCCTTTTTGATGGTTCGTTTTGTAAACATATCTGCTTTTCGCTTCAATGTTCCATCTTCGTTCAGATCTTCCAGAGAACACAATAGGCAATAAGAAGAGTCATCAGAAAACGCCCGTTTGTTGGCATTACTTCCAATGACTCCATACTTTACCGTGTAGGTATCATATACTTGATTCAGTTTCTCCTGCTGTTTCTGGATTTCTTCGTCTGTGACGGATTCCTCCATCTGCATGGCGATCAACTCACGAACAGTATCACGGATTGCAACCATGCCTTTCACACGTTCTGCAGTGGCGGCAGGCATTTTCACCTGATTCATCAAAGAATTGACACGGTAATATACCTGATCATCTACTACCGTATAGCTGTAATTTCTAACATTTGGATCAGCCGGAATACTCTCTGGCATCTCATCCAGTTCTGCTTCCACATCTACTGCTGGTGCCATGCTTCCCTTGATGTGTTTTACTGCTTCTTGTAATTGTAATTCCAAATCAGCACCTTCCATTGGAGCACAGGTTGTTTCCATACCATACGGACCGGACACTTCTTTCATCTCACCCAGAATCATTTCCGGATGCTGAACAAAATACTTGTTAATGGTAATCCCATTTGCATCACTCTCCAAATTCACCCAGTCTGGCATCTCTTTTGTGAAACTCTCACGCTTCTGGAAAAACAAAATATCAGCACTGACTTCTGTTCCTGCATTTGCCTTAAAAGCTGTGTTCGGCAGTCGGATTGCCCCCAGCAGGTCTGCACGCTCTGCCAAATATTTCCGGACTTCCGGTGATGCCTTGTCCATAGTTCCCTTTGTTGTGATCAACGCAGCTACACCACCTGGACGTAACTGATCTATAGTCTTGGCAAGAAAGTAATCATGAATCATAAAATTGTAGCGGTCATATTGACGGTCATTGACCTTATATGCACCGAATGGCACATTTCCGATTGTCACGTCAAAGAAATCATTGGGATAATCCGTCTTCTCAAAGCCTTTGATCTGGATATTGGCATCTGGATAGAGAAGTTTAGCAATTCTGCCACTGATGCTGTCCAGTTCCACTCCATAGAGTTTGGACTGGTTTAGATTCTCTGGAAGCTTTCCAAAGAAGTTCCCGACTCCCATAGATGGCTCCAGGATATTTCCCTTTGTAAATCCCAGATTCTCCAACACCTGATACATACTTTCAATCACAATCGGCTGTGTATAATGAGCATTTAATGTGGAAGCTCTGGCTGCAGCATATTCTTCCGGTGTAAGGACGGTCTTTAATTCCAGATATTCTGTCTCCCATGCAGATTTTGTCTCATCAAATGCATCTGCAAGACCTCCCCAGCCGACGTACCTGGATAAGATTTCCTGTTCCTCTGGTGTCGCATTGCGGTTCTCATCCTCACATTTTTTTAACAGCTGAATAGCCATAATATTGGCTCGGAATTTCTCCTTCGGTGTTCCCTGTCCAAGTTCATCATCTGTGATATGGAAGTTCGTTGCTGGAATCAGTTCTGCTATTCCGTTAATCTCTTCCAATGATTCTTTTTCTTCCGATACCTCAACTTCTCCCGACAGTTCTTTTTCTTTTTTATCATAATCTGTCCACACACGTTTAGAAATAGCAGTAAAATAGGAAGACTCTTCCTCCATGATTTCTTCCTTGATTTCCCGTAATTTATCTAAGGTATCCGCATTTACAGTTTTGTTGTGATAATGATAATAAAGTACTTCTTGTCCGAGTTTTACATCCAGACGTTCCAATTCTTGTGTTGACATTCGATTCCAAATATCATCTTTTTCCGTATGAATCGTGAAACCTTCTCCATCATCATGATATTCTAATGTGTATTGAAGTCGATTCGCTTCTCCCTTAACTTTGCAATCAAAATCGTGGATTTTTGTTCTGGTACCAGACATATATTCTGAATCAACTAATCGCAAATCAGTTATATCTTCCGCTGTCAAAGTATCCTGCTCCAGCTGTTCTCCTAACATCTGCTGTGCTTCTTCCAAATCTGCCAGTCTTTGTGCTTCCTGTCGTTCTTCGTACTTTTCCATTTCTTCCGGTGACAAATAATCATCTGTGCGGATTAACTGGCGAACACGTTCTGCAACCTTGTTCCACTTTAATAAAACTTCTACCTCTGGACTGCCAATTTTCCCTTTTGCAAGTTTTAATCCTTTTGCATCATGGGATGCGTCGGAAGCATCTGCTCCTGGTATTCCGGGTGAGGAACCACCTGTTCCATACTCATTTTTCAGGAACTCAGCTGCATCTTTCATATCATGATGTTCCATGAAATACTCATAGATTCGGTTACGTCCTCCTGCAGTAATGCCGCCTCTTCTTAACACTGCGTCAATTTCATCCTGTGTGATAAAGGATAGTGCCGGACGTTCGACCGTAAATTTCTGGTCTACCCAGGAACGCTCCCTCTGAAGATCCTGAAAGCGTTGGAAATATTCCGGATTATGCTGAATCTCCCAGCGGTGATAATCTCCCGGATTCTCATCCATATATTTCTGTAGCCATTCAAAACGATAGACAATCGCATCTGCTTCCTCTTGATCTGTCCATGCTCCACTCACTACATCCTGCCAGTCTGAATATGATTGTTTCTTTTCCCAGTTTCTGCAAGTATCCCGAAAATGAAGTGCAAGAAGATTGGTCATTTCTTCCTGCTCCTGTTCAATGGCATTATTGGAAATCAAATTATCCACGTAATTTCCATCCTCATACATATCCCGAATTCTGTTCGCTGCTTCTTCCCACGTAACCATGCGGTCAAAGTTTCTTCTGGCAGAGTCCCCTCGCCGGATACGGATACCATCATTGTCATACCAGATACTGATTTTCCGACCATCTATGGTAAATCCTTTGCCACCAGTTCCATATTCATCTTTCAGAAAACTCCGCATTTCTTCATTATCCAGACCTTCAATCAGTCTTGCTGTAATATGAAACAGTGTATTTTTCTGTCCGCTTCCCGTGCGGAGAATATCATTTACCACTTCATCGGAAATAAGAAAAGCGGCTGGCTGTTCCAATGCAGCTGCCGCTTTCCTTATTTCTCCTAACTGTTCCTCTTCTGTTGGGAACAGACTTAACTGTAAATAATCTCCTGAATCACCAGCTCCTCTGCCTGTGCCTTGATCTGGTTCATGTGTCTGGTCCATGCCATCCCGTCTGCCATTTTGTCCGGTGCCGGATCTTTCTCCAGAAGTTCGTTCATCAGGTCGTCTACTCTCTGTCTTGCCTGGCTGTCGATCTCCATCAGATGACTGTCCAGACGGTTCTGCAGTGTCAGAATGTTGAACCTGGCTACCTTGTGATTTCTCAGATACTCTTTCCGCATCATTCCGTACTTGCCGATGGTTCCTCTCGTCTCTTCCAGGCTGATATCTGGAATCTGATACTCTCCGTTCTGGCTGTAACTGATCTCTCTCATAGTCTGTTTCCTCCTTTTTTTCTTCTTTATCTTCTGTGTTATCTGTATTACTTTCACGAATTAACGTGTTAAATTCATTATAAGCTACTTCTTTTTCTTTTGCAACCGTTTTCAGGTCATTTTCCAGATCATTCAGAACATATCGTCCAATCTGCATCAGAACTGGTCTGCTGATCTCGTTGACTGCACTTCCCAGATGTCCTAATACTTTCAGCTGATTGAAGTCCGTAATATGCCGAAAATCCTCTGCATCCAGATATTCCTGTACATCCAGTCCACACCGCTTTAGTAATACATACCAGACACTATTGGTCATCAGTTCCCGGAATTCTACTTCCTGATTCTGTTCGTCCAGTTCTTCCAAAAATGTCCCTGTCACATCCAGTCTCAGTTCTTCCAATGCATCTGGAAGCCATTCCTGCATACTCTCCTTCGCTGCCTGATGCAGACTTTCAGCAAGTCCTCCTTCTGTATCTTCCAGTGATAACTGCTCCTGCAGATAATCTGCCACCAGATGTTCTCCTTCTACTGGAAGATTCCATAACTGAGGATCCTTTCCAAGATTCCGCACTTTATAAGTGTCCTGCACATCAAATACATACCGAAGTTTTGTTTTCGGTCCGGAAGTGTTGTCAATCAAGGCAATCCCCTTGGATCCCTTTTTGATCCAGCGGTACATCTTCTGATTCCATATTTCCATGGATGCTACGGCAGTTGCTTCCGGTCGCTGTGCATAAATTAAAAGCTGTTCTGGAAAAGTGTATTTGTACAATCTGGATGCAGTGTTTAGGAATCGCATCCATTCCTGCGGACTGGCAGCTACATCTTTTGCCACCTCTTCCGTCAGCTGTTCCATTGCATATAATTTATTTGCCATGTGCTACTCCTTTTCATAAAATCAGGGACTGCTTGGCACAGTCCCCTTAATATCATCGTTGTTTCTCTTTATAATGCTGCGGCAAGATCTTTTGACTTATTCTTCGGCACTTTGTCTGCCTCTTTTGCCTTGATCTCTGCCTTGGCTTTCTCCAATCTTCCATGGATTCCACCTTTTACTTCCGCTTTTTCAGTTGCTTTTTCTTTCTCCAAACGAGCTTCCCTGCGCTCAGCATTTTCCATTAATGCGGTCTTTTTATCACAGAACTGAACCTTATCAGAAAGCTGTTCCTGTCTTTCCACCTGTGTTTCATTCACTTTTTGTACCATCGCATTTAATTCCGGAACCTGAAAAATACCGTTATCAGGGAGAATCAGCACTTCATGAACGGAAGATGGAATGACAAAGTAATCGCTTCCCAGGCATTCCCCGATCTGTTTTCGAATATCTTCCTGCAGTAACAAGGATGCTCCATTCAGCTTTGATTCATTCGTAAGGCAGAACATTGGATTCTCCACGGTTTCCATATCCAGTTTTTCATTTAAAAGATTTTTTGGTGTTCCTCCAAAAATCATGGATTCGATAATCTGTGTCATATCCACCAGTTGCACTCCTCTGTTCTTATCTGCCATCATCGCATCTGCCTGAATCTGTTCAACAGATACTCCCCATTCGTTCATCAGAGAAACTGTTACCGGAATACTGCTGATTCCCTCTCCATTTTCCTCCAGGTTTACTGCATAATAAGCCGCAAAATCTCCGTGTTCTGTGACTACCTTATCTGCCAGACGATCGGTATTCCATTCCTTGTCACAAATTCTTACCTGTAACTTATTTTTCATCTTTTCATAATCCAGAATATCTGGAACTCCCATATCAAAAAATTCTGCTTTTCCCTGTGCCTCAATACGCATATCAGCTACATCCCCAACACAAGAGTCTACATCTTTTCCATGGATATATTCCTGGTAGAGGGAATCCAGATAGACTGTCGGTACGATTCTCTGATCTCCGTTTGGAATCGTAATACCTGTCAGCTTCAAACCATTGTTTTTTTCTACTTCCTGAAGTTTAATTTCTGCGTCCTTATAAGACTCTGGCAGATACTCCTTTACATTGTCTTTGACATATTCATAAAATTCTTTTCTGTTCATCATACGCTTTTACCCCTTTCTGATCATGTGATGGTTCATTCTTTTTCTGCTGACCATCTGCTCGGCTTTCTTCTGATAAGCCATCATTCTCTTTACTGTTTTCTCCTGGTTTTTTCGTGCTTCCTGTCTTTTTTCCATTGCTTTCATCATAGTTTTCTGTTCCTTTCTGTGATTTTTTTGTATGAAAAAGGGAGCCTCACATAGAAGCTCCCAATCATAACCGTTGGTTTTAGTTTCCTTATTTCCTTTTCCTGCTGATATAAAGTCCTGCCATACCTCCTGTGGAGATTACAAGAAGCAAGATTGGCAGCCAGATATTCGTGCTGTCACCTGTTTTCGGTGCGTTTGATACCTTTGTCTCTTCATGGGACTGTGGTATATCCGGTGTGTTCGGTGTTTCTGGAACTTCCGGTTTCTCATTTGTCAGATTAAAGGTAACTTCTACAACCGGTGTACTGTCATCTGCATAGGCAAATGTCACTTCATGCTTGGTCTGATCCAGTGTGTATCCGTCCAGTGTCTTTGTTTCCACCAGATAATACTTGATAGCGGTATCATATTTGCCGTTCTTAAATGTGGCAATCTCATACAGCTTACTTTCTGCATGACCGGCAGCATCTGTCTTTAAGGTTTCCAGAATTTTTCCTTTGCTGTCACGAAGTTCAAATTCTACCCCTTTCAGCGGTTCTCCTGATGATTTATCTGTCTTATTGAGAATCACTTTTCCCTTGGCAGTGTCATCTTTCATAGCTACTTTCTGGATTTCTCCAGTATCCTTTACTTCAAAACTAACATCCGATGTCAGAAGATATCCTTTCGGTGCCTGCTCTTCACGTAAGGTATATTTACCGATTGGAAGTTTTTCGATATAGTGTGCTTCCTCTGTGGAAGTCCAGCTCTCTACTACCTGATCATCCTTATCGAGAATCGTCAGTTTCGCACCCGGAATTTCAGTTTCTCCTGTGATATCTGTCTTACTGATCTGCACTTTTGTCACATCATCTTTCATCTCTACTTTCTGAATCTCGGCTGTATTTTCTACTGTAAAGGTAATACTTTCTGCAGTGGCATATCCATCTGCCGGTTTTGTCTCTGTCATGGTGTATTCCTTGCCAACCACCAGTTCTTTGATCACATGGGATTCTTCCGTAGAAGTCCATTCATCTACTGTGTTGCCATCTGAATCCGTCACTTTCAGGTGTGCACCTGGAAGTTCTTTACCTGTTGTCAGGTCTGTTTTGGTCAGCTCCACTGTGGTTGGCTGATTCTCAAAAATAAAGTCGTAGCTTACTTCTGCCTGGTCTTCTCCGGCATATTCAAAGGTAAATTCCTGTACTTCTTCTGTTGTAACAAATCCGTCCGGCGCAAAGATCTCTTTCACATAGTATTTTCCGTCTACCGGAAGATCTGCCGTAAAAGTAATCTGTCCTTTTTCATCCGTTACCCGCTGCTCGATCAGACTGTCTTTCTCAAGGAGTACCTCGCCCTTTGCATTTTTGATATCTTCACTGGTATAAAGACCAAAGACACCACCTGCAAGAACACGTTCTGTATCTTTTTCTTTCTTCAGAACCGTAACCTTTACTTTCTGACGGGCATTCTGCCATTTCTCATCATAAGTGATGACTGGTGTGTCCTGATCACGGTAGGAAAGGTCAACATATCTCGGCTCTTTGTCCAGCACATAACCATGGGCTGTTTTTACTTCCTTCACATAGTATTTTCCTGCCGGAAGATCTCCCATCTGTGCAATACCATTGGAATCTGTGGTAATGGTTCCCACTTTTTCATCTGCTTTGAAATAATCTTCACTGACACCATCTGCCGCTTGGATATCTTCCGAAGCAAATACGTCGAACGTCACATCTGTAAGACTTCCGGTTACATACTCAAAAAGATGCTCCACAGTACCTTTTACATGATCCAAAAGTGTCACCTTATCCAGAAACTCTCCATTTTTGTTGATGATCAGAAGTCCTGTCGGAACTTCATCTTTCATCTCTACTTTCTGAATCTCAGCAGTATCTTCCAGCGTGAACTTCACATCCGTTGCTTTCAGATATCCATACGGTGCCATTTCCTCACGAAGAGTGTATTCCTCTCCAACTGTCAGTCGTTTGATCACATGTGGCTGATCTTTTACAGAAGTCCACTGATCCACAACATTTCCTTCTTTATCAAGAACAGTGAGTTTTGCCCCATCCAGTTCCACACCTGTGGTTATATCAGATTTTGTAATTTCTACTGTTGTCGGCTGGTTCTTTTTCACTGTTTTCAGTTTTACTGTCTTCACATCCTGTCCCTGGTAAGAAGCATCCAGATTCAGAACTTCATCAGAGGATACAAATCCCGCCGGTGCTTTTAACTCTTTCACATAATACTGTCCAAGCGGCAGATCCAGCGTACATGCTGCAAGACCATCGTTATCAGAAGTCATTTCCTGCAGAAGTGTATCTGCCTTTACAATGATCTCACCTTTCTCATTCTTCAGATCTTCTGTGTTATAGATGCCAAAGACAGCTCCTGCTACGGTTGCACCATTTTCTGCATCCTGTTTTTCTACCTGGATTGCAACTTTCTGGCGGTCATCGCCAACCATCACTTCCTGTTCGATCACAGGTGTATCCTGATCCGCATAGACAAATGCGGCATCCGATCTGTCATGGTTCAGGACGAATCCTTCCGGTGCAGTCTTTTCTACCACATAGTAAGAACCAAGCGGCAGGTTATCAGCAACTGCTTTTCCGTCTTCCCCGGTCGTTACCGTTGTTACCAGTGCATCTTTTGCATAGATCAGCTGTCTGTTCCCGTTTTCATCTTTCTGATAATCCGGTGTATAGATATTTTCAGCTGCATAGACATGAAATGATGCACCCTTCAGGTATCTTTCTTCATAAACAAAATCCTTTTTAAATCCGGTCAGCATCTCACCTTTTTTATAGATCGTCAGCTTTCCTTTTACCGGATGGTTCTCATAGTCTACCGTAATAATGGCATCTCCGCTCTCAGAATCCATCTGGTATGCTGTATTTGCATCCACCGCAATCTCTACATAGTTCTTATTGATTGTGTACCCTTCCGGTGCGTTGACTTCCTCAATCCGGTAATGTCCGATCTTCAGATTCTTCGGCATGATCAGATATCCCTGGCTGTCCGTAAAATAGGACTTGTGAGTAGTTGTCACTGGGTAAGTTGTTACCTGCTCCACATACTTCTTGTTGTCCAGGTCATATACCTTAAATTCTGTTCCGGCAATCAATACAGATTTCTTTGTTTCATCGTCTTTTTTCACGATTTTCAGTTTTGCCTTAAACTCTTCATCCAGAAGCACTCGCCAGATCTGTGGCTCGTTTGGATGATGTTCTGTGATATTCACTTCAAAATCATCGACTGGCTTGTAATTGTGCGGTGTTGTAGTTTCACGCACGATATAGCTTCCAAATGGTAATGGAATACTGCAGGCATACCCTTTTTCATCTGTGAAAATCTCAGTTGCTCCATTTTCTCCACTCACTACTGGTTTGGCAGAATCAAAATCATAGCTTCCATCTGCTTTCTTTGTAAGGGAAGATTTCAGATAAACTGTAAATCCGGCTCCGGATAACAGATCTGCATCGGTCTTTCCATTGTTGGCTGCTTTGATGATCTGAAATGGCTGTTTGATGACCTGCTCACTGGAAGTGCACTCTCTTTTTACTTCTGCTGTCATATCTCCTTCATAACTGCACACAAGATCATGCTCTTCTGTATCTGCCAGGTATCCGGTCGGCGGTGTGATCTCTTTGACATAATATTTGCCAAGATATAAACCTTTTACAGAAGACTGTCCTTTGTCATCTGTTGTAAGAGATGCTACCTGTTCTCCTGCTTTATAAATAGTTCCGGTTGCTCCGTCCGGATGCACGATATCTTCACGGGCATACAGACCATAAACTGCACCTTTCAGTGTGGCATCTCCCTGTGGTACTGCTTTTCCTGTTTCTTTATCAACTTTGAATAAATTGATCTTTGCTGTCACACGGTCATTGCTGAAGGTATGGGCAAATGATACGGTTGCTTCTTTATCATTGGTGTAAGAAAACTTGAACGTATACACATCTTCTGTATTTCTTACATAGCCTTCCGGCGCTTGATCTTCTTTTACGGAATAGGAATATCCAATCGGAAGATCTGCTGTGAATTTTGCAGTTCCATCTGCTCCAGTAGTGGCTTTCTCAATCAGTGTTCCTTTTTTCTCAACAACGGTTCCGTCTGCATTTCTAATATCATCGGATGCATACAGAGCAAAAATACCGCCATTCAGTGGTTTCTTTGTATCTTTATCCTGTTTTACTACGGAAACATCTGCTTTCTGTCTTTCGTTGTTAAAAGTCACATCTGCAAATACAACTTCTTTATTCTGTCCGGCATAAGTCAGAGTCACTGGCTTTTCTTCGCTGCCGTTATAGAAATTGTCCGGTGCTTTTGCTTCTTTCACCACATAGCTTCCAAGATGCAGATTCTTCAGTATAACAGAACCATTCTCTCCCGTAGTCAGATTATCTTTTACCAGGTCACCTTTGCTGTACACTTTTGTGCCATAAGCAGTTACGATATCTGCCCCGGCATACACGTTATACACTGCATTTTTCTGTCTGCGGTTTTCATACTGGAATACTGTTCCATTTTCACTGACATCTGCTCCGGTAAGAACCTGTCCTTCTTTGTAAATGGTAAGCTCTGCAAGCTGTTCTTTATTTTCTACAGTCACAGAGGAAGTCTTACTTGCTACCAGTTTTACATTTGTTGCCGTTGCATTTACTACATATCCCTGTGGTGCTGTGATCTCTTTCAGATAAACGGTATCCTGTGTCTTGATGATCGTAACAGAAGATTTTCCATTCTTATCTGTTGCCGGCATCTGAGTGATCAGCTTTGTACAAGCCTCATCGCTGTATACACCGAATACTGCACCTGCAAGATTGACATCCGCTGTATCGTCTTTCTTTACGATTTCGATCGTAGCCTGTTCAATCCAGGACACCTTTAAGCTTACATATTTTTCATCAGCGACACCTTCTCCAAACACAAATGCCAGATCCTGAACACTTGCATTCGTAGTCAGTTTATATGCTGAATAATCTTTTGTAATACTACCCTTCATTTTTGCAGAAAAAGTAGCACTTACATCTTTTGTCTGTGTCAGAGGTGCTGAGAGATAAAACGTAGTTCCTCCTCCAATTGTTACGCTTGCACCTGCCGCACTTACAGTTCCAGTAGATACATTATGGAGCTTTACACCCTTTGGTAAGTCCATTGTAATTTTCTGCTGGGAAGATGCATTAAACTTAATGTTCTCCGTTCTCTGAACATTTCCATCTACATAAGCTTTTACATTCGGTTTTGAAAATGACATCGCTACATCTGGTATTTCCGGCTTATTCACACAATAATTATAGAGTTCTTTTGCCAAAGCCTCGCCTGTAGCATTTGTTCCATAGAATGCATCACTGCTTCCATTGGCATACGATGCAGCCATGTGAATAATGATGAATCTTTTTCCTTCTGAGAAATCCGTGTGTTTATTCGCAAAAAAACTTTCGCTCCCTGCGGCATCTGTACCGTAATAACACACTTTTGCTAACGCCTGATTGTCCCCGATCTTTGTGATTGTATAATTTCCAGATCCTGGTCCTGGTTTTGCTGGCTGTACACAATACGCAGTTGCTCTGACGCTTCCGTAGCTGATATAGTACGGCTCTGTCAGATAGGTTCCAAGATTATAATCTGCATATCTATACAGAGGTCCTTTTTCAATCGTTACCTGCTGTGTAGTTCTTGCTGAATAAGCCGAAACTGCTTCAAATGTTGCAATCTCTCCCTCTTCCATAGAATCAAGATCCACCCATTCGTCTCCTGCCTGTTCCAAAACATCGTGAAGCTCTAACCCTGATTCTTCATCATAGGTATCCTGATTCTGTGCCTGCTCTACTAAATCATCAAATTCATCAGCATCAATATCGGTAATCTCCGAGTCTGCTTCGGAATCCTCCGCTTCTTCTGTCTGCTGTTCACTGCCAGCTGTTTCGGATTCGGTTACCGCTTCACTCCCTGCAGTTTCTGTCTGCACTTCTGTTTCTTTCTCACGCACAATCAGCTTTCGGCTGATCTGATACTTCGGATGCTCCTGATTTACCGGTTCCACATAATAGACCGCTTTGTAAGTGTCCGCATGATCTGTCGTAAAATCCTCATCCTTGTCGTTCTTTGCTTCCTCGAATGTGACTTTAACCTTGTCAGCATCCTTGATTTCCAGTCCTGTGTAGTCTGATTTCACATCAAATACACTGCCTGTTTCGATTTCATAATCTTTGGCAGTCACCACCTCATCTTCATCCAGAAGGTCTTTCACTTCCTCATAAAGTGGCGGTTTTTCCTCTGGCTGAATCTCCGCTGCATATGCAGTCATCGGAGACAACACGGTACTAAGCATTGTCATGCCTGCCAGCAAGCCAGATACTACTTTTCTAAAATTACCTTTTTTCTTCATGCTAAGGTCCTCTCTTTCATAATATTTGTATGAAAACAGACAGTCCTTAGACTGCCTGCCATACACTACTTATCGTTGTGGGAAAATCAGATTGAACTGCACATTCCCCTCGCCGGGATCAACCATTTCCACAGTTGCTTCATACTGTCTCCCTGTTTTTCTGGATACCAGATCTTTATAATGGATTTTTCCTTTAGACAGGAACTTCTTTGCTGCCGCCTTATCCATCTTTTTTCCCTGGCTTGCAAGGAATTTATCATTCTTCCACAAGGTAAAAGCACAGTTCCGATCAGAACAGTAAAAGTTTACTTTTCCTTCCCTGACATCAGCTCCACAACGGGGACATTTGCCAATGACTTCTCCTTTTGCTTTTCCCTGAAACTGCTCTTTCTTTTCTTCTGAAATACCCTGATATCTGGCAACCAGTTCCTGCATCAGCTCTGTAATCCCATTTAGGAATTCATCTGCTGTCTCTGTATTCTGGGCAATGTGATTCAATGCCATTTCCCACTCTGCTGTCATCTTCGGAGATTTAATCTCATCCGGCAGAACCGTAATCAGCACATTGCCATCATCTGTCGGCACCAGATTTTTCTTTTCCCTTTTCACAAAACCAGACTGAATCAGTTTTTCAATGATTGCTGCCCTTGTTGCCGGAGTACCAAGTCCTTTCTTTTCCGTATCTTCGGTCAGTTCTTCATTTCCTGCACGTTCCATCGCAGAAAGCAGGGTATCTTCTGTGTACTGTTTCGGTGGCTGTGTAAAATGCTCCGATACAAAAGAATCACAAGGACCGTAATGCTTGCCTGCCCAGATATCCAGCTCCGGCTCTTCTTTCTCACTCTTTACGCCAAAGAACTGTTTCATTTTATTTTCGATTGCCTTGAATCCTTCCTGCTTTGTTTTCTTTGCCGTGAGATAAAACGTATGATAATTACAGGTAATCTGACATTTATGGCTCTCATAAATATAAGGATCTGCGGTTGCTGTCAGTACCCTGGCACTGATCAGATACAAAATCTTGCGGTTTCGCTCTTTCAGTTCACCAATATCTGCTTTGGCTACTTCCATGGTTGGGATAATCGCATGGTGATCAGATACTTTCTTTGAATTTAATACCTTACTCACGTCCGGCTGATATTCCAGGCCTTCAGCATAAGGCATTTCCCCAAGTAACATCTGAATCAGAGTTTCTGTGCTTTCTCCCATCTCATCTGTCAGATACTGGCTGTCTGTTCTCGGATAAGTGACAAGCTTCTGCTCATACATCTCCTGCACGGCATCCAGCGTCTGCTGTGCGGTATAGCCAAACATTCTGTTTGCTTCCCTCTGAAGAGTGGTCAGATCATAGAGTTTTGGAGGGCGTACCGTCTTCTCTTTCACATCATCCTTTTCCACTTCGCACATACGCTCCCGACAGTCTGCAACCACTTTATCTGCATCCTCTTTTTTCTGAAAATGCTCTGTGACTGCATCCATATCATCAAACTTGATATGAGCCATATAATATTTTTCTTTGGTAAATTCCTTGATCTTCTGATTTCGATCCACGATCATGGCAAGCGTTGGTGTCTGCACTCTTCCGACTTTCAGATTCTGGTTATACAGAACGGAAAAAAGACGGCTCGCATTGATTCCCACCAGCCAGTCTGCCTTTGCCCTGCAAAGTGCTGACTGATAGAGACTGTCATAACACGAACCGTCTTTTAATGACGCAAATCCATCTTTAATTGCCTGTTCTTCCATGGAAGAAATCCAGAGCCGCTTCATCGGCTTTTTGCATCCTGCCTGCTCATACACCAGACGAAAGATTAACTCTCCTTCACGTCCTGCATCAGTAGCACAGATCACTTCATCTACATTGGAATCTCTCATCAGTTTTTTCAAGATTCCATACTGCTTCTTTGTTCCATCCAAAACCTTGTGTCTCCAGCATTCCGGCACAATCGGCAGATCTTCATATCTCCATTTTTTATATTTTTCATCGTATTCCGATGCATCGCATAATCCAACCAGATGTCCTACGCACCAGGAAACGATATAACCGTTTCCCTCCACGTAGCCATCTTTTCTTGTTCTGGCTCCAAGCACGGAAGCCAGTGCCATCGCAACCGATGGCTTTTCTGCAATCACTAATTTCATTTACTCCTGCTCCTCTTCTTCATCTTCTAGTACATCATCATTGAAATCTTCATCTCTCAGAATTTCCGGTTCTGCACTTTCTTCCTGCTCATCTGCATCGTCTACTTCCCGTTTTTCTGACTCTGAATCTTCGGATTCATCTTCATCCTCTTCCATCTCATCCTCGTCATCATATTCATGCTTTGGTTTATAGACTTTGAAGTAATATCCCCCTGCCGTAGCTCCGACTGCAACCAGTGCGATCAAAAGATAGGTTCCAAATGGACTTTTATCTTCTGGCATCTGAATGTCATCCTCTACCTTATCTTTCTCGGATGACTCTGTCGTTTCCGGTTTTTCTTCCTCTGCTTTTTTCTCTGGTTCTGCATAAACCGTATCCACTTCCGGAAGTGTCACTGAATCAGAAAGTGTGAAGTTCATCAGATCTTTCTCACTGACTTCGGTAAGGAAATACACATTATCCTGAGATTTTGAATTGTCGATGATCAGATAGAAAATCTTACCACTCTTCGTTGAAATGGTATAAAACTCTTTTGTGCCTTCCGTAGCTGTTTTTGTAACGGATTCTGCCGTCTCGCCTTCTTTATTAAGCTGTTCCTCAATACCTGTCACTGTCCGATCATCCACGGTTCCTTTTGCATCTGTCGGCTCAGAAGCCTGTGCATCCTGTGGAAGCGGAGAAGTCGTTGTTTTTTCAGTCCCCGTTGCATCTGCACTGGTCGTAGTTGCCATTGCACCATTGCTGACACTGGAAGATTTCTGTTTTTCTGCCTGCTTCTTTGCCCATTCATAATAAGGATTCTGCAACACATACTTTTCAGAAGTATTTCCAGCTCCGTCTGTTACCGTAATCTCAATCTGTTTTGTAGTAAAATCTTTCTGTGTCAGTTGCACTCTCAGCATTCCATCCTTCAAGTCTGTATAAGTGGTGCCATTGACTGTTACCGCAGTAATCCCGGATACTGTATCATTCCCCTGAATCGTCAGCACACCATCTGTCAGAGAAGCAGAAAGTGTCGGCTTTTCCGTGTCATAACACTTAATAGAGCGATTCTGCTCATAGACCTTTCCCTCACCATCTGTCACACGCACATACACTGTCTGATTTCCAGTGATCGTGATACTTCCGCTTCCGGTTACATCCTGCCAGCTTCCATCTTTTCCTGCTTTTGCTTCCATCTTTGCTATTGAGAAACCTTCCGGCATATGGCTGGCATCTACCGTAACAGCAATGGTTGTTTCTCCCTGTTTCCAGCCATCCGGTTTCTCAATCGTAATCGCAGGTGTGGTATTCTCAGCTGCATAAGCAGTCTGTGTCTGGAGCAAAGGTGTTGTCAGGCAAAGAAATGTCGTTGCTGCAAGCAAGCCCTTTTTTACCCTGCTTTTAGTAATTGTTCTCTTCTTCTGTTTCATTTTTTCCAGATTCATCATCGGCTTTTGTTTCCTCCTTCTGTATTTCCACCCTGCCGGGCAGTTCATTTTTCATTCTCTTTTTGAAAGCTTCCAATTCCGGAATACTCATATCCATTGCACGGATAATTCTTACAATTTCCAGATTTTCCGCTTCTGTTTTTGCAATCTCCGCAGCCTTGAACCGCTTTAAGTCTGCTTCATATCTGGCTTTGGATGCTTCCATTTTTTCCTTGGCTTTCTCATAATCCGCCGTTGCTTTTTCAAGACTTTTCATCGCTTCTCCTTTCCGGACGGCTGATGCAGCCGCCCTTTTTTCTTACCATCGTCCAAATCCATAGAAATGGCTCTGCCAGTATGGTGAATTGATGGACGTGTACTGCACCGGATGACCGCAATGGATCATCTGACCATTGCCTACATAGATTCCAATGTGCGTTACCGGAACTCCTGCATCATAAGTGCCTGTAAAAAAGATCAGATCTCCCGGCTGTGCTTCTGACTGAGATACCGGCGTGCAGATGTCATACAGTCCCTGTGCAGTCAATCTTCCTGTATTCCTTACACCAGAGTTTGTCAGGCAGTAACTTACAAATCCAGAACAGTCAAATCCACTTGGAGAATATCCACCCCACACATACGGTGTTCCTAGATATCTCGCTGCTTCGTTCAACAAACGCTGTGCCGCTTCACTGGTGTATTCATTGCCGCCAAAGCCTGCCCCTTCTCCAGTTTCCAGATAAAAGATCGGGTTTAAGCGCTCTCCATTTTTCAGAAGTTCAATATGAAGATGGCTTCCTGTAGAATTTCCAGTATTTCCTACAAGACCAATCTCATCACCTTTCGTGACGGATACACCTGCAGATACACTCCGGCTGCTTAAATGTGCATACCGCAGTTCATAGCCTTTACTGTCCTTGATCACAACATAATTGCCATAGCTGTCGTTATAAGCAGAAGTTGTAACCGTTCCGGTCAGCCCTGCCATTACTTTTGTTCCCTCCGGCGCTCCGATATCCATACCATTATGAAGCTGATTTGCTCCTGAAATTGGATGAATCCGATATCCATAATAACTTGTCACACTGGAATACCAGTTAAAATCAACCGGTGTCGCAAACATCTGTAAATTACCTTTCGTATCGTTATAGGCACTGAACAGTTCTTTCTGGAAAAATCCCAGCCTGTCCTGACAGATCGACATCAGATTTCCGCTGTTTAAGGTGACATTCAGCACATCTACATCTCTTGTCCTGGTCACTTCCACTTCCTGGCTTCCATTATCATCTGCCAGATAGCATTCCCAGGTCTTATGACCATGTGCGGATGCTGCCGCATGACTGTCATAATAGACATCAAACTGTACACCGTATCTTGCGAAAGCTCCGGTATCTTCTACCGTATATTCGACACCATTCATGACCACCTTTGTTCCCATTGGAACAAACGGATTGGAAGCATCTACTGCTAAGGTATGATTGGCTGTTGGATATGCTCCACTGGCAGTCGGTCCTCCACTCCAAATACCACAACAGATTGGACAGTTACAATATCCGCTTGTTACAACCTGTCCCAACGATTCTCCAACTCTTACTGTTGCTGTCTCTGTCACAGTTTCATTGACTGCTTCAGTAGTCAGATGATATTGCTCTGCAAACAATGCATCCAGTTCAGGCTTGACCTGTTCAAAAGTAAACTCCTCATACTTTGCTGACAGATAACTGATTAGGATAAACGGATCATGCTCAATAGGTCCGATGTTATATCGGTATTCCTCATGTCCCGGTTCTTCAGACTCCATGTTGTTAATCCGCTCCTGCAGATTAGCTTCCAGCTGTGTATAATACAGTTCCGCTTCCCGGATTGCTTGATCCGATGACAGATAACTGGTTCCCGTGTAAGTGATCACATTTTGTAAAAACACTGCAGAGCATGACGTGACATTCGTTATAATCAGAAACATCAATCCGATCAGAACTGCCACACTGATATACACCTTCCGGTTTTCTTTAAAGAAGTTGGTGACTTTGCCGCCAATCTTCTTGATATAATCAATCGTACCTTTTGTAGCTGTACCTACGGTCTGTTCACTTCGCTTTGCTTTGGCATAATCCCGTTTGATCTGTTGCTTCTGAATCTGTTTTTTTAGCTTCTTCTGCTCCTGACGGGCTGCCGCCTGTGTCTGTTTCTCTGCCTGTCTCTCCAGTCTGCTTCTCTTTCTGGAAGCCCTCTGTTTCCTTCGTCTGGCACTTCTCTGTTCCAGCCGGTAAATACCTTCGCAGCCTTCTTCCAACTTATGGGCACCTTCTACTGCCGCATTATCGTCTTCATTTTTACTGATCTCACGGTGCAATGCTGCGGAAGTTGCACTTCCTGCTTTCTTAACAACAAAAGCTTTTTCTGTTTTCACAGATTCCCCTTCGCCAAACTTCAGGCGGGATTTCTTCTTTCCAGAACCCTCTCCTTCATTTGCCTGATAAACCTGTGCCTTCTTGGAATGCTGCTTTGCTTCCTTTTTCTTTCTTGCTTCCTCATAAGAAAACTTTTTGGCTTTTTCCTTCTGTTTCTGATGACGGAAATTGACTCCATCCGTATCCATCTGGTTCAATTTCTCCATATCTTTGTCATTTTTCACAGAAGCACCAGTCTCTTCATAAGCAAATTTCAGACGCTGTTTCTGCTTTGGTTTCTTACTTCCACCATTCTTCTTACTCCGGCTGTCTCCTCTGTTTTCTGAAAGATCCGCACGTTTTTCTTTCAGTCTCCCTGACTGGCTGGCTTCGGATTTTTCCGCAAATCTTGATTCTTTTCTGTTCTCAGCACGGATTCTTTTCCGGTTTTGTTGCTTTCTATTTTGTCCAAAATCCTCACTTTGGTTCTCCGTTCGCATCAGTTCCGGTGCATCCCTGGATTTTTGCACAGAGGGACGGATATTTTTCCCACTCCGCTTAGACTGGCGGGGAGACTTATCCACAAGGTTTTCTGCTTTTTCCCCCTGTTTTATTCCCATCTGCACATCACTGGCACGGTTACTGACACGAACAGAAGATTTATCCGTCAGGTTTTCTTCCACCAGACCATCTTTGGTCATCTTCTGGACCTTCTTATCCCTGACTTTCATTCTCTGTTCTGCCACTGATTACTCCTCCTTCTTCGGATACCCTTTCCCTGCCTGTAATAAACAGAGAAAAGCGATGCCAAATACAGCACCGCCACTAAAAGTTAATACATATGAAATTGCTCGTAACATTGTCTTCTCCTTTGATTTAACCTGCTTCGGAAGTTTCCTCCAAGCGGGTTGTCATGATTTTATAGAGGGAATTCTTCGGGAATCTGTCTACAAATGGGATAATGACATTTCCATAGAACAAAAGTCCTTCCCCCTCATTACTGTTGGTTACATAGGACAGCTGGGTTGGTGAGATATTCAGCTGTTTTGCAAGAATCTGCCTGTCTCCGGAAGCCTGGTTCAGCATATAAATAAAATCTGAATTTTCAAATATATTCTCTATCTCCCTGGAAGACAACAAATCCTTAATATTCTGGGTGATACCAGTTGGAATACCACCCCATTTACGAAATCTCTTCCAGATTTCCACACTATAAGCTGCAGTCTGCTCTTCCTTCAAAAGAAGATGGAACTCATCCACATAGTATCTGGTGGACTTATGGGCAGAACGGTTCATCGTTACCCTGTTCCAGACCTGATCCTGGATTACGAGCATCCCAATCTTTTTCAGCTGTTTGCCAAGTTCTTTGATGTCAAAGCAGACAATACGGTTATTGATATCCACGTTCGTCTGATGGTTAAATACATTCAAAGAACCTGTAACATAGATTTCCAATGAAGTGGCCAGTCGCTGTGCTTCTGGCTCTTCCTGTTTTCTCAGAAGGTTGTATAAGTCCTCCAGGATTGGCATCTTCTCCGGTATTGGATCGGCAAGGTATTCCTGATATACTAACCGAACACAACGGTCAATAATCGTTTTTTCTACCGGCTCCAGTCCATTCTTTCCGCCAACAATCAACTCACACAGAGATAAAATAAAATCTGCTTTTAATGACAGCGGATTGTCTTCCTCGGAATAATTCAGGTTCAGATCCATCGGATTGATATACTGGTCAGATACCGGTGAAACCCGAACCACCTGTCCATGCAGCGCCTGCACAAGTGCCGAATACTCGGCTTCTGGATCGCAGACAATGATATCGTCTTCCGTAATCAGAAAACAGTTCGTAATTTCCCTCTTTGCTGAAAATGACTTACCAGAACCTGGTGTACCAAGAATCAGTCCATTTGGGTTCTTCAGGCGTTTCCGATCAACCATGATCATGTTATTGGATAACGCATTCAATCCATAATAAAGAGCTTCCCCTTCCTGAAACAGTTCCTGTGTCGTAAATGGCACAAAGATTGCGGTTGATGATGTGGTAAGCCCTCTCTGAATTTCAATTCGATTGACTCCAAGCGGAATGCAGGACATGAGTGCTGCTTCCTGCTGATAATCCAGCTGTTTTAAGGAACAGTTATATTTCTGTGCGATTCCCTGTACCTGGAAAATATTATTCTCCAGCTTCTGCCGCTTCTTTGCGGTATTCATAACCAGAACCGTCACAAGGAACATTCGCTCATTTCTGGACTGCAGATCTTCCAGCAGGTTTTTCGCCTCTTCTCCATAGGTTACAAGGTCCGATGGAAGCACGTCCATATCATAACCGGAACGTACTGCCCGCTTCTGCTCTTCAATCTTCATCTTATCCAGATCTGAAATCTTGCTCTTGATCATCTTAATCGCAGAACTCTGGTCAATGGACTGGATATGAATGTTGACATTGATGCTGTCATCCACATCCAGGAAATCTGCAAGCATCCGGTCTGTCAGCTCCGGTGCAAGAATCTGCAGGTAACTTACACTTCCCATCGTTCTTCCCATCAAAAATGTCTGATTCTTGGAAAAGTTAAAGGAAGTCGGTGCAATAAAATCTTTGGTTTTTAATCCGGTTTCCGGCAGCATCTTATACTGGAACTTAAATGGTTCGATCCGATCCTGGTTGAACACATGATACAGAATCTCAAGCCTTTCCAGTCCATTCAAGGAATGTGCCTGTGCTCCCAGAACCTTAAAGTTGTTTAAGATATCTGTTTCGATTCTTTCAAGTCTTGGTCTTGCTACCTTCAGACTTTCTGCTTCGATTCCAAAAGTGATATACTTCGTCTTTACCAGACCATTATTTCCCTTGGAAAGCTGATTTTTCAGCATAGTACGGTACTCTTCACGAATGGCATTAAAGTCATCCGTCTGATCCGGAATATCAATGCTTTTTTCAAATTCTGCCACATCCACCTGCTGATTGATGAAGGACAGCTGCACACTAATGGAAGAATCAAAGTAATTTAAGAAATCACAGTAATTCTCAAATATCGTGGTCTTATCCTCGTTTAAAGCAAGCTGATAATTGATGTCGTAAAACTGAATCGTCTTGGAGAAAAAGGTCTTTGTCACCTGGCAGATACCATCCTGCAACATCCGAATATACGGAATACTCTGCTGTGCAGTTGTAGGAATGCTTTTCTGTTTCCTGCGGTCCCGTTCCTGTTTCTTCTTACGCTTTTCCTGTTCTCTTTCTTTTCTGCTTTTTTTGTTTCTTCTTTCCTGACGGTTTCTTTTTTCCGCCAGGGACAGACGCTCCTGCTGAGTCTCCTGCTTTGTCTTTTTTGCCATCCGGCACACCCTCCTTTTTTACAAGGGTGGAAATCTCCTGATAAAAATTTTCTGTCTTATATGGTCTTACTGCCGGACAGATAAACTTCTGTCGAATAATATTTGCCACCACTTTTTCAAAGGGAAGTCCGTCTTTTTCATACATTGCCATGAAGAAAAACGGAAGCATGATCGTTACCATCAAAATGGCAGCAATACTGGAACCGATTGGTTTTCTCATGAACAGATAAAACGGAATTCCCACAACTGCGGCAAGTGAAAAGAAAATCAGCTGCCGCTTTGTCAGATTTAATGCTACTTTTGTTTTGACCTTGGTAAGGTCTTTTGGTACTGGTACATACGCCATGGTATGCGCTCCTTTCCTGCCCGTTAGTGGGCATTGAATATCGATTTGCTAAGGCTTCCGGTCTTGAATAATGAAAATGCAAGAATCACGGTATAAGCCGCTACTGAAAACATTGCTGCATGAAGGTCACTGGATATGGTCATTGCATTTACTAAAACTGCATAAATTCCCACACAGACCATCATGAAGAATCCCTGAAATGCCAGTGCGAACAAGCCTTTTAAATAGTTGTTTCCGATATTGCCCCATTCCTTATTGGTCATGGTGGCAAACGGAATTGGTGCTATGGAAGTATAAAGGTAAATTTCTATCATTCTTCCGTACAAAATAACGGTTATGATGATTGACAGAATCCGCATGGTAATACTGATCAGCAGCGTTTCCATGGATAGCAGGAACAAATCCCCTAACTCCATATCCTCCAGGGCATCCACAATTCGTGTAATTGCTTCTGTTGCATCCACCGCAGTGTTTCCTGATATCACCCCGGCGGCATTATTGACCACATGTTGGCCAACGTCAAAGACCGCCATCGTGATATTGAACGTATTTGTCACCAGATAAATGGCTACATACGCTTTGAAGATCCAGAGGAAAATGTTATAAGTCTCAAATTCATGGAAATTGTTTTTTTGTGTTACCATCGTGATCAATTCATAGCACAGGACAAAGGTGATGATCAGTCCCGCAATGGGGACGATCACCGTTTGGGATATATTCTGAATCAGATTAAAAATCCCTGCATTCCACCCCTGCGGTGTCTGTCCCACCTGCCCGGCTATGGTTCCCACCTGCTCATTGACAGACGTGAACATGTTATCCAAACATGACTTGATAAGTCCGATCAGGATATCCTTTATCGCTTCCGTAATTCTCTCAATGATGGTGTTCATCTACCACTCCTCTTAAGAGAACAATGTTGCCAGCTGTGGAATCAGGGTAGTTCCCAGCAGCATGATTCCGGCACCAGCCATCAGCTGTTTGATGCCCTGGCTCTTAGCGCCGGGATTGTCATTTCCATATCCTTCCAGAAGGTTTACGACACCCCACACACCAAGACCTGCGCCGATTGCGACTACAAGAGTTTTTAAAGTTGTAATTGCACTGCTAAAAAATGCCATATATTCATAAACCAAAACTGACTTCTTTCAGGTGTTTACGGGAATGAAAAAACACCGACTAAAAAGCCGGCGCACCTAATGTCAGTTATTCCTTTCCTCATTATTTTTCGTTCATTCCCAAGGTTACTCCGACAGTTCTACATGAATCACTTCCACCTCTTCTTCGGGTTTCGGTGTGTACTGCGGATTTAACTCTTTCTCTACTTTGTACCGGTTCTTCTCGTTTTCATCTGCAAGAAGCCGATAGTTTTTGTGTTTCGTGATATCATATTTATCCGAGAAAAATGGTCTGGCACCACGGATCTGCAGGATACATTTTCCTCCATCCATGACTGCAATCTCATCTTCCGTCATCAGCTGTTTGCCTGTTTTCTGGTAATTCAATCCAAAGGACTTCTGATTACTCCTCGTCTCCGAAGTGTTATACAGGTCAATGGTTTCCTTCCCCAGAAGCTCACTCATTTCCTTTAAGGTGGTTTTCTCTTTGCCACCAAGAAAAAGTGTAGTATCACAGTTGCCCAGAATGGTATCTGCACTATCCTTATACATTGCCTTTAACTGACTCTGGGACTGCAAAATAATAGAAGCAGAGATTTCCCTGCTTCGTATGGTTGCAATCAGCTTGTCAAACTGAGGAATCTGTCCGATGTTGGCAAACTCATCAGCGATGACACGCACATGCACCGGAAGTCTTCCACCATATTCATCATCTGCCTTATCGCAAAGCAGATTGAAAAGCTGTGACTGTAACATGGCAATCACAAAGTTAAAGGTTGTATCTGTGTCGGACATAATCAAGAACAAGGCTGTTTTCCTGTCTCCGATCTTATCCAGTTCCATTTCATCGTAAGACATGATCTCACGAAGTTCTGCGATATCAAATGGGGCAAGTCTGGCTCCACAGGATATCAAAATACTTTTCGCTGTCTTTCCAGCCGCCATTTTGTATTTTTTATACTGTCTGACCGCAAAGTGCTGCGGATCTCTTTCTTCCAGTTCCTGGAACATCATATCCACAGGATTCTGGTAAGTTTCATCCTCTTCACGCGTTTCGCTTTCATTCAAAAGATCCAGAAGGGTATTCAGATTCTTTTCCTCTTCATCCCCTTCATACCAGATAAAAGCAATCAGTGCTGTGTACAGCAATTTCTCTGCTTTCACCCAAAAATCTTCGGAAGCTTTTTCCCCTTCGCCTTTGGTATTCACAATGATTGTTGTCACCAGCTTCAGGATATCTTTTTCAGACCGTATATAAGCAAATGGATTGTAATGAAGCGATTTGGAAAAATTGATGGTATTCAGAACCTTAATCACATATGGCTCATGAACTACTTTTCCGGATTTATCTTTCATGATATTTCCATTCTTATCTTTCTTAGGCGGTCCCTTTGCTAACATCTTCCCGCACTCCTCAATGAGAGTGCCCTTTGGATCTGTAATGACCATGGAACAGTTCATCTGCATGACCGACGGCTTTACAAAAAATCGTGTCTTTCCGGAACCACTGCCACCGATGACCACGATATTTTTATTTCTCGCATACTTCGGCTGCTTTGGTCTGCTCTCCATGGTCAGTGCTTCTGTTGCTGTCAACGGAATATTCATCCAGGGATCCTCTGACATATAAGGCTTTATATCCTCTGCAGTTCCCCATCTGGCTGAACCATACTCGATTCCCTTCCGAAGTTTCTTTGCATCTGACTGTTTCTGCCAAACCAATAGTTTTAAAATAACTGCGACAGTAACTCCAACCAATAGATCTCTAAGGTCAAAACTCAACAGAATCCCTGTAAAGATCCGATCTGCATGTTCCATCGCATATAACAGTTTGTTCCCTATATCTTCTCCGGGACTGCTTCTGTATAAGCAGGATGCCCGGTCCGCATAAAAAGCGGTCAGAACATAGGGAAGATTGGTAAGAACCAGTTTCTTTTTATCCAGGGCGGACAGCCTGACCCCAGCCTTATTCTTCCACTTCTGCATCAGTTTATTGCCGTTTTGTTTCTTCATCGGCTCTGTTCCTGATGTCGGTTCTTTACTTTGTCCTTCGTCTTCTTTGGCATCATTGCCCGGTAAGCTGCAAGACGCTTATGAATAGAAGGCTTATTCGCTTTTTGAATCTGTTTCTGGGAAAACTCACGGAAAGCAGCATTGAGGGCATCCTGATCACGTCCCTTGAAAAATACCAGATAAACCGGCGGCTCTTTGCTCTTGTCTTTTTTCAGAGCATAATTGATCCCGTATTTTCTGGCATAGCGTTCAAAGGACTTGATATTCTTATTTGTGATCTCGATATTGACCATCCCGGCATTCTGTTTTGCCAGCTCTTTTACCGTGACCTTTCCCTGTTTCGGCTGATTTTTCTGTGCTTTCTTCTCTACTGATTTCTGCCTCTGATGACGCAGATACGCAACAAGAACCTTTTTCAACAGGTCTGCCGTAATCTTAGTAGCCCGAATACAGAACGTGACCGTTTTCTGAGTTACCTCTTCCTGCATGACTTTTCCCTCCTTTCAGCGATTCAACTGCTGTCCAGATCTGTAATCATGGCAACCACCCCCTTTAATGAAAAAAGACAGATTAACCGGTAATCAGGTTCTGCACCTGTACGAGTTTTTCTGTCCCTTCTTCTTTTCTCTTATCTTCTCCACCACAATAGATGGGAACACACATTTCAAGTATTCTACTGTAAATACGCTGATGGGCAGTATCCAAGTCTGTGGATTTCATTTCATTCAGTCCCAGATTCGTTGTTACGATCAGCGGAAGCATTTTACAATAGCGGCTGTCTATCACATTATAGACCTGCTCCAAAGCAAACTCGGAATTTCGTTCTATTCCCAAGTCATCAATAATCAGCAGCGGATAATCCACAAGATTTTGTATAATCTGGTTCTTATCTGCCTGATAGCTGGTCATTTCATTTAAAATCCTGGAAAAGTTTGTCATCATGACACGTTCTCCCTGTTCCAAAAGTGCATTTGCAATACAGCCTGCAAAAAAGCTCTTCCCGGTTCCAACCGGTCCCATCAAAAGCAATCCTACATTTTTTCTCTTCATATCTGTCCAGTTTTCTACATACTGCCTGGCGATTAGTATCTTCTGGTTGCTTCCATTGTCATTTTCAAATTTCCATTCCCAGAATCTTCTTTCCCGAAGTCCGACGGATTTTCTCTGATAAAGCTGCCGCTGTTCTTCTTCCCGCTGCATCTTCTCATCCAGTTCCTGCCTGGCTTTTACCTCGCATTCGCACAAACAGGACACTACATGCTCAAAACCCATCAGACTGACTTTCATCTGTTTTCTTTTTCCACAGGTGCCACAATGAAGACATCCCTCTTCGTCCAGATAATCTGCTGTTACTTTGTTTTCCATCACAGGCTTTCTCCTTCCTGAAATTCATATTTATCCATTCCTATCCTGGTTCCATCCCTTTCTGCCCAAAGACAGATTGTTGCAAAATGGTTTTGATACTCTTTTCCACTGGATTTCATATAAACAGAAAGATGATCAATCCGTTTCTGGTAATCCCATGGAAATAGCGTCATCAACTCCTGCAGTTCAGCTTCCGACAGAACAACATTTTTAAATCTACCATATTGACTGAATTTTTCTTCCAAAGCGGGTGTATTGCCCTTACTCTTATCAGTATGATTCTTTTCAGTCTTATTTATCTTAGTATTACTTCCATCCAGATTCTTGCAGTCCGGACTTCTATTTTTTTGCGTTCCGGACTTCCAGTTTCTTGCAATCCGGATTTCCAATTCTTTGCAGTCTGGATTTCCAGTTTCTGGCATTCCAGAAACAAAGTATCTTACTGGCTTTCCTCTACTCCGTTTTACAAAATTTTTTACATATATGACAGAGGGACGATTATTCCCCTGCCGATACCGCTCGATCAATCCAATCCCATGCACACTATCCAGCTCATATAGAAGCTTTGTCACTGTCGTATGCGACATTCGCAACAGCTCCTGCAATTCTGCGATCGTGTAAATGATATAGACATAACCCTCACTGTCAATCCAGCCATTTTTCTTGGACAGGCTGATTCGATCAAGCAGAATTCCATAAAGGAGCTTTGCGTCTGTGGACAGACTTGCAAACTCTTTTTCTGTGAACAGAGCTTTTGGTATCCGAAAAAAAGAAAACTGGTCAGATTCTTCTGCTCTGAAATATTCAAAATCTGCCATAATATTTTCCTACTCTTCTACATCAAAATCACAATTTGCTGCACTGCCTGTACCATGGCACATCTCATCAAATACAAAATTGAATGATTGAATCATTTCGTCCAAATAATAATTTCTGGCCTTCTTGTTACAAGCATACATATCACCAATAAAGCCTTCATCATTCCCCATCGCATGAGCAAGGGTTTCCAGGACCTTCATAAACTTCTTTTTTGAACAGCTTTCATACTGTCTGTTCACATATTTCTGGATATCTAACACACGAGCAGGATTATTTTCATTTTCCTCCAGAATTCCAAATGCAAGATCCATACCAAACTCATATCCATCAGCCTCAATTTGATCAATATCCATCTCTCCAAGCTCATCCTGGTATCCTCGCTTTTCCATTGCAGTTAAAGACGTTTCATATTGATCAATATATCCCATATCCGCAATAGTTTCAAAAATATCTCTGGATGCTTTCACCATCTTATCCATAATAATTTCTCTTTCAGCCAGCGGCATATTTTCCATGATAGTATCTAATGTCATCATTGATTCTTCCTCCATCTCATTTTCATAAATACCATTGATATAAAAGTGGTTCGCCTTTCCATTGTTTGGAATGATACGCACCAGTTTACCAACCTGAACCAGTTCCTGTACTGCCTGATCTACTCCATACCGAGTCGTATTCAGGTCTTTCTTTATTTCACTTTTGGGATAGATAACAAACAGATTCCCGTTATGATCTACCCAGCCATTTTGCACCGCAAATTTCAAACGATCCAGAAATAAGCTGTATAGAATCTTTGCTGTATTTGACAGATTTTTGTATTTTTCCATCTGAAACAGCACCTTTGGCACCTGCAGACAATCTACCGGCATATACTCCATCTTACTCATTGATTGTTTCCTCCTTCTGTTTGTACAGCACTTCGGCTGAATTAATATTGATTTCCAGCATCCCTACAAACACCTGATAGTACAGCAGGCATATCTGTTCATCCTCTCTTGCCAGATACAATCCTTCCAGTTCATTGGACGGATGTTTCATTCCGTATACTGCCTGACAGATGTCATGGATTTTCTCACATTCCACACTTCTAAGATGCATCTCCAAGGTGTGATTAAATCTCTGCCAATCCTCCAGTTTCTGATTTACTGCCATCATGCACTGGAACAGTTCCGCTGCTTCACATGCTGCTGACAGCACTACATTTTTGTTGTTGATACTTCCATCGGCATTTTTCATATGCCCTACCATATACGCCTGATCTACTGAAACCATCTTTTATCCTCCTCTATCTAAACGGCATTTCTTCTTCCATACCCTCTGGGATCTCTAAGAACCCTTCCGCATCTTCTGGAAACGGTGGTCTGTCAACCATTTTTGCACCTGCGAATTCAATCCGGTTTGCATACACTTCGGTGGTATAGATCTTTTTCCCGGTATCCTTATCTTCATAATTACCTGTGACAATCTCGCCTTCCACCATGACCTTCGTTCCCTGCATCAGATAATCTCTGGCAAATTCTGCTTTCTTTGCAAAAGCCTTTACCGGAATGAAACTGACTTCATCGGAATAATTTCTTCTGACTGCCAGAACAAACTTGGCAATCTTATGAAGTCCTTTTTCATTCTCCACTTCGTTGTATCCGGGATTTCTTACTAATCGCCCGGAAATAACTATTGTATTCATTGGCTTACCCCTCCTATGCTTTCATTGATTTGTAACAGATACCGATACATGGTCCACATTTTCCATAGGCACATCCGTAACATTCATCTTTTTCCAACTCTTCTTGCTTCATTTCATCGGCAAACATTCCTAACAGTGTTGTGTAAATCTTTTTCATTGCCAGGAACTTTTCTTCTGCTTTTTCCATCTTCTCTTTGTAAAATGGGATCAGTTCACGAAGAACTGGATGGAAACGTTCATTTTCATCATCCCAGGCACAGGTTTTCATCATACAGCGTGGCTGTTTCTCATAATTGCCCAGATAATATGGGCAGAACGTACAGCCTCTTTCTTTAACAATTGCCACCGGAATCACTGGCATCTGACTTTTGATTTCCTTTGTTACATGCTTACTTTCAATTCGCTCTCTCATCTTAAAAATCCTCCAAGAATATATATATTTGCAAAAGGGAATTCCCCTGAATTGCCTGTTTTTAAGCACAAAAAAAGAGGCAGACTTACGATTTTTATTTTCGCAAGCCTGCCTCTTATCAATCTAATATTCTATTTTCCAATGACATACCGTATAAACACGTATATCGCTCTGATCACATACACTGGAATCATGATGCTTCCAATCAATGCTCCAATAATGACACTTAATGCAGCCATCCCAAGTGTTGCTGTGGTATCCATTCCTCTCGGAATTAGAATCAACCGCATTTTATGTATTCCAAATGGAAGTCCGGCAATAAATACCCACCAGAACCAATCCGTCTGCCCACTGACTTTCATAATTGTTTTTGTCATCCAAAACCAGAATACCATAAATGCCAGTGGCAGAATTGATTTTTTAATTACATCTTCAATCGTCATCTTTTTTTCTCCCTCTGTCTGATTCCTTCCGCCACCTCCCGATTAAGGTTTGCCAATATTTCTCTAACCACAGGAGAATCCAATCGAAAGGTTTCCAGATCTTTCTCCGTGAGCTCCCTTCCGTTCGCATCATATCTTCGTACAATTTTTAAAGCCATACTTTCACTTCCTTCCTGCTGATAATCCTAATGTTTTCAACAAATGTTTAAACTTCTCTCTTTTCATCCGTTTAACACGTATCTTTTCTATCTTTTTCAGATAGACTTGTATTCTACTTGCCATATCTTCATTGCTCATTCTTTACCCTCTCTTTCTGCCCACGATGCCAGAAGCATAAATATAATTTCTTCCATCTGAGTCTTTGTATATGTCTCTGGAAAATATTGTTTCAATTTCTTCGCCGGAATCTGCACCTGAACTTTTTCAGTACTTTCATTCATGCAAATCTGATCAATCTCCGAATACGTCAACATCCGCTCTTTTGAAATCTGTTTCAATTCCTTTGCCTGCTTCAAGGACGGTACCATATTGTGATTACTCATATACTGAAATAATATCTGCTGCTCTTCAGTTCTCAAATAAGAAAGTTCAACAGCTGTGTTAAAGGGAAGCTTCTTCTCGTCTGCCAATTCTAATAGCTCTGCTACTAACTCTGTCAGATGAATATATCGAAGAATCTGTCTGGAACTATCTCCTGTATTCTGACTGACTTCTTCTGCCGCCAACTTCTTGCCAACTTGGCAAGAAGTTAAATCAGATCGTTTTCCCTGACGCTTTAACGCCTCATATTTCATTTTATAAGCAAATGCCTTTTCGCTGATCAGCAGCTCTTCTCGTTGAATGTTGGAATCTACCATAATCACCGTCGCTTCATCATCTGTAAGATCTTTGATGATAACCGGCATTTTCTCTAGTCCAGAAAGTTCACATGCTCGTTTTCGCCGATGACCAGCTACCAGCTCATAACCACCGGATTCTCTCAACCGCACAATACCAGGAACCAACACGCCATATTGTGTAATACTTTCCGCTAATTCTTCCATTTTCTTATCATCTCTTACTTGAAACGGGTGATTCGTAAATGGATGAAGACTTCCTATTGCTATCTCACTAATTCCATTGGTTGTCTCTTCGTTTGTTCCAAACAATGCATCAAGCGGCTGTAAGGAAACGGGAGTTGCTCTTTTTTTAGATGGCATCTTTCAGCACCTCCTCCGTCACTCTCCGATAAGCTTCTGTAGCTTTGCCTTTCGGATCATAAGAGAAAATACTCTGTCCTTCTCTGACTGCTTCCTTCATTCTTACAGAAAATGGAATATAATTATCGAAGATATGAATTTGACCTCCATATACATTTCTGAGAAGTTCCATATTATTCCTGGCATCATTCGTATGAGCATCCACCATCGTAAACAGAATTCCACCGACTTGCAGCTTCGGATTGATTTGCTTACGGACCTTACCGATCGTTTTTAATAACTGCTGCAATCCTTTGATTGGCAGGTAAGACGCTTCAACCGGAATTAGTACTTCATCTGATGCAGCCAGTGCATTGATTGTGATCATTCCCAATGATGGCATACAATCAATGATAATTGCATCATATTGATCCTTGATACCATATAAAATCTGTTTCAATACATATTCCCTGCTCATTGCATTTACCAACTGTACTTCCGTACCTGCCAGTCCAATGTTAGAACAGATAATGTCTATTCCTTCTGCCTGATGCCTGATATAACAGTCTGAAGGAATATCTTCATCTTTCATTACTGTATCCATAAGAGCTGTAAGTGTTTCATTACTTTCATCACAATCACGATATCCAAATCCTGCGGATACATCAGACTGTGGATCTGCATCTACAATCAACACTTTCATATTCTTTTGTGCCAATCCTACTGCTAAATTAGCTGTACATGCGGATTTTCCCGTTCCCCCTTTTTGGTTTACAATAGAAATAATTCTAGCCATTTTTTCATCACCTTTCAATCAATAAAAATGACCGAATCAGCTAAACAGATTTTCATCCATTACGAGCTAATTCGGTCCTGTTTTTCGCTATTAAATTGTAATATCACCACTTTCGTGATACAGTAAAAGCATCTCAGATAAAAGCGGAAATTTTCTTTCATCTGAATAAGTTTTTTATAAAAGGTAGGCCTTTCCTTCATAAATTTGTTGATTCGTTGCAAGTTTTTTTCAGGACCAAATCGACTCAACCCCTTGTATTTACTGGGTTTCCGTTGATTTAGTCTTATTTTATCATCATCATCACCAATTCTAAGCCCACACCAATAAAGTATTTCAAATCCATAATATGATTGTGGTTTATCTGCCACCTGCTCAATAAATTTCTGGTATTCCTTCTGCGTCCAGAAATCAACATTTCTATCTCTTGCACTGCCCATGTTCCCAGCCTTGCTTGCGACATTCCATTTAAGCCCATAATATCTGACTGCATGATTAAGCATTGCACTTAGCTGATTATGAATTGTTCCAAGATATGATTTTGAAAAGCTCTTACCATTTTGAGTTGTTAAGCTCTGAATTTCTCTTTGCCACTCAAAAATGTCCGTTACCTTTAATTCATTTATTTTTCTCTTGCCAAGATAAGGAAGAATTTTTGTTAAAATTATGTATTCCTTTTCTTCCCAAGTGTTTGGTCTTACCTTATGACTTACATCTCTTTTATATAATTCAAAGAAATCTTCAATGGTCATATCCAGGTCCTGGTGGTCTTGCAGTTTGAAATGTCTTTCCCAATCAAGAGCTTCAGATTTTGTTCTGAAGCCTCTTTTGGTTTTCTGTTTTCGCTCACCTTTATAATTTTTGTAATAACATCTAACTTCCCATTTATCTGTTTTGGGATTCTTAAAAACCATTTATTTCACCTCCTATTTAGTCTTAATTCCATAGATTCGTTCTTCAAAATACTGTCTGCTAAGTCTCCCCTGAACAGTTACAAACCCCTGCTCTTTAAGTTCATTATTAAGTTTTCTAATAATCTTATAAGCCATAGCTTCTGAAACTCCCATTTCCTTTGCTACATCGCTTGCTCTAACAAAAAGTGTATCTGCCATAATATCACCTCCTACCTATTTAAATTTCATTACTTTGTACAGTGCATTTTTGAACTGTGTTGTACTCATTTTATCAGTTCACTTTTGCACTGTCAAGTAAAACATTTCACTTATGACTGTTTTGTAATCTTTATATTTCACAAATGAACTGTTTATGATATAATACAAGCAGTTATAAAATGATATGGAAGGATATGTTTTATGGGAAAAAATAAAAGAGATTTTTCTTTAAATGCTAAAAATCTTGCCTCAGCAAATTTAGGACAAAAGATTAGATTTTACAGACAAATTGCCGGCATGACTCAAAAAGAATTGGGATCTGCCTGTGGTGTAAATGAATCAACTATAAGAAATTATGAACTTGGAAATCGCTATCCGGATTCAGACACTATATTTGAGATTTCAAATGCTTTGGAGATTTCTCCATACGTGCTTGCAACTCCTGATCCTATTTCAGCTGCAAGTTCTCTACAATACTTATTCAGTATGGAAAAAACTTTGGATTTGACTCCAACAACTATAGATGGAAAAGTTTATTTAGAGGTATCTTCCGACATAGACGTAAACGATGCTACTGTTGCTCCTCTTTCAAATCTTAAAAGAATGTTTAGCCATTGGGCAACAATGTATGAGAAATTTATCAATGAAGAAATTGACGAGGAAACCTACCTATTATGGCAGGCAAAGTATTTAAGCTTTGGAACCGATTCAGCTGACTTCTTATTGGATGCAGAAAACGAAAAAGCTATCGAAGTGGATAAGAATATCTCTGATGCAAAGAAGAGATTTAGGAAAGCTAATTTGAAGGATTAAATTTATATGTTTATTTAAGAGAGATGATAAAATGGGAAAAAATATCAACGAATATATCAATAAATTTATTGATAGTTACCATAACGATAAAAACGGAAGATATAGATCATATGATCACTGTAGAGAAAGTTTCTTAAAATATAAAAATGATGAAACCATGTACAATTATATAACATTAAATTTATATGCCTACCTAGCTAGTTGGGGTATGCTACGAAATTCTTTTTTAATGCAAAAAGATTATTTATTTAGTAAGCCTGTTGTCGAAATACTTTGTAAGGATAAATATTCAAATTTAATAAGTTTTAATCCTTTTAAAGAGAATATTATCACAGATCTTGAAACTATAATGAGTTTAAGAGATGAAATAAAAGAGTACTATATGGGTCAAACTTATATAGAAGATGGTACTAACAAAACAAAAACAATTTCCAATGTAACAGATACATTAATTACTAAAATCATATTAGGAACTCTTGGATGCGTTCCAGCATATGACCAATATTTTGTAAAAGCGCTACGTCGTAACAAAATAAATGGGGTTTTCAATTTAAATAGTATGAAGCAAATAATTCAATACGCCAAAGACAACAAAGAAGAAATCGAAAAAGCTTGTAATAAACTTGGTGATTTGTACACCCCTATGAAAATTATAGATATGTATTTCTGGGAAGTTGGAATTGAAAAATAGAATATTGGTATTTCAGTCATAACCACCCCTGCGGTGTCACTGCAGGGTCTTTTTATTTTATAAAGGAAAAATATGTAATTTTATCAGTTCATAAATGTACGCTTTTGAACGTTTTTTATAAAAAATAGCAAAAAATATTGTCATTTTATTGTCACTCTAAAAAAGAAAAAACCTACAAACCCTTTATTTATGGGGTTTGTAGGCATATAGAATTTATTTTTGCATTATTCAAACTCTTCCCAAGGGAAGTATCATCAAATCGAAAATGCTGATTTTATGCGGCATTTCACCGCATCTGTTTCATCAAATGTTACTCTTTTCATATCGTTTTCAAAAACTTTAGTAGCAAATTAGTTGCAATGATTCAATATTGCTTTTACGAAATCCATGGCAGATATAATCTACTTTTACTACTAAAAACGAATAATCAAATGTGGCTTGCGGGTGTTTAACTGTACCTGCTGCCACACCCACTATGAAAGGAGCTTTTCTATGAGCAATCAACACAAACATCCAACTATAAGCTTTAGAATCAGCGATGCTGAACGTAAACAAATCGAAGCCCGTATTCTTGCCAGTGGAATGATGAAGAAAGATTACTTCGTCCGTTCCTGCATATATAACCGAATATGCGTTGTTGGCAAGAAAGAAACTATATATCCTCTTGTGCAGACTGTTAATGCATTATATCTGCAATTACTTGAAATGCAGAAAGCATTTACTAATTGCTGTAATCAACAAAATTTAAGCAATCTTCCTACCAATGATGAAATTAAGGAACTACAGACCAACTATAACAATATGCTTACAGCCATCATTGATCTGCTTGATGGTGCTAAGTATCTGTGGGAAGGAGAACCCAATGAAACAAAATAATCCTTGTTACCTGCTTGGTATGTATGAATCTGATACTGATTCAGTTATTGTTAATGCCATCAATGATACATATACCGGCACGCCTCTTACTATCAGTTGTGAAAAATGCAATTCAGCAGTCTTACTTGATACACCTGATGATATCGCGTATCTATATCGGCTAGCACAAGAGAATCCTCTGCTGTATGCTGAATTAGCTTGTAAACCTAATGGATTACAGGAATATGTGGATGCTATGAATGAATTTAATTAATTTAATTAAACCAGTCTCACTTTTTATATAAGAGACTGGTTTAATATTTTAACAAATGCTACTAACACATCTACATTCTAAATTCTGCATAACTACCATTATACCCTGCCTCTGTAATTTTTCTTTTAAATTCATTCCTGCGTTCAGTCGAATCATATTCTTCAAAATACCACATACACTCTTTTATTTTCTTCGATTTCCTAATTCTATCACATATCTCCCTAATATATGGCATATCTACATTTGAATATGATAACCCCACTGAATATATATTTTGAATGTCTGCTTTTTCAATATTTTCAAAAAATGCTTTTTCATTAAATATATTTTGATCCACATCCTTTATTAATCCCGTTTTAGCAATAAGAATAGCATTTCTTATATTTTCATCACTATAAAGTAAATTATGCTCTTTTAAATTTAGTAATTTCTCCTCATATCCAATAATCAAATTACAATAATCCTTACCGATTGAAACCATATCCTTACGTTTTTGTTCTTCATAATTTGTCTCTCTTGTCCCATGTATATGGCAGATATTATGTTTACATACCCCATATATTCTTTCAAGCGTTTCTGTATAATTAAATGATAAAACGAAATCTGTATCTCCTCTAATTATTTTCTCTAAATTTGATTTCTTTTGGGCTTTTGACAAATCAATAGTATTAATCCAACGAAAAAAGAAACCACTAATATCACATATTGTTTCTTGTATTTTCATAGCATTATCAATAGTGTATCCCCATTTTTCAAGTACAGAATGAATGTTAAGTTCACTTAAATATGTTTCAAAATCAGACCATTTCATATCGGATTTTTTATTAGATACCTCATCTATGAGCCAATAAATCAAGCGTTCTTCCTTCCAATATTCAGCACAGACCCCTTTTTTACACCAAATTTTCTGTTCTGGTAAAGAAGGAATTTCGGTGATTTTTATGTAATCTTCATCATTATCTTTTATACCTTGATTAATTTTTATCCTATCACTAAGATATTTTTTAAAATCTGCATATTTTGTTGGTAAACCATGTGCTATATCAAAGCCATTTCCTATAATAAATAAATTTGACATATCAATAACCTTCTCCACTAACTTATTTTTTATTCTAAAATACACCAAATTAGTTGTTAATCCCAATGGATTGCAGAAATATGTAAATGATATGATTAACTTTAATTAACCCCACATATCATAGGTATATCTTAGGTTGCTTTTCAATTAAATCCCTTGACTCAAATTGACTAAAGTCTTCTTTTTCTGAACTTGAACTAAAAGAAATACAGTTCTCAAATCCAAATCGCTGTTTGCATGCAGCAATCTTGTATAACTTTAAACAATCTCCCTATTATTCTAATTATACATCCAACTCGTTTTTTAACTTGGCGTCTAATTCAATATGCCAAGTTAAAATGCCATGATAAAGCTACACATTTACTGACTTTTGTCTTTACACTCATTTTAACTCGTTCTCTAACTCGGCATTGCCAAGTTGAATAACAAATTAAATTTCTTTTAAAATATATTTTGCATACCTTCCACCATTACTCATTTCAATAATGTTTTCTTCTTTCATTTTTTCAATTGTACGTCTTGCCTGCTGATCCGTAAATCCACACAACTCTTGTACTGTACTACGATTAATATATCCTTGCAATTTAATGTATTCTGTAATCATATCTTTTGCTTTAATATACTGTACTGTTTTATCTCTGGTGTACTCTATATCTGACTTTACTGCCTCATAAACCCGTGCTGTCAACATGTATTCCTTTCCAGTGATCTCTATTAAACCAAATTTCATTAATTCGGCACAGCATTTTCTTGCTTCTTCAGCCGATATCTGAGCCACTTTCTGCACATCAGCAAATTTAATCTTTCTGTTTTCTACAATATAACGCAATATCATTAACTGTGATAGTGATAAATTTATCTGTTTTGAATCCTGTTCTTTTACAATAAATCTTACAAAATCAGGATCTTCCATAGCACTTTCAATCGTAAGCTGTACAGAGTCACTAAATACACGATATACCGGATATGGTTTTCCCATAGATACCATTTCTTTATATATAATGTCAACGCCCTGCCCTGTTCTCTGAACATATTTTAAGCTCTGTAATGTTTCTGCTATCAACTTGTTTCTCGGAGCTGAAGGATGAGTAATAATATTATCAGCTGTTATTCCATCTAGAAATCCTCCTGGATTTTCAATCACAATCTTATCTGGATAATGCTTAACATACACTGCTCCCATCTGTTGATAATCACGATGTGAGAGAGCATTTAATAAAGCTTCTTGAAATACCTTTTCTGAAAAATCTGCCACTTCAAGTCGGAATAATCCGATCTGCACATTTTCAATTTTATTCTCATTCTGAATTTTTTCTGTAAGTCTGTCCAGAATTGTAATAATAGGCTGCTTCATATCAAGTCTAGCATTATATTCTTCAAGATTATCCTTTCCATAATGCAAATAGATAACCTCTGCCTGTGGCAGTAATCTCTGAATAGACTGTTCTTTTCCCACAAAAAGCAATCCCGCTATAGTGAGTCTAATCTGACCATTCTCCTCAACAATCAATTTTAAATCACGCAAAAATGCCATATCATCTAAATCAGGCAATGTAGATGAAGAATCTCGTATCTTCAGTTTTTCCTTCAAAGCATACACAACCATAAGATTGATATCATCGACTGAACTTTCTGCTATTATCTGTGACGAGAAATCGTTAGAATGATATGCTGAATAAATATTACTCATTTCATCTGGATAATATGGTTTAGAATTTTTCCCTAACCGCTTTAAACAGCGCCCATCCGTTGTAGCATATGTTTTACCATCTGCTTCTACAGATATTGCTATAACTTTCTTTCCTTCATATTCTATTTCCTCAATTTCCGTAAACATTGGTGGTCTGGTTTTATCATATATTGATTCACTAATCGCCTGTATATCATATTTACCTGTACATCCCGTAACATCACAATTATCCTCTACGCCAAGATATACTGTTCCCCCCTTACAATTAGCAAATGCAATTAACTCATCAACAGCTAATGAAATTCTTTCTTTCATATTATGAGCTTTTATCCACGATTTGAATTCTATGTCAATAGATTCGCCTATTTCTAATGCTTCCTTTAATGTTTTCAACTAACCACTTCCTTTACTTAAAATTCAAATAATATATTCTATTATAATGAATCATTTCCAATTGTCACATCAACACATTCTCTAGCAACACATTTGTTGTCTTTAACAATGTAGCAATCTACATAATGACTCCCTTTAAAGTCAGAGTGTTCTATTTTTTTCTTACCCTTATTCTTTTCAATTTGACCTCTTATACAATTTCTTTTATAAGCCTCTTCGCCAACATTTCTTACCTTCCACCACACACTATATGGCTCTGGTACATTCGTCTTTCTCATCTCTAACTCAATAGATAAGCCTCTAGGAATTACTTTCTTAAAGACCGGAAATTTATCTAGGAATTCATCCTTATATAACCAATCATGCGTACAATTTGCTTTTACCTTGCAAGTGACATCAACAAAATATTGTTCTGTACAATCGTCTACTAAATCCTCAATAAACTGTTCTGTATCTGTATACGAATATAGTGACTTTAAAAAATCTCTACTTTCGGATATAGCTTTTTCTTCATTCCAATATTCGTGATTAAAGAATTTATACCATGCTTCTTTTACATCATCTTCTTTAGAATCTTTATCTAAAATCACTTCATCCAATTTCGACAATTCTGCACTCAAATGATTCTTCCATCTATCCATCTTGTCATAATGTGATTGTACTGTATTCAAAGATTTCGTAGTATCTGTTGGATTATATACTTCAACATTCCATTGTAATCTGTTATTTACAGCTTTCATTGTGTAATAAAAAATTTCATCCAACCGTTCATATAATGTTGCTATTTTCTCATCACATAAAACCGTTTGAATCAGACCTCCCGGCATTTCTCCCCAGCTATCTCTTGATTTGCAGAACATCTTTGAAAGCCTAATTACTTTTCTTAAGACAATACCTTTGTTATCTATTTCATCCGAAAACCATTCATTGATTGCTTTAGGATTCCTTTCTTCCCATTGCTGTGGTCCAGCATGTTCATATGTATATTCCTCATCCCAAGAATATTTTTTATATCTTCTATACACTGCAAAATCAATATGATAACCATCTGTATATGAAACTGTAACACAGTTCTTTTTAACCTCGGGATCATTTTTAAGTTGCGTACATTTTTTCTTAAGAGCTTCACACACAATATTCTTTGCTTTAATTGCACCTATATCATTCCCAAGATTATCCTTATCAAAAATAATTGCAACATCAATGTCATAATCTTTGTTATCATTCTGAACAACTGTATACATTGCCATGCTACCTTGAACCAAAGTATCAGCAACACTATACGATGTATAATTTTCCTTGTTATACTCTATCAATCCACTTTTTAATCTTTTGATATTAGTATTCTTTTTCTTTCTTAATTCATTTTGATCTTTTCGACTCAAAACCACATGATTATTATAAAAAGTTTCAAATTCCTTCGATAAATCTACCAAATATATTCCTCCTTAATTTTGTATTAACTCACCTTTTTTATACTGTCCCTGAGATTCTGTAACTGCTATTCCAAAAGGATATAACTTTGTTCCCTGATTTACAAAATGATATGCCACTATTTTTTTCACTCTGTTATTATTTTGAGCTATCATTCTTCCAATCTCTAATGACATACAGCTCGGAATAGAGGCTACAAGATTAATCTGATTTAAATGCGGATAATTTTTCCTTCCTAATGCTTCAAGTTCATCAAGAATAACCTTACGATAATTTTGAAGTTGCTTTATATAAGTAATGTTATTATCCTTGCAATCATCCAAATATATTTCAATAATATCCTGCTCACCAAAATCTTTTAATTGATGTTTTTTTATTCTTCTCGTTGTAGAAATAGCCACAATAATTGATTCAGCATTCACATTAGGATTATCCATTTCTTTAATCTTTAATTCTGGAAAATTAGCCTTCTTCTTTGTAGATAATTGTATGAATTTCTCATCTTCTCTTTTCCACTCAAAAAAAATTTTAGGTTCACAATCCACCAAATAAGTGCCAGCTAAAATTGTATATGGAATAGGCGCGGTACCAGTAAAACCTTTTTGGAACTCAGCACTTCTATCTTTGAACTTAGTACACTCTTCTTCTATTTTATTCACAATAATACTATTAGTTTTCTCGTCTATTCCCATATTGAATACATTTACAAAATCTATAAATCTTTCCCTTATTTTGTAATCATTCAATTTAAGTTGCTTTACATTTTGCTTATCGCCAATCTCTCTCTGAGAATACAATCCAAACATATTAAGCACATAAAATCTGTCTCTAATAAAGAGTAAAACCAAAATGCCTACTACCAATAGTACAAATCCTGTTACTAAGCTCCATACATTTACATCATCCGATGCTTGTTTTCCTGTAATCTGAAAAGAAAGCAACCCCAAAACATTGTCAATCAAGGCAGGAAATGCACCTACTATAAGTTCCATTCCTGCTGCAATAATTCCTGCCCCTAATGAGTTATCAGGACTAACTATTTTCGCAATCATATCAACTATAAAAAATATAAGAACCATTCCAACAAGTACAATCAATATATAATTCAAGATTATGATACCTCCTCCAATATCTATCTTAATAATTTAACCAAACTCTTTTCCAGTTCAATATTTGTTTCCAGGTATCCTCGAAAAGCTATGGTCATCACGGATTTTTGAAGCATATATTCAATTTTCTATAGATATACGATAAAAATACTTTTCAAAAAATCTTGAATTGATTTTATTAATTCTCTACCTATTCTTCTCTAAATTTATGCTTTTCTTCTCTTTTATGCCTTTATGCACATATTATAGCTAAAATTGCAATAATCACTGAAATTACTGCAATGACTTGATTACTCTTCGTGTAATTTATTTCTGCCATTTTTTCCATATAATCGTATTTCTCTTCATATATTTTCTTGTAATCTTCTATCTTAATATATTTGTAATCTTTTAGTCTGCACTTATTATTCCCCTTATATAAAATCCAATTTTTATCAAAATCTTTCATCAAATCTTGTTCGCTGCCTCTTAATGGCTGACATTCTGAAAAACTTCTAACTTGCTTAAATAATTTGATTATTTCTCTATTAAAATATATTTTCTTACGTCCAGATACATATTTTGAATATTCTTTTTCAAAGAATGTAAGTTCTGATTCCCCCATTATTCTCAAATAGAATATGTTTCCATATTTCATTACATATTCGCTTATATCAAACTTAGGAACCTCATTATCTCCTGATAAAAGTACATATTTTGTGCTATCATAATTTCTATTAAGAATAATATTCTGGTCTTTATTGTAATAAGAAATACATAAATTATCCCCAAGATATATTTTATCAATATCTATAGATTCTTTTCTTATTTGATAAACAATACTAAGCAATTTCCTTTTTGTGCCTGTTTCTGAAAAAAATAATGATGTAACAAAATGCTGGCATATATACTCAAAATAATTTTGATTCATTTCATAAATTATCTCCAGTTTATGACAACCATCAATATTAAAACTTTCAAAATAATCGTCATCTGTTATTTGTGGCAAATAATCTATTATGAATTGATTACGATTTTCTTCATTAAGCATAATACTAAAAGAAATATCATATTCTACAAAGGCATAGATATCATTCATTTGTGTTACAGTTATATCTATGCTCTTTATATATTTAGAGTCTATAAATTGCACTTCCGCAAGTCTGCCCAAAAAGCAATGTTCCTTTTGCATATGTACATAGTCATATTTATGCAGAATTGTTGGTTTCCTATATAAAACATTGAATACCTTATACTTTTGGGGTGATAATTTATAAAGACTATTAACTAACTTTGTCATCCCATCATTTGATAAAATGTCATAAATTTTAACCTTTGGTACATAATAATTTAAAAAATAATCTGTGTGCTGTTTATTTCCACTTTCTTTTTCAATTATTCTGCAACAATCCCTTGTTTGCCTATCAACATATTCACGGTATTCTATCTGATCAAAATTTTGCAAATAAAATGCAATTTCAGATTTAATTTTTCTATGTTTCATTTATACAATCATTCTCCATTTTATCTACATCTCATATTTTAATAAATCCAAACAAAATACTAGAGTTCCTTAACAATCCTCATAAACTCCTCATATGAATAAGCACCATTATATCCAGGGTTCTTTGTCTCAAACACCATATAATACTTATACATTCTTCCAGCCATCTCTGCCCACTTTGCTCCGATTTCGGCTTTTTCTCTGGATTCAGAGTTTTCGAGCTGATCACCTTTAGTTTCTATCAGTAAAAGTTTACCGCTTTCTGTTCTCACCATAAGATCCGGATATGCGTTTACAGCACCATTTATGGCAAATCCTTTTCTTGCCATATTTCTATGCCACCATTTAATATTGTTTAATGAGGATAATTCCATGACAACCTTTCTTTCATATTCGGTATCAAACTTTTCCTCTTCGTTATATAATGATTTTGGTATTGATGCTATTGTTTCTGTCGGGCTGATTTCTTTCGGTAGCTTATATGACGACTGGCAAGAAATTTTGTCTTGTTCCACCCACTCAAAAAACATTTTCTTTGCATATTCATTTAAAAGCGAATTAACTTTTTTATTAATTTTCAGGACATAGATACCTGGTGTCTGTTCCATATCTGTTAATTGATCCTCTGTAAGATTCTGAATAATCCTGTCTACATATACCTCCAAATCTCTATCATTTATCGCATTATTCTTTGATAATTTCTTTATTATCATATCCTTACACAGACGCATTTTTCTATCTGACGGCTGTTCATCAAACCACTGTTTTACATTCTGACTATCAAAGCCCTGCAACTTCCATGCTTTTGGCATTGCATCTGAATCATCAATATCAATTCTTGCAATTTCTGAATCTATGCTGTCAAAATCAATTACCGTATCCTTATCTAATAATGAAAATCCCGCATACAAATTTTCTTTCGTTAATACCTGATGCTCATGTTCAGAAAACAGAGAACGTCCTGTTTCTATCATAAACTGCGGTATTTCTATCTGTCCTGCTTCACTAGCATATAACTGATTTACTTTGTAATGCTTCATCTTATTTCCAACCTCTGGTGGCACTGGCAGATATTCTTCTGTTTCCTCAAAGTCTTGCCAATACAATTCATTCTGTGTTTTTGCATGGTCAAGCATATCTGTTACCACATCATTAACCTCAGATTGACTCTGTGATTCCATATTATCATTATTTACGAATGGTGATATTTGTTCCCTCACAAAGTCTATATTTAAAGAATCTATCTCATCCGACACATTATTTGTATCATCAGTTACATCATTATCTAACTTTAACTCTGTCTGTATATTACCAGCTTGTTCTACTGAAAATTCAGTATCCTGTTCCACATAATCGTCTATACGATAATCTTTACTCGTAAAGCCAGCCGCATTAAGTCCTGCTACTACCTTGTCAAGTGTTGCATAAAAGGCATTTGATGATGTAATAACATACGAAAGATTTAATACTTCTCTTTCGTTCTTTCTCGTATTAGGAAGTCTGAGAATTCTTCCTAAAATCTGTTCTACATCTATGCTTGATGTTCTATTTGCGACTGTTGCCAATATATATGCAAATGGACAATCCCATCCTTCCTTTAATGCATTAACAGTAATAATATATCTGATACTACAATCCTTGCTGCTTAAATCTATATTTTTTAACTCATCTCTATCCGCAGTCTTTATTGCAATTTCAGATTCTGGTATCCCCATATCAATAAGAGTATGCTTTATCTTATCATAGGTTGTACTGTCATCATTGGTTCTAGGCTGAGCCTGAAATAAAACAATTGGTCTGATATATCTGCCACCATTTTTCTGTTCTTCAACCGCTTCATTTTCTAATTTTCTTCTTAATGAAATTGCAGATACAAAAACATCTTCCTGTGATTTTCTGTTATAAACAATTACAGGTAATTTAACCATATTTTCTGCTTTAAGCTGTCTTGCATCTACAAACGAGATAATATTACTTCCATTTTTCGGTGTGGCTGTCAAATCAAGTACAAATGAAGGATTGAAATTCTGTAACATTTCTTTACTGAGCTTACTTGTAGCATGATGACTCTCGTCAACAATGACAACCGGATTTAATTTACGGATAACCTGTATCAATGCTGTTTCATCCGTATCTTCCAACAAGGAACCACTATCCTGTTTAAATCTCACAAATGGCAACAGACTGCCATTCTCCTGATAAGCTTTTCTTCCATCCTTTTTGCTCGTCCGAAATGAATCATAGCTTAATACAAATACGGATAAATTATCACTAACCGAAGTTGGATTAAAATTCTGTCCATTTAACAATTGTTGTTTAGAATAAATTTCGACCTTATTACCAAAATCAACATCTATTTTCTTCCTATAATCATGATTCTTATCTGTTAATGTCCTATATGTCTGAGTAAGTATTGCATCTGATGGTACGAGCCATACTACAGCTTTTGGATGTATATGTGGCATAGAATCAAATATTGGCTTAATTGAATTTGCCGCCAAAAATGTTTTTCCACCACCTGTTGGAACTTTGAAGCATACCTGTGGAACTCCTGCTAATTCCGAATTGTATGGCGGCATTCCGTCTATCCCCACATTCACTCCCTTTCCATTCCATAAGGTGCTATATGCTGAACTTATGCTCTGCTTCTCTATAAGCAGTTCTAAGAATCTTTCTAAATCTCTTATAACCTGTATCTGATAATTTTTAAGTTCCATACCTTGTCCTTTCTAGATATGCTCAATATCTCTTGGTATTTTCTTAAATGTAATATTCCACTTCTGTAAATCAATATCTGATAATGCACAAGAATCAGCATATATAATATATGCCTGGTTCTTTACATTTACCATTGCTAAAAAAGAATAGTCAAGTATTGTAGCCTTGTCCTTTTCATAATAGAAATAATATGCCGTATCATTATAAGAGCCAAGATAATATTTCTCCTGTTCGTTCTCGGCATACTCAAGCCCATTGGTTTCTGTGTACCAGATATATTTCCTAATTTCAGCTGTAGCTATATCTTTGTTGATAGTTCCATCCTGCAAAAACAATGGACTTCCTAATTCATAATATGAGAAATTACCGCCTGTTCCATCTACTGCATTCTTTCCTTCCCCATAACCATCAATCACTCTTTTTACACGTTCGGCTGTTATTGTGTCAGCATAATCTCCCATCTCAACCAGAATAAATTTACGATTGCCACCATCTTTTTTATTCATGTTTAAAACAGCATGAGCGGTTGTACCTGAGCCTGCAAAAGAATCTAATATAATGTCATCTTTTCGGCAATAAAAACTAATTAAATATATTACCAAATCAACCGGTTTAGGAAAATCAAATTTCACACCCATTTTTGCCAACTCTGTACTCATATTTTGTGTGCTACCTAAGTTCTGTAAAAGCGAGAGAACATGACTAGCATCTCCTCTTTTTTTTATCATTTCGATATTTCCAGTTTTTGTAATTTCAAACACTGTATCTTGTCCCTTGGTATCCTTAACTGGGTTAAACCCATTATTAATATACTTTATTAATATGTTCTTTGACGACCAACCGCTTTCAACTTCTACCTCATTAATTAAACGTCCGCCTTCTATAATTGCATCTGCTCCATAATATGGAAATTTATCTTTCCTCGATTTTATTATCAAATCACTGACCGAGCACGGAAAACCTATTGGTAGCTTTATTGTTGACATAGGATTTTTAGGTCCGTTCTTGACAACTGTATTTCTCACTTCTTCATTATATATTTTACTATTTTCAGAAGCACTTGGATCTATTGCCTGAGGAAGTCCAACCTCATCAGCATTCTTTATATAACACAAAATATACTCATGAACATTCTTTATCTTCGCCTGATTATCAAAGTTCCCATCCGATCTCCATATTAACTGTGCAACAAAATTTTTCTTTCCAAATATATCGTCACAAATTATTTTCAAATAACTACATTCATTGTCATCTATACTGATAAATACAATTCCTTTATCGGATAATAATTTATTTAATAATACTAGCCGAGGGTACATCATGCATAACCATTTATCATGTCTAGATAAATCCTCTCCTTCATCACCAACAGTCACACCTAACCACTTTTCTATCTTCGGGTCATCCACACTATCTGAATATATCCATGCCTTATTTTTTTCTGAACTCTTCCTAGTGTTATATGGAGGATCAATATAGATACATTTGATTTTCCCCTCATACTGTGGCAAAAGAGATTTTAATGCTTCTAAATTATCGCCATGTATAATCATGTTCTCACTGTAAATATCATCTTTATGCTCACCATCTTCATCATAACTATACTTGCGTTCAAGAACTTTATATGGCACATCATTATGATGATTTATTACCTTATCTTTTCCTAACCAATCCAATGTAGGCATATTTACTTGCTCCTTATCTATAATTATTGCAGTTTTTCTATTGTCTCAATTATCATTTCAGCTTTATCCGTCAACACATACTTTCCTCTTGTTTTTTGCTCGACGAAATCCTGTTTTTGTAACGCACTAAACATACTATTAATCTTCATTTTGCTACATTTCAAAGTTGTAGCTATCTGTTGTTGTGTTAATGGAATCACTTTCTCGTCTAATATTATAACTTCATTATCATGCATCAATTTCAAAAGGTCATAATAATCATTCAAAAATAATCCGATACCCATATTTTCTCCCTTAGTTGCAAATAAAAATGTATAGATAAATCATATCACATTTTTGTTGTATTTTAAATATCATTTTTTTGTTATCTATTTATCTTTAACAGCTAAAAGCAGAGGAATTACCTTCCTCTGCCCCTATTTCCTATCTTATCTCTTACCTTTTCTTTATCAGCATCTCTGCTAACCGTTTTATCATAAATCCTCTGAAACTCCTCATAAAGTTCATCCCCATCCAGCTTCATTCCAAGTTTTTTCATTACATCCGAGAACAGTCTTATACTTCCACTTACATCAGCAATATCAAATCCGAATATATCTGCCTTAACAGAATTACTGACATTCTCATAACCACCAAGCTCTGATATTCTCCTGACAATCCAGTCAGCTTTGTCCACAGGTTCAGTTTCTCTAATTTCCACATATTCACCTTTATCTGTTACGTCAGTAATATGTTCATCCATTCTTGCCGTATTTACATCAGACACATTACGAATATCTGGCATTACAGACGTATCATTCTGATTATTGTTAGGATTCATTACCTCAACATTTGTATACGGCTCAACAACCGCTTCTGTTGTTATCTCATCCAGCATATCCTCTTCCATCCCCGGTATCTCAACATCCCTGTCAGCAACAATCTCCGCCTTCCCCGACACCGCATAATAAACTGTATACAAATCTTCTTTTATAATGTCATCCGCAAGCTGTATCTGCCTCTTAATTTCCCTTTTCTCCTGCTTCAGTTCGTCCAGTTCTTCCTGCACTTCCACATGCCATATCTGATATTCCCGGTACTGCTCTTCATTCTTTATACTGCGTTTCCGACTAGAGCTTTCTCTGTATATCTCATGCTGTCTGTCCTCAATCTGCTGGATTTTTTCTTCCTGCTCACCTATGAAATCCACAAGATCCACAACACTTTTGATGTCATTATTTACAAGTAGCAGATATTCGTCCTGCAACCGATGAAACCTCTTCAAATCCTCTGTATACTTTGCTCCGCCGACTACAAAGCGCTTCTGCTCTACAATCCTTAACCTGTACAGCTTTGCATAAAACTTCTTCTGGAATGGTGACAGCTTCGCTCGGTGCAATCCTCTGATATCCGACGAATAAAAGTAAGGCTTTGCCATCCAGGGCATATCCACATGATGCCTTAACGTCTCCTCTGAAAACATTTCGTCCAGCTTTGCCAGTTTATGATAATACCGAAATCCCGGTGCCTGCACCTCCATCCATGCGTCTTTCTTAAATACATATCCAAGTCTTTTCATCAGATATTTAAAATGCTCCACATTTCCGGCTGCATATGCACACATCTTGGCATCACGAAGAATTATTTCTTTCATGGACATTTCCTTTTCCCACTTGTCCCTTCTGATATTCTTTGGATTCTTGCTGTACTCTGCCGGCATTATGGAAAGTCCAAGTTCATCACAATATTTATTTGTGATAGGCTGGAGATGATTCTTCCAGTTGCTTTTCGGTGAATTGTATTTCTTGCCGGTTGTCATGCTGACACTGTTCCAGATAAGATGTCCATGCATATGCTCTCTGTCTGTGTGGACTGCATACACAGCCTCATAATCATCACTAAGCACATCCTTCGCAAAGTGCTCCAGCACATACATTGCCTGCTCTGCCGTCACTTTTTCTTCCGGTGAAAATGATATGATCACATGATACCCCTGCCTTTTACCCGTCTTATGAAAAATGTTCTTTGTCTCTTCCATCTGCTCAAATGCTGTATCCGGCAGGCAGTTAATACCGCCCACCAGTACACATTCTTCTGTCTTATCTGGATTCTGAATATATTCCAAAGCATTCTTTAGGTGTGATGCTGGATTTCTACCTTCCGATTCCATGATATTTAGGATCTTTGTAATCGCCATACTTCCATCACCTCCCCGAATGTTTTCTTTACCTCATCCATACTGCTCTGCAATTTATCAATATCGCTGTAATACAATCTTCCCTGTGAATTGCCAAGCTTAACCACCTGATTAATATTATTTGCAATACCTGCAATAACACGAATTATTTTTGCCCTGTCCTCTGGATAACTTGTATCAATGTTGCCTCCTGTCCGAATTAATTCTCTTATATAGGCACTTGCTGTCATTCCTGTTCGCTTAAGTGCCGCTTTCAGAATATCCATATCTTTCTCTGACAGCTTCACCGATATCTTATAATCTTTCCTGTCAGACTTGTATCTTCTCTTTCCATCTGCCATACGTTTTTCCCCTTTCGTAATTTCCAAATTCTGTATCAAACCACTCTCTTTTTATCTGTACCATTGCTTTTTTCATCCTTTCTAAAAGTTCTGCTTATAGGTTTTGCAAGATGCGGAAAAGGTCGGACCTTTTCCCGAAAAAATATAAACGCATCAGCGTTTACATAATTTTTCGTCTTGGCAGGAGCACCTGCACCCTGTATATGATATGTGGTGGTTAATGTACCACCACAATTACTGATATGGTGGTTGAAGTTCCACCTGATTTAAAAGTGGTGGCACTTTTTGCCATCACTTTGCTTATTTGGTGGCACTTTCCGCCACCATGACTTTTTTCTCGCTTATCTGAGTGGTGGCGCTTTTTGCCGTCACTTTGCTGTTTTGACGGCGCTTTTTGCCCCCACTTTTGCATTTTGACGGCACTTTTTGCCTCCACACTTTTTCGGCTCTGATTTGTGCGGGGGCGCTTTCTGCCCCCACTTTGTGGTTTTGGGGGCTCTTTCTGCCCCCATTTGCACGTTTTGGGGGCGCTTTTTGCCCCCACTCGCTGGATTCACCTATTCAGTTGTCTCTTTCACCATTACATCTGCATCCAACATCACATTTTCTGCTATCTCAGCACCATCTTCCTACAATTCATTTGTTTCAGGCGGTATATCCACTTCATCCTGTTCACTTATCACAGAATCCCCAACTGCCGCTTCATAATCCATTTCTTCTGCAACCTTGCTTCGTTTACGCTGTGGCTCATAATCCAGATTGTAATAATCTTCGTAACCATAGATTTTCTGTTCAAAGTACTTCCTTGGACATTTACCCCGCATGGTGAAATAACCTTTTGCTTCAAGCTCTGCATTATATTCCTTTATAATTGCATATGCCTTTGTCATCCCGATACCAAGCATCTGGCTTATCTCTCCTGCATCTATGAATGCTTCCTTTACACCCTTCATGCAGCTCCTCCTTTCATAAATTGTTATTTTAAATACGTGTTTTCACAAAGCAGCTATCCTGTTCTTTATTTATTCCGTATTTTTAGTTCGTGTTTATCTTAATATCCTTTTCAGAATTTGTCAATAGAACTTTTTGCAATTACGCACTTGCAATTCGTTTTTATTTATGATAAAGTAATCATACAATCATAAACAAGTCACTTACTGATACGTATTTCATTTATTATCAATCTTATACGCATCTTTACAACGGACTATTTCATGTAAAGGAAGGTGGACAGAATGACTAATTCTCATTCCATTAAAATCACTATGTCTTCTCCAGAAGAAATCGGGAAGGCAATACAGAAACAGCGCAGAGCACAGAAGATTACTCAAAAGGAGTTTGCACAGCATCTTGGTAAATCAGAACGTACTATCCAGAAATATGAGTCTGGTGAAATACTAATGAAGATAGATGTTTTAAAACAGATTGCTAATGAATTAAATGTTCCATGGCAGGAACTTTTATCTCCAGAAGATAATATTCCCAAAGATAATACGACCACTGAGTACCCGGCATATGAATTCCACACTATGTCAGATGTAATCAATGCTCTCTTTGCCATAACTGAACTTACTGACTTTTCATTTGAGCTGACCAATACCAAACCCCCAGAAAATACTGAATGGACCGCTGGGATTAAGGTTAATGGCAAAGGCGATGGAAAATATGATGCAGACTTCTGTCTCTTTATGGAAAACTGGATAACAAAGAAGAATATGCTTCAGACAGGAAAGCTTTCAAAAGAAAAGTTTGATTCATGGAAATCAGATATGTTAGCATATTATAAGGATTCCCGACTGGATAATGAAGCTGATTCAAAAACTGAATAATTGCAGGCTTACACCTTTAGTAAAGAAAAAGCTCCGGCACACTCCTTCTCGCAAAAGGAATAACCGAAGCTATGTAAGTGATTGACCCGAAGGCTTTATAATCACCCTGAACAAGTAGATTATATCATAGCCTTTTGATGATTGCACAACAATTTTACAAAAAGGAGATGATATTCATGCCAGCTTACAAAGATGAAAAAACTGGTAAATGGTTCGCCAAGTTCTATTATACGAACTGGCAGGGAATCAAAAAACAGAAGTGGAAAAGAGGCTTTGCCACCAAAAAGGAAGCCTTAGGATTTGAAAGAGATTTTCTGGAAAAGCAGTCTGCCAATCCTGACATGACATTTCAAAACCTTTATGAAATTTATATGGAGGATATGGCCGCAAGACTTAAGCAGTCAACTCTTCTGACAAAAAAGGCGGTACTACAGACGCATATTCTTCCATTCTTCGGTAGCAAGCCGATAAATGAAATCAAAGCCTCTGATGTACGAAGATGGCAGGCGAAGCTTATGAGTTCGCCGAATAATTACTCCCAGACCTATCTGAAAAAGATTAACACGGAGCTTAACAGCATCATCAATTACGCCAAGCGTTTCTATGACCTTAACACCAATCCCTGCGGCAAGGCAGGCACCATTGGAAAAGCAAAGGCTGAGGAAATGGATTACTGGACTTACGATGAATATATTGCTTTCCGTGAGGGTGTAAAAGACAAGTCGCTATCGTATATATGCTTTGAAGTCCTGTACTGGACTGGTATGCGAGAAGGTGAACTGCTTGCTCTATCACCTGCTGATATTGACCTTGATAACAAGACAATATCCATCAACAGAACATATCAGCGGATAGAAGGAAAAGATGTATTTACATCACCTAAGACAAGAAAAAGTAAGCGAAAGATTCCGATTCCGGATTTTCTCTGCCAGGAGCTATCAGACTATATCCAGTCAAGGTATATGCTTGACGCAGATGAAAGGCTGTTCCCGGTAACAAAATCATATCTCTCACACGAGATGATAAGAGGTTGCAAAAACACAGATGTAAAGAAGATACGAATCCACGATATCAGGCATTCGCACGCCAGCTTACTTATTAATCAGGGCTGTGATGCGCTGATGTTAGCAGACAGGCTCGGACACGAGAAAGTATCCACAACACTTAACACATACTCTCATCTGTTTCCACATAAACAGCAGGAGCTTGTGCATAGTCTGGAATCATTGCAGGCAACAGATTCGCCAACACCTGAACCACCATCTGATAACCCTCTGCTTGAAGCAATAGGTATCACCTGTGAAGTATCTCATGCTCAGGACAACGGCTCAGATGTAACAATCCGACCTCAGTTTGGACCTGCGTTAGTACCACCAAATACCGCATCAGGGAAAATCATCCAGATGCCACAAAGAAAGATCATATAGAAGAAATCCAGCAGTCATCAGGGTTTCTTGCTATTAAAGTTAATAATAACCATATGAAGACGATAGAAAAAAGAGTAGTTGCTATTAGTAGCAAATTAGTAGCAGAGCAAAAGAAAAAGTCTCGGAATCCGCTTGTTTAGCGGATTCCAAGACTTGTGGCTCTTATTCAAACTCAATAGTTCCAGGTGGCTTACTCGTCAAATCATACATTACTCTATTGACTCCTCGCACCTCATTTATAATTCTGCTCATTACCTTTGATAATACTTCATACGGTATTTCTGCAGCTTCTGCTGTCATAAAATCTACAGTATTTACTGCACGGAGTGCAATGGCGTAGTCATATGTTCTTTCATCACCCATTACACCTACGCTTCGCATGTTTGTGAGCGCTGCAAAATACTGTCCGATTGTTTTGTCCAATCCGGCATTTGCAATTTCCTCGCGATAGATTGCGTCTGCATCCTGTACCATTTTAACTTTCTCAGCTGTTACTTCGCCGATGATACGGATTCCAAGTCCCGGTCCCGGGAATGGTTGGCGGTATACAAGATAATCAGGTATGCCCATTTCTAAGCCGGCTTTTCTTACTTCGTCCTTAAACAAGTCACGGAGTGGTTCGATTATTTCTTTAAAATCTACGCAATCAGGTAATCCTCCTACATTGTGATGTGACTTGATTACTGCTGATTCACCACCCAATCCACTTTCTACAACGTCAGGATAAATTGTTCCCTGTACTAGAAAGTCTACTGCTCCGATTTGCTTTGCTTCTTCTTCAAATACACGGATAAATTCTTCTCCGATAATTTTACGCTTCTTTTCAGGTTCAGTTACTCCTGCTAATTTGCTATAGTAACGTTCCTGTGCATTTACACGAATAAAGTTTAAGTCATATGGACCATCAGGGCCAAATACAGCTTCTACTTCATCTCCTTCATTTTTACGAAGTAAACCGTGGTCTACAAATACACATGTAAGCTGTTTTCCAATTGCTTTTGAAAGCATTACTGCTGCAACAGATGAATCTACACCACCTGATAATGCGCACAATACTTTCCCGTCTCCAACTTTTTCGCGGATTGCCTTAATTGATTCCTCTACAAATGAATCCATTCTCCATTCACCTGAGCATTGGCATACTCCACGAACAAAATTGTAAAGCATCTTTGTTCCTTCCTGTGTATGAAGTACTTCAGGATGGAACTGTATTGCATAAAGTTTCTTATCTGCATTTTCTGCTGATGCACAAGGGCAGTCCTTTGTATGAGATGATATTTCAAATCCAGGTGCTACCTTTGATATATAATCAAAATGACTCATCCAACAAATTGTTTTAGGTGAAACGCCTTCAAATATCTGTGAATTTGTTTTATCTACGATTACTTCTGTTTTACCGTACTCGCGAACGTCTGCACGTTCTACCTTTCCTCCTAAAACATGCATCATAAGCTGTGCTCCGTAGCAAAGTCCTAAAACAGGAACTCCCATTTCAAATAATTCCTTTGAATATGTTGGAGAATCAGCTTCATAACAACTATTAGGTCCTCCGGTTAAAATAATTCCCTTTGGATTCATAGCTTTTATTTTTTCAATGTCAGTCTTATAAGAATAAATCTCACAATATACATTGCATTCACGAACTCGTCTTGCAACCAGCTGATTATACTGGCCACCAAAATCAAGTACGATTACTAATTCTTTCTTCACTATAATTCCTCCTAATTAATATGTGTTTCCACTTAAATCGTTGGCTAATTTTCGAAAACATTTATTAAAACTAAACTTTATTCATTTTGTTTTCTCCTATAATGACTTTAACCAATTTATTGTAAAATACGATAAATGCTATTAATATCATTAATTGTATTTTTTTCAAATCATTAACAATTCTACATTATTTTTAATATTAAAACAAGTAGGCTATTGTTAAAACCATAACAATATAAACCTTTTCTTAAATTAACAAAGCACCTGACATTTATTAATATCAGGTGCTCGTATTTAAATACCTTACTTCTAAAATTGATTCATTAGCTGCAGATCAAACTTCATTAATCATTAATCTTATATGAAACTATATTCCCTTACTTTACTTTCGATTTATCATACCTAATCAAAATCGTGTTTCAAAAATACCATCTGCAAATAATTTAATATATCTACATATATAAAGATGTTATCTTTCAAATCTCTGTAACAACTTTGCCACTTGGAGATCAATAACCATCCTTCAATCCACTCTCTTCTTACAACTCTTCCGATCCGTTGTACCTTATGTAGATAATCCGGTAACTCCTTTCTTACCTATATTTGACTAATATTCACTCGATTCCAATTGTTCTGTTTTCCTAGTACGGATTAAATAAATATTGGAGTCTCTCGTTTTCTCCTATAGGACTTTTTCCCATTAAACATTCCTCTTGGATACTTACTTAATTTTCATCTCATGACACGTTCTAATGATAATTTTTAGAAGCCTTACGGTATTAATTTCTTATTAAGTTTTAATGTACTTTTCCTTTAACTTGTAACTATAATCTAGCACATTTTTATGCAGTTTTAAAGGGTTTAAAAACATGTTTTTAATCTTTGTAACCATTGCTGTTTTTGGCCTTTTTAAATCCTTTTTATTTTCCTGTTTTTTATGAAAAATACACAATATTTTAAAATGTCAACTTTATTATTTTTTGTCTTTTTCCAAATACTGTTTTACGTATTTTGCAGTATAAGATGTAGGGTGTTTTGCTACCTCCTCAGGAGTTCCCGAAACTACAACAGTTCCACCTCTGTCTCCTCCATCAGGACCCATGTCAATAATATAATCTGCGGTTTTAATAACATCAAGATTATGCTCTATTACAACTACCGTGTTTCCTTCGGCTGCAAGCCTTTGTAGAATTTCTACTAACTTGTGTACATCTGCAAAATGAAGTCCTGTTGTAGGTTCATCAAGTACATAAATTGTTCTTCCCGTACTTCTTTTACTTAATTCTGTAGCAAGTTTAATTCTCTGAGCTTCTCCACCGGATAATGTAGTTGATGGCTGTCCTAATTTAATGTATGACAATCCAACATCGTATAAAGTCTGTATCTTGTTATGAATTTTTGGTACATTTTTGAAAAAGTCCAATGCCTCCTCAACTGTCATATCAAGTACATCGTATATGCTCTTTCCTTTATACTTAACCTCTAATGTTTCACGATTATATCTCTTTCCACCACATACTTCACATGGCACATAAACATCTGGAAGGAAATGCATTTCTACCTTTAAAATACCATCACCTGAACAAGCTTCACAACGGCCGCCTTTAACATTAAAACTAAAACGACCTTTCTTGTAACCTCGCTCCTTAGCATCCATTGTATTTGCAAATAAATCTCTAATAGTGTCAAATACCCCTGTATAAGTTGCCGGATTAGAACGTGGAGTTCTTCCTATTGGAGACTGATCAATATCAATAATTTTATCTAACTGCTCTACTCCCTCTATTGTCTTATGCTTTCCGGGAATATATCTTGCTCTGTTTAACTGTTTTGCAAGAGATTTATATAAAATTTCATTTACAAGTGAACTCTTACCTGAACCTGAAACACCTGTTACACATGTAAGCACTCCTGTAGGAATTTTTACATTTATATTTTTTAAATTATTTTCCTTTGCTCCAACGATTTTTAGCCAACCTGTCGGTTTTCTTCTTGTTTTTGGAACAGGAATCTTTATTTCACCACTTAAGTATTTTCCTGTAATTGAGTTTGGATTCTTCATAATATCTTCAGCCGTTCCGGTAGCTATAACTTCACCTCCGTGGGCTCCTGCTCCCGGACCTATATCTACTATGAAATCTGCTGCTCTCATTGTATCTTCGTCATGCTCAACTACTATCAATGAATTACCCAAATCACGCAAATGTTTAAGTGTTGCAAGTAACTTATCATTGTCATTCTGATGAAGACCTATACTTGGTTCGTCTAATATATAAGCGACTCCAACAAGCCCTGACCCTATCTGGGTTGCAAGACGTATTCTCTGAGCTTCTCCACCGGATAATGTTCCCGTTGCTCTTGAAAGACTTAAATAGTCCAATCCTACATCAACCAAAAACTTGAGTCTTCCCTTTATTTCTTTAAGAATTTCATCGCCGATTTTATGTTGCATTTCTGACAGTTCAACATTTTCCAAAAACTCTCTTAAATCCCTAACAGGCATTTCTGTCATCTCATAAATATTCTTATCTGCAATTGTTACAGCAAGCGATTCTTTTTTTAATCTTTGTCCGCCACAATTCTTACACGGTGTAATTCTCATGTATGTCTCATATTCTGCCTTTGTTGATTCTGCACTTGTTTCTCTATATCGTCTTTCAACATTTCTTATAAGTCCCTCAAATGCAATATCATAAACACCTTCTCCACGCTGTCCTCTATAATGAACAGGCACGGAAACTCCATTTGTTCCATGTATCAAAATATCATGAATTTCCTGTGGATATTCTTCAAACGGTGTATCTAAATCAAAATTATATTTTTTACCTAAAGCCTTAAGAATGGCATTTGCAAAGCTCTTACCATCATTTGCACTCTGCCACCCAAGAACAACTATCGCTCCCTGATTAATACTTAAACTTTTGTCAGGAATCATTAAATCCTCATCAAACTCCATCTTATATCCTAATCCATAACAATCAGGACACGCACCAAACGGATTATTAAACGAAAAACTTCTCGGCTGAATTTCATCAATACTAATTCCACAATCCGGGCATGAAAAATGCTGACTAAATGTCATTGGTTCTCCATCAATTACATCGATAATCATTAAACCATCTGCTAATTTAAGTGCATTATCAATAGAGTCATTAAGTCTCTTTTCCATTCCTTCTCTAATTGCAAGTCTATCTACAACTATTTCAATATTATGCTTTATATTCTTATCTAATGTTATGTCTTCTGTTAGTTCGTACATATTTCCATCTACACGAACACGTACATATCCACTTCTTTTCGCTCCTTCAAGCACTTTTTCATGGCGTCCTTTTCTTCCTCTAACAACCGGTGCAAGAACCTGAATCTTTGTTCTTTCAGGAAGTGCCATTATCTTATCCACCATTTCATCAACAGTCTGTTTTTTTATTTCGCGGCCACATTTCGGGCAATGCGGAATACCTGCTCTCGCAAATAAAAGTCTTAAATAGTCATATATTTCCGTAACAGTTCCAACTGTAGAACGTGGATTTCTATTTGTTGACTTCTGGTCTATTGAAATTGCCGGAGGAAGTCCTTCTAAACTTTCTACCTGTGGTTTTTCCATCTGTCCTAGGAATTGTCTTGCATAAGAAGATAATGATTCCATATATCTTCTCTGCCCCTCAGCATAAATTGTATCAAATGCAAGAGACGATTTACCTGAGCCACTAAGACCTGTCAATACGACAAATTCATCTCTTGGAATATCTATATCTATATTTTTTAAATTGTGCTCTGCTGCACCTCTGATTTTTATATATTTTTTATTATCCAATTGTCTGTCCTCTCTACATGCAGGGTGTTCTGAATATTAATTAAAAATAACAAGCTGTAAATTCACTACAATTATTATAATTATATTTTCTCTCAAACCTCTTACACTATGCCAATATTCAAATCTGTTTAATTCAAATATTTTCGCAAATCTGCTATCTTATCTCTAAATTCTATTGCTGACTCAAAATCAAAATCAGCTGCTGCCTTCTGCATTTTCTTTGTCAGCTTATCTATCAATTTGCGAATTTCCTTTGGATCCATTGATTCCGGATCTTTCTCAATATCATTAATCTTCTTGTCCACTTCTTTTGAAATACTAATAAGGTCACGCACTGCTTTAATAATAGTTTTTGGCGTAATTCCATGCTCCTTATTGTACTTCATCTGTATATCTCTACGACGATTTGTCTCATCTATGGCAACCCTCATTGAATCTGTAATCTTGTCCGCATACATGATTACATGTCCTTCTGCATTTCTTGCTGCACGACCTATCGTCTGAATAAGTGACGTCTCAGATCTTAAAAATCCTTCCTTGTCTGCATCAAGTATCGCTACCAAGGCAATTTCAGGAATATCAAGACCTTCCCTTAAAAGGTTAATTCCTACAAGTACATCAAATTGGTCAAGTCTCATATTTCTTATAATTTCTGCTCGCTCCAATGTATCTATGTCCGAATGAAGGTATTTAACCCTGATTCCAACTTCCTTCATATAGTCAGTCAAATCCTCTGCCATCCTCTTAGTCAAAGTAGTAACTAATATTTTATTCTTCTTTTCTACTTCTTTATTAATTTCAGAAATTAAATCATCTATCTGCCCTGCAACCGGTCTCACTTCAACCTCAGGATCCAAAAGACCTGTAGGTCTGATAACCTGTTGTGCTCTTAATAACTCATGCTGACTCTCGTATTCTCCCGGTGTTGCCGAAACAAACATAATCTGATCAATCATGCTTTCAAATTCATCAAAATTAAGTGGTCTGTTATCTTTTGCTGATGGAAGTCTGAATCCATAATCCACCAGTGTTGTCTTTCTTGACTGATCGCCTGCATACATTCCTCTAATCTGTGGAACTGTAATATGCGATTCGTCTACTATTATTAGAAAATCATCTCCAAAATATTCCATTAATGTATGAGGTGTCGCACCCGGCTCTAATCCTGCCATATGTCTTGAATAATTCTCTATGCCTGAGCAAATGCCGGTTTCCCTAAGCATTTCCATATCAAAATTAGTACGCTCGGCGATTCTTTGTGCTTCAATCAGCTTATCCTCACTCTTAAAATAAGCTACCTGTTCTGCCAGTTCTTTTTCAATTGCCGCAATTGCTCCTTCCATCTTTTCAGGTGGAATAACATAATGAGAATTAGGGAAAATTGCCACATGTTCCAGTCTGTTCTTAACTTCACCTGTTAATGTATCAATTTCCGTTATCCTGTCCACCTCATCTCCAAAAAATTCTATACGGACTGCCGTGTCGCCATAGGAAGCCGGAAATACCTCAACAACATCTCCTCTTACACGAAAAGTACCACGCTTAAAATCCATATCGTTGCGATCATATTGTATCTCTATTAATTTTCTTATTACTTCATCTCTATCCTTAATCATTCCCGGTCTTAGGGAAACAACCATATTCTTATAATCAATTGGATCTCCTAAGCCATAAATACAGGAAACTGACGAAATAATAATAACGTCTTTTCTTTCCATCAAAGCCATTGTTGCCGAATGTCTTAATTTATCTATTTCATCATTTATTGCCGAATCTTTTTCTATATAAGTATCTGTACTTGGCACATACGCCTCCGGCTGATAATAATCATAATAGGAGACAAAATATTCCACTGCGTTATTTGGAAAAAATTCTTTAAATTCACCATATAACTGAGCTGCCAAAGTCTTGTTATGAGCAATAATCAGCGTTGGTTTATTAAGTTGTTGTATAACATTCGCCATTGTAAATGTCTTACCTGAACCTGTTACACCTAATAAGGTTTCACACTGATTACCTTTTTTAAATCCTTCAACTAATTCTTCTATTGCCTGGGGCTGATCCCCTGTCGGCTTAAATTCTGATACTAATTCAAAATGATCCATAAAATACCTCTGTTATATTTATCCCCTTATTTTATGTGATGCCAGAGTCAAAAGGTCTAAGTTCCACATGAGTTTGCCCACAAATAGGGGTCGCCCTGCAAACGAATTTTATAAAGAGTTGATAAATAGCATTATTTGCTCACAAATAGGGGCTTTCGCCCTAGCATCATATTATTTCATTATAAAACTTTTACTCTATTCGATATCTTCTTAGTATTGCTACCTGATTAGTATATCATTCAGGCAAAAAAAAGTACAGAACAAAATCGAACTTTTGTTCTGTACGCTTTTAACAATTTTTTATTCTTCTGACAATGTATCTATTGCTTTTTGTAACTGGTCATCTCTTTCTGTCTCAGAATTTTCTTCTACTTTAATATCCGGTTCAATGCCTGTTCCCTGAATATTAACTCCACTTGGTGTAAAATATCTCTGTATCGTAAGTTTTATTGCCGAACCGTCAGATAATGGCATTATTGTCTGTACAATTCCTTTTCCAAATGATGTATATCCTATTATTGTACCTGCCTTAAAATCTTTAATTGCCCCTGCAAAAATCTCTGCTGCACTGGCACTGTTTTCATTCTGTAAAACAACCATAGGCATATCAAGGCAATTTGCATCAGATTTTTGTTCCTCTTTATTGCCATCTTTATCCTCAGTGTACACCAAAACTCCCTCAGGCAAAATATCATCTAACATATTTACTACAGTTTTATACATTCCACCCGGATTATCTCTAACATCAAAAATAATAGACTTCATTCCCTGCTTCTTTAAACTTTCCAAGCCCTCTTTAAACTGATTGTATGTAACCTCATCAAATTCTGTTATCTGCATGTATCCTATATTATTATCAAGCATTTTTGTTTCTATTGTAGGAACATTAACTTCATCTCTTTCAATTTCCATATCAATATACTTTGATGTAGATGGACGATATACTGTGACTTTAACCTTAGTTCCTTTATCTCCTTTCATCTTTGCAACAACGGAGCTTAAATCTTCACCGGTTACTTCTTCATCTTCTACTTTATATATAATATCCTTAGCTTTAACACCCGCCTTATCTCCAGGTGCTCCGTCAAATACTCTAACTGCAGTAATTACTCCCGTATCATTATTCTGGCTAACAACAACACCTATTCCACAGTAGCTTCCGCTAGTACTTTCAAGCAATGACTGATATTCTTCTTTTGTATAATACTCAGAATATGGATCATCTAATCCATTTAAAAGACCTTTATAAATACTGTCTTTTATTTTTTCATCATTCTTATTGTCATTGTAATCCAAATAATAATCATCAATCAATTTATTTAGATAATTCATCTTTGTCTGTACTTGTGATGCAATGTTATCTGAGCTATTTGTCTTAATTATTGTTGAAATTGTACCTGCTGCAAATCCACCTCCAAATACAAACACAACAACCAAAATTACGCCTATTATTTTAGCAGCTTTCTTTTTTTTCATAATTTATATGTCTCCTTATAATAGTTATTTATATTTTTGCCGTATATAACAGAACAAAGGCACCCACTATTTTATCTTAGTAGTGTGCCTTCGTTTTCTTTATTTGCTCACGTAATTCCAAGGACTTACATATGCCCCATTTAATCGTACACTAAAATGCAAATGATTTCCTGTTGACGAACCTGTTGTTCCTACAAGCCCTATAACGTCTCCCGCACTTACATTTTGTCCTGCTGATACAATTAATGCAGAACAATGCATATATACAGTATATACACCATTGCCGTGATCTATTCCAATCCAGTTTCCTGCTGTTGTACTATAGTTTGCCCACGCAACCTGTCCTGATGCGGCTGCCACAATTCTTGTTCCTGCCGGAGCCGGTATGTCTATACCTGAATGATATGACTGTTTGCCTGTAAATGGATCTGAACGGTATCCAAAATCAGATGATACTGTGCTATATCCAGGCAAAGGCCAAATATATCCTGTTGCAGAATTTACGGTATTTTGTGTACTTCCTGCATTGCTGTCAGTATTTGGATTTGTCTTAGTTACTCCTGTTGAAGCAGAACTCTGTCCTGTACTTTTATTAGCATTCTGAGCTGCAAGTGCTGCTTTTCTTGCTGCCTCTTCTCTTGCCTTTTCAATGCTTTCCATTTCCTGAATAACCTGTTTCTGATTGCTGATTTCATCATCTATATTATCTTTGCTTTTCTTTCCTGCAGCAATCAGGTTATTATATTCTTCCATTTCTTTTTCTTTTGCATCAGACAATATCTGCAAATCGCTCTTTTGTTTTGAAAGCTTTGTTTGCAAATTCTCTAAATTAGTTTTACTGTCTTCTAACGCAACTTGAGTATCAGCAATTTCCTGCTTTGTCTCTTTCATTTTATTTAACATTTTTCTGTCATATGATGAAATTTCTGATATGTATTCTGCCTTATTAAGAAAATCTCCAACACTCTTTGATGACAAAATCAAATCCAACATCTGTGTATCGCCATTTTCATACATAAACTGTATTCTAAGTTTCATCGCAGCATACTGATTCTCTATGCTTGTCTGAGCATTCTCTAATTTTTTCTCGTTTTTCTTTATTTTCTTTTCAGTTTTATCAAGTTCATTCTCGTTGTCATACATTTGTTTTGAAATAGCTGAAACCTGAGAATCCACTGTATTAATAAATGTTTTTGCGTCAGCCTTTGATTTTTCCAAACCATTAATCTGCTGTTGAACATCTTCCTGCTCATTCTGCAAATTATTTAATTTATCTTTTTCGTCCTTAATTGTAGCTCTAGACGGCACTGCCGTTCCTATTATTAAGCTAAGGACAAGAAATCCACACAATATCTTGTTTCTTTTTTTCATGAACATTCTCCTCATATATGTGTTGCCCCCTCCCTTCGGTCGGCGGCTATTCGTCGGAAACATTTATAGAAAATGAACTTTGTTCATTTTGTTTCCTCCTCCTTAAACCTTTAAGTGCTTTCTAATTGATAAAATACTTCCTACAAATCCAATTCCTGCACCAATTCCTAATCCCATAGGAACCAATACTGCAAAAATTGTGCTCTGTGGTAAAAATACAATTATAGAAGATAATGCGCTAAACTGCTGCATTACGAATTCGACAACCTTTTCATATAACACTTTAATAAGTACTAATGGAATTGTTGCTCCTACTAAACCTATAACTATACCTTCTATGATAAATGGTGCTCTTACAAAAATATTTGAAGCACCAATTAACTTCATTACTTTTATTTCTTTCTTACGAACAGAAATACCAATCATTACCGTATTACTAATAAGGAAAATACCTACAGCAAGCAATACAACAATTATGGCTACAGATGCATATCCAACAAGCCTTCCAAAGCTTGTCATTGCGCTTACTGTTCCTTCTGAATAATTTACTGCTCTTACACCCTCTACCTGAGACATCTCATCTGAAAAGCTTTTCTGGTCTTCTATATTTTTCAAATATACTGTATAAGATGCTGAATTTGCCAACGGATTGTCATCCTTAAATCCTTCTGCTAAATCTTCATTCTGTTTAAAATATTCTACTTTAAAAATATCCCACGCTTCTTCTGCTGAAGTAAATGTGTAATTTGCCACTTTATCATTTGCAGCTATCTGCGCCCCTATGGCATCAATTCCTGCCTGATCTATTCCTTCGTTAAAAAATATAGTAATTCCTACCTGGTCTTCTGCTGATTTTACAATGTACTGGAAATTTACTACAATTGTATAAAACATACCAATCAGAAATACACAGGCAGCTATTGTACTAATCGAAGCAAGTGAAAATAATTTGTTTCTCTTTATATTTACAAGCCCTTGCTTAAGGCAATATAATGCTGTTCTAATTTTCATCTTTAATCCACCTTACTGTCGCTTACCTTTATTCCTTTTTTCATTGTAATTACTCTTTTTTGCATTCGCTCAACTATTTCCATATTATGCGTAACTACAACTACCGTCGTTCCCTGTTTGTTAATCTCATCCAACAATTTCATGATTTCCCATGAATTTCCCGGATCCAGGTTTCCGGTTGGCTCGTCTGCCAATAACAATGCCGGCTTATTTACCAACGCTCTTGCAAGTGCAACTCTCTGCTGTTCACCACCTGATAACTCATTTGGAAATGACTTATATTTTTCAGAAAGCCCAACTAAAGATAACATTCTAGGAACATTTTTCTTTATTTCTCTTGTGGACACACCTATTACTCTCTGTGCAAATGCGATATTTTCATATACATTTCTATCTTTCAAAAGACGGAAATCCTGAAATACAACTCCTACTTTTCTTCTGTATTTTGCAGTCTTTCCTGATCTTAGTTTTCTTAATTCAGTATCGTTTACGATAATTTTTCCTTCTGTCGGTTCTAATTCCTTCAAAAGTAATTTAATAAATGTTGATTTGCCTGAACCGCTTGTTCCTACAACAAATACAAACTCTCCATCTTCAATTTCTATATTAAGGTTACTTAGCGCCGGTGCACCATTACCATACGACTTAGTAACATTTTCAAAAGTAATCATTTTCTTTGTCCTCTCACCCTGCCGTGACTCCTAAAAGCATTTGAAATGCGCAGAAAAACTGCGCATTCCATTATAGCCGTATTTAGAATTCATTCATACTATCCATGTAATTCATATATTTTACTACCATTAATGCAATCTTAAATGTTATTGCATCTTCAAACACTCTTAAATCAAGTCCTGTGCTCTTTTGTAATTTATCTAATCTGTATACAAGTGTATTTCTATGAATATATAACTGTCTTGATGTTTCAGATACATTCAAATTATTTTCAAAGAACTTATTTATTGTTGTAAGTGTTTCTTCATCAAAATCATCAGGTGACTTTCCATTGAAGTTTTCCTTTATAAACATCTTACAAAGAGGAATAGGTAACTGATAAATCAAACGTCCAATTCCTAAGTTGTTATATGCAATAACACTCTTATTGCTATAGAAAATCTTTCCTACATCTAAAGCCATCTTTGCTTCCTTATAAGAACGTGACACTTCTTTTAATTCTGAAATAATTGTACCATATGCAACTGTTGCCTTAACCATTGCTTCTGTATTTAACATATCAACAATTGTTTCTGAAATCTTCTGAACATCTTCATATCCTTGTTTTTCTTCAAGATTCTTAATTAATATTATGCTCTTTTCATCTACTGCTGTAATAAAATCTTTCTTCTGTGTTGCAAATAATGTTCTGACAGTTTCTAATGCAACACTGTCTTTTTCATTCTTTGTTTCAATAATGCACACAACTCTTCTTGTATCCATGTCTATGTGCAATTTCTTAGCTCTGTTATAAATATCAACCAACAAAAGATTATCTAACAAAAGATTCTTTATGAAATTATCTTTATCAAATCTTTCTTTATACGCTACCAAAAGATTCTGTATCTGGAAGGCTGCCATCTTTCCAATCATAAATACATCATCATTTGCTCCCTGAGCTATTAAAATTAATTCTAACTGGTTCTCATCATATACCTTAAAAAATTGGTATCCCTGAACAGACTGGCTATCTGCCGGTGAACCTGCGAATGCAATTATAGCATCTTTAAACTGGTTTCCAATCTGGGAAGTACTGGCAACTATTTTTCCATCTGTATCAGCAACATATAAGTCAACTCTTGATATGTCTTTTACTCCTTTGATTGTTGATTGTAGTATCTGATTTGAAATCATTCTGTATACCTCTATTTCTTTTTAATTTAATGCATCCCAACATTTTGTTTTCTAAGAAATTATAATTTAAAATTATAAATTTTATGTGTACGTAAATCTTTTCTGACTAGAGTTTATCTTTTTATTTCCATCAAAATAAACTCAACACATTCTTATTCTATAGTTTAATATAATTTTCATTAAAAAAAAAGAGAAAATACACTTTTTTTGTGCATTTCCTCTTTTTTTCACATTTATTTCATTTTTACTAGTTTGTGATAACCTGTTCTGTTTCTTTATCAAAGATATGCAACTTTGTAAGATCCATTGCCATTCTTACTTCATCACCAGGTCTAGCCTGTGTACGAGGATTTACTCTTGCTGTACAATCGAATCCTTCTACATCGAAGTATAAGTAAACTTCAGCACCTAATAATTCGTATAATCTGATTGTTGTTGTAAATACACTTTCAGGTGACATTTCAATGAAGCTTTCTTCATCATGAATATCTTCTGGTCTGATACCCATAACAACTGTCTTTCCAACATATCCGCCTTCAACTAAAGCTCTAGCCTGATCAGCTGGTACTGTGATGTACTGTCTTGCCTGACCAATGTGAAGTTTAACATCTTCTCCATCTCTTTCAACTTCAGCGTCGATGAAGTTCATCTGTGGTGATCCCATGAATCCTGCTACGAATAAGTTAACCGGATTATCATATAAGTTCTTAGGTGAATCTACCTGCTGAACTACACCATCTTTCATAACTACGATTCTTGTACCAAGTGTCATAGCTTCTGTCTGGTCATGAGTAACGTAAATGATTGTTGCTCCTAATCTCTTATGAATCTTAGCAATTTCAACACGCATCTGAACTCTTAACTTAGCATCTAAGTTTGAAAGAGGTTCATCCATTAAGAATACCTTAGGATCACGAACGATTGCACGACCCATAGCAACTCTCTGTCTCTGACCACCTGATAAAGCCTTTGGCTTTCTGTCAAGTAAGTGTTCCAAATCAAGAATCTTAGCTGCTTCTTTAACTAATCTTTCAATTTCAGCCTTAGGTACTTTTCTTAACTTAAGACCGAACGCCATATTATCATATACTGTCATATGTGGATACAAAGCGTAGTTCTGGAAAACCATTGCGATATCTCTATCTTTAGGTTCTACATCGTTAACTAACTTGTCTCCAATATATAATTCTCCTGATGAGATTTCTTCAAGACCTGCAATCATACGAAGTGTTGTTGACTTACCACAACCTGATGGTCCTACGAAAATGATAAATTCCTTATCCTTGATTTCAAGGTTAAAATCTTTTACTGCAACAAATCCGTTAGGATATACCTTGCTAATGTTTTTTAATGATAAACTTGCCATAAGTTCCTCCTCTAATATCTAGTGCCTGGCGCAACATACTCCGCAAATCACGCCTCCGTACTCTTCTTTATTACAGTGGTTATTGTAAATCAGCCCCAGAGAAAATTCTATATTGTAAATAGACAAAATATAATTTTATAATTTGGCTAAATTGTATATCGGCATTATTCTTTTGTTAATTTTATTGAATTTACCCCAATTGACACCTTACGTTCTTTGAGCAATCTGCCGATACCACGCTTAAATTCGTTTTTACTCATATTAAAATCATTTTTAATAACTTCCGGTTTTGCCTTATCTGTATATGGCAACTCACCACCCATTGCCTCTATTATTTCATATATTTTCTTTGCATCGTCTTCCATTTGCAAATATGCTTTCTTCTGGAGGCTCAAATCCATCTTGCCATCTTTTCTTACATTTATAACTCTTGCTTCAATCTGCTCACCTATCTGAACATTTCTGTGGAGTTCTCTTTTTAAAAGCATTCCGTGATATTTGTTATCTACTGCTACAAATGCTCCAAATCTTTCATTATAATTGTAAACTATACCTGAAACCTGATCATCTTTCACATATGGCGGATTATCTTCCAAATAATCGTATACATTCATGGTTCCACATAATCTGCTACTCTTATCAATATATAAAGCTATCAAGTATCTTTCACCCGGTCTTACCTGCGTTGTCTGTTCTTTATATGGAAGGAACAAATCTTTTTCAAGTCCCCAGTCAAGATATGCTCCATTTTTTGAAACATCTTTTACTGTAAGCATTGCTACTTCACCTAATGTTAATAGTGGCTGATTTACAGTAGAAATCAGTCTGTCCTCTGAATCTCTGTATATAAATACTTTTATTGAATCGCCAACACTAATATCCTGTGGTACCTGTTTCTTTGGTAACAATACCTGTTCTCTTTCATCCCCAAGATATACTCCTATTGTTGACTTTCTAACTACCTTTAATATCTGATATTTTCCTAATTCAATCATGTGTTTCCGTCCTTTCTGTATCTGTTTTTATTTATAAATATTTAAATGCCTGCCATAATATATTTTCTAACTATTTTTTAATTTTTTAATTTTAATCAGACATTTTATTAATTATTTACGACTTTATTATATTTTATAAGGCGGGAGATTTCTACTCCCGCCTTAATATTTTTATTCATTATTCCTAAAATGTTAGTCTAAAATCATTTATCCTTATTTCTGAGTAATGAATTGTTTTATTTTATAATGCTATTTATTTTGCAGTCTTACCTTTGCCAGTACATTCTCATCTTTATCTTCAAATGTAATTTCAATTTCATTTTCCTCACGATGCAAATATGCTGTCATCATTTCGCCTTCCATAGCTTCCTTATTATAGATAATATCAACCTCATAGTATTCAAAATCTGCCGGTACAAATTCTGCTGCAACCCTTAAGTAATCAGCATTATTCATATGACCATTATTATCTATATAAGTCTTTAGGACTTTAAATTCACCAACTTTTTCCCTTTCAGAAGAGAATTTGATTTTTCTGTCAGCCTTCAAATCATTTATTCCTTCTTCAATTACATATCCTTTTCTTTCTTCCTCGGATACTCTTATGGGATGGCGTGTTTCCATGTCCATTAAAACCCATATACTATCGGCTTCTACTAATTTTTCACCATCTAGCGATTCTATTTGAAATTTTCTGTCTCCATAAAAGCTGCTAAAACTACTTGCTGCCGTTCCAACACGGACTTTTTCGCCATATCTTAACTTCTTTTTTAATGAGATTTTGTATGAAACAAGTATCCATCCTTTGTTAACCTGTTTCATATGCTCAACTCCCATTCCTATGCTTGAAGACTGCATATTAGTGCAATCCTGCAGCAAATTTAAAATTCCATATAGTGGCAAATTTCCATTTCTGTCAACAGCACTGTAGCTTATCATTGTTTCAAATGTATACATATCTTAATATCTTTCTGACCAATCTTTATCCTGATTAGCTGAATTTTTTGTTGTCTGTGGTGCAGTTGTTTCTTCCTGCTTTGTTGTCTCAGCAGGCTTTGTTGTTTCTGGTGTAGTAGTTGTTTCTGGAGCCTTTGTTGTCTCCGGTACAGTAGTTGTTTCAGGTGTCTTAGCAACTACTGTTACTGTTACTTCAACTTCTCTTCTTGTATAAGCAATTCCTCTGTTAGCTGCTGCATATACTACCTTGTATGTTCCGGGAACATTTGAATTAACTGTACCTGTAATGCTTACATTCTTAGCGATATCAATAGCAACGCCCTTAAATGTCTTTAATTCTGAAACATATTTTAATGGTTCAAATATTTCACCCTGATTAATTGTAATGTTAGTGTTTACAGTTAATTTAACTCCTCTGTCAACAACATTGTACTTAACTGTTGTTGTTCTTGTTTTCTTATTATTTCCTGTTACTTTGTATACAACTTTGTAAGTTCCTGCTTTATCAAATGTAACATTTCCCTGTTTTACTCTTACTTTGTTGCCTGCTTCATCAATAACTTTTACCTTGATTTTCTGAGTCAAATCTTTTCCTGATGCTGCCTGTGCTGTTACACCATTTAAAAGATTCTGAGTTGTTGTCATCGCAACTGTCTTTTTCTTTTTATCAACTAAAATCGTAGGTTTCTTATTATCAATAACATTAAATTTAAATGTCTTGCTTGTCTTCTTTCCAAGTTTATCTGTTATTCTATATGTAACTTTATATTTACCAACTTTTGCTGTATTTACTTTTCCTTTTACTTTAACCTTTGCTTCTTTAGCTGTTAATTCATTTCCAGCTGAATCCTTAATTAAAACTAAGTCTTTTACATTAACCTTTGAACCAAGTTTAACTGTAGCTGTTTTAGCTGTTATTGTTGGCTTGTTTCCTCTGAATGGATTCTTTGGGTCTGGGTCTGTTGGGTCCCATGAAGTACGTGATTTTGTTGAAAGTGGTGTAAATGATGGTCTTCCTAATGGATCATCTTTCTTTGTTCCGTTAAAAATAACTACCTTTGTTTTTAATGCACAATTGTCATAAATCCATTTTGCATCTTTGCAAAGTAAACGAACACATCCGTGAGATGCTTTGTTACCCATTACGTTGTATGCTGATACTGACATTGTTGACTTATCACCATTTTTGTAATACCAAACTGAGTGGAAAAGTATTCCATCCCAAGTAATTCTTGTACAGTACTGTGCATAGCAGTTACCAATCATTTCATGCCATTTATATTTTACAGGAGTATAAAATGTTCCTACAGGTGTTTCATTACTTGGAGAACAAATCATAGCCTTAACCGGCTTCCCGTCTTTATCATAGACTGTAACACAGTTTGTCCCTTTATTAACTTTAATAACGTAATCTGTTCTTTCTTCAGCCTGTACCGGTGTACTAAACTGACCAACTGTAGTAACACAAAGTACTAATGAAAGTACTAACATCATTAATTTTTTCTTCATTGTTTCCATAATTCCTTTCCTATAATATAAGGGTTATTTATAATCGTAAAATATTATACACTTTAAATTTTGAATAATCAAATACTATTGGATTTTAATTTTAAATAGGTTATAATCGACTTATTAAAATTGTTTCAATTCACATCATACACATATGATGTTGTGGCAAAAGTCCCATTTTTCATGCCATGGATTGTTACGTACGACGCACTCCTACTGGCATTACACATATTAACACATATTATATTATTAATATTTATTACAAATGTTATCTCTTTAAAATTTCATTTGGTGACATCAATGGATACACTTTTTTTGAAAATATAACATTTGTATTATTTTTTTAGGTTTGTACATATTAATAAGGAGGATTCTATGAAATTATCCCGTGGTAAGCTTAGTATAATTTTATTTTTACTTGGTTTCTTATTTATTGTTTTAGATGTTAATATCGACACAGGAATAGCATATCCTAACAATTACAATAACTCTGACAACGTTATTGGTGAATTTCAATATTACAATATCAAATCAACTTATGGAGCTTCCTGTACTTATAAAATGATAGAAGACAAGCATGACAGCTCTTTGTCTGATGATAATTCAGATGCAGTTTCAACTAACGAGGCCAAAGTAATTGATAAAGTATTTTTTGACAATATTCATATAGATATTTTTAATGATATTGTCGGATTTATTTTAATTGCAATCGCCGCTTTTCTTCTCAAGAACAAAGGCAGCCGTCAATTTAATTATGCTATATTACTCAGTATTATTTCTTTAATTCTCAGCATTATTATTTATATTCTGCCATTTTTCGTTAATGGAATATTGCTTTGTAATTTAGTATTTGCTATTGGTTTTGCATATTTGTTCGCTGGTGTTATAACAACATTTTTTTACACTCACGGCTTTCTTAAATTAGCTCCGGGAATTGCATGTCGTGATGAGCGTAGTTGGATAAAAGCTGCATGGTATGTAAGCGTAGTTGGATTTGTATTGGCAACTTTTGTTTACTGGCTCGGTTCCGATTATCATGCTTTAATTGTAACCGGCAATCTTTTCACGTTTGTAATTATTTGTCTTATTGTTGTATACTATTTATTAGCGAAAAGGTGTTTAGACTATATTAATGAAAATTATAATTCACAAAAATAATATTAAAGCCGAGGTTTAACATTATGAGTATTAATTTTTCATTACGAATGAAAAAATCTGTCAGGCATATATTTTTTGTATGCCTGATTTTTATTTTACAATTATATCTGCCTCAATTTATTGTTGATGCTAACGCAGGACAAATGTCAATGACTGCCATTTATGCCGGACGTGGAGATTGCATTTTAATGGAAAGTGAAGGACATTATATGCTTGTTGATTCAGGTGTTAATACAGAAACTGAAAATATTGTTACTTATCTTAAATCGCTCGGAATCTCAAAAATTGACTATGTTGTTTCCACGCATCCTGATGGAGACCATGTCGGTGGATTTGCCCGTATCTTTAAAGAATTTGAAATCGGAGAAACTTTTTGTTCTCCATGCTCAAAAGATTTAGATGTATTTTATGCCTTTATGGAAGCTTTAAAAGCTGAAGGATGCCCTTATTCTAACCCTTCATATCTTCAAAGCTGGTCATTTGGCGATGCCACAGTCACATGCTTATATGATGGAACTATGGGCTCAACTTATAATGAATGTAGTCTTGTTTTAAAAGTTACCTGCGATGACAGATCAGTTGTGTTGACCGGAGATTTGCCTTCTACGATGGAAGAAAAGTTATTGGCAATGGGAATTGATTTTAAATGCGATGTATTAAAAGTTGGTCATCATGGTGCCGCATTATCTTCTTGTGCGGATTTTTTAGATGCATGTGCACCATCAATGGCTGTTATTTCATCCGAAAGGGGCAATGAGACTACTCTTCCAAAACCATCTGTTCTTAAACGATTGGCTAGAAGATTTATTAAAACTTAACGTACTACAGACGGTAATGTTAAAATTAACTTTGTAAATGGCGAAATAACTACAGATGCACAGGAAAATAATCCATATGTTTCTTTGAAAAATGCTTCTGTAACTCTTAGTCAGAACATTTATACGTGCAACGACTCAGAGCAACGCCCTGACGTAACAGTAACTTATAACGGACAGGTTGTATCTCCTGACAATTACACTGTCGATTATTCAGACAATGTCTATTCCGGCGTAGGTTCTGTTAAAGTAATAGGAAATGAGATTAAATATTTAAGTTCATGTTCCGCTGATTTTTTAATTTTACCAAAGCAAGCTAAAATTACATCAGCTACAATTAGCCGTTCCAATGAAATTAATTTAAAATGGACTACCCAAAACGGAGTAAGCGGGTACACTATACAATATTCTAAAGACAAAAGGTTTAAAAAGCACGTAAAAACTATTAAGGTTGACGGAAAGGATTCAAAAACCGTCATCAAAAAGCTTCCTTATAATACAAAATATTATATACGTATGCGTGCTTATACTAATAATGTAGGAATTGGAAATTGGAGTAAAACAGTTTCAGTAAAAACTAAAAAACAGCCAACACTAAATTCCATTAAATTTGCAAAAAAGAAATTAAACAAGTCTAAAGAACTCAAGCTTACATGGAAAACTGATAAAAATTGTGACGGATATTTTATTCAGTATTCCTATGATAAGTCATTTAAAAAAGGTGTCAAAACCGTCCGTGCATCAGGCGGCAAGACATCTACATATAAAAAACATTTGAAAAAGAAGAAAACATATTATTTTAGAATCCGTCCATATAAAATGGGAGTTCCTGCAATAAACTATGGAAAAATTATTAAGGTTCGTACATAATTTTGCAACGCTTCCAATACTTAGGAGCAATTTATGAAGAAAATTTTAGTCATTTTAACCGGAGGAACTATTGGAAGCAAAGTCGAGGGAAAAATTATCAATACCACTGCTGCTTCCTCTTATAGACTTCTTCAGTTATATAATGAGAAATATGCTGATGATACTGGATTTGAAGTAATTCAGCCGATTAATATTTTAAGTGAAAATCTTACTCCTGTAGAGTGGGGCGTTTTATGCAATTGCCTTTTGGAATTAGATTTTGAAAAATATCAGGGAATCATTATAACACATGGTTCTGATACACTTTCCTATACATCAGCTTTAATTGGAACAATGTTTGAAAATTGTTCTATTCCAATTGTACTTGTTGCAAGCAATCTCGCTTTGGGACTTCCTGGTAGCAATGGCATGAACAATTTTAGAAATGCTGTATGTTTTATCAAATCAAGTGACATAAATGGCGTTTTTACTATTTTTGAAAATAATAAAGGTGAAATTCCTGTTTATCTTTCCACTCATATTGTGGAATCTGACCCATTTACGGACCAGTTTCGCAGTTTTACAGGCAAATATTTTGGCAAAATGATTGATGAGAAATTTGTTGCAACTGAAAACTATCCTTGTTTAATGGAATCAGATGATATTTCATTAGCTGAAACATATCATCATACGAAACCGAGTGATATTTCATTGGCTCAAAAGCATCAATATCCTGCGAAATCAGATGATATTCTGTGGAATGGGAACTTTGATAATAAAATTTTGTTAATTCATCCTTATCCCGGATTAAATTATAATAATATTGATTTAAGTTCAAAGCCTAAAGCTGTACTTCATTATATGTATCATTCAGCGACCGCATGTACAACTGATGGCTATTCTATTATTGATTTTGCAAAAAAATGTAACGATTTAGGCATCGACTTTTACTGTGCATCTTTCAAAAACAAAGATGCTGCTTTATATGACAGCAGTGCAAAAATTGTAAATTCCGGAGTAATCCCACTTTACAATATTTCCTGTGAAGCTGCCTATGCGAAATTAATTATAATGTATAATGCTGATTAAATTTTATTAGATATTATAGTTAAATTCATTATTTAATTAAATTGATTCTTTAAAGTGTTGATATATTTTTATAGCCTTAAGTATAAAACTACCAGCCGGACCTTTAAGCCTGACTGGTAGTTTCTTATTATTTTCTAACTATTTCTTAACTATAGTTTTTCTAACTTTACTCCATTCACTATAGTAAGTTTTTCCATTTACTATTTTATAAGCCCGAACTTTAAAATAATATGTATTTGCTTTTAGTTTTGTGATTGTCTTCTTCTTTGTTGTTTTTTGTTTTGTCGTATTAGCTATACTCTTCTTAACATTGTCAGTCTTTGAAACAATTCTCTTAATTCTCTTTACAGTAATTGTTTTTGTTGTATTTTTTGTAAAAAAGAAGCATTATTTATTTCTATACTCAGGCATCAAGCAGTCATTTTGGGGCGTCATCTGGTACGATAATTTAAATTTCTAATTATTATCACTTTCCCTTAAATGCTCGATAAGATTAAACACTTCAGGATGTCTTTGTCTTAAATGTTCATCAAGAATATGTCTTCTTTCCTTAAATCGCTCTGCCATTTCCGGATGCTCATTTTTAATTCTCTCATGAATTTCTTTTCTATGTTCCTCAAATCTGGTAGCAATGCTCTTTTCATCTTTTCCTGAAATATTAACGATTTCCTTCAAATGTTCTTCTAAATGTTCTAACCATTCATCCTCGTCAAATGCATCCATATGAGACCAACTTCCGTGGAAAAGTTTTTCCATATCTCCCGTTTTCTTTAGCTGTTGAATCTGTAAAACTATCTGTTTTTCTATTTGCTCCTCGCTTTCAGCTCCAAACGCCCATACGAATTCCTGTACTTTGTTATCCGCACGCTTTCTTGAAGCACTTCTTTCTTCATTTTCAATTCCACCCTCTAACGGATATGGTCTTGCGATTCCCATATCTTTTAATGCTATATGTATTGTTCTTCTTACCCTTCCCTCTTCTATCATATATCCAAGCCCAAGAGTTCTTATCTGCTCATTTACCTTTGCTATATGCTCAGTCATGTAAAATCGTATTCCTTTTTCCTTCAAAGATTTATATAACATTGCAAGTCTGTCTGCTGCTGTTATATCTATGCTTCCTATTCCACTTGCATCTAAAATTACTGCCTTTGTATCAGGTTTTATACTGTCTTCTATATCACGCTGCAACACTCCGATATTTGCGAAAAACAAATTACTGCTAAATCTGTAAATAATTACACCTTCTATGGCATGAATCTGATTTCCTTCTTTCAAATCCCTAAAATGTCTATGTCCCGGCTGTATTCCAAGAAAACATCTTGATGGTTTTGAAGTTCTTATAATCATTTCTGTAAACGAAAGAATTATTCCTATTAAAACTCCATTTATTGTTCCAAGTAATAGTACGCCTAAAAATGCTCCTACAAAAATAAGAAATTCTGTTCTGCTCAATTTCCAAAGTCGTGCTGCAAGGTCAAACTCTGTTGCTCCCAAAAGTGCTGAAATAACAATTGCTGTTAAAATTGGTATTGGCAAATAACCTATAAACCCTGTTCCACAAATAAGCAACACTATCATTGAAAGTCCTGCAACAATTCCTGTAAGTTGAGTTTTTGCCTGATATTGTTCTCCCATTGCAGTACGTGAGACGGAACCATTAATTGGACAGCATCCTGTAAATGCCGCCATAAAATTTCCAACTGAAAAAGCCAGGATTTCCTGATTATCATTTATACGATAATTATTTTTTTGTGCGAAACTATTTTCTGCCAATAAGGTTTCTGCCATTATTACTACTGCTACAGATAAACTTATTGTTATTGTCTGCTGAATCGAAATAATAGAAAAATCCGGAATGCTCCACTTTGGGAGTCCCGGTTCCACGGCACTTAAAGTATTTATTCCCCAATCTCTTATTGGCATATTTAATGTTATTATTGTTCCCGCAAACATAAGCACTACTGCCATTGGAAACTTTGGTATTAATTTTTTTGAAACTAATAATATAACAAGAGCTATCACCCCCATTATTACAGATGGAATATTTATGTGTTTTCCTGTTTCAAATGTGTGCTCTGCCAGTTCAAAAAATTCTCCTGTTCCTGATGTTCCACCCATTATTTTAGGAATCTGCATTAATATAATCGTTGTACATATTCCTGTTATAAATCCACCCATTACAGGCGCTGAAATATAATTTACAAGTTTTCCTGCCTTCATAAAATAGAATGCAAGCAACCATACGGCCACAAAAAATGTCATTACCGGAACTGCTGCAATTGCCTCGTCTGAACCTAACTCTATATTAAGGCTTAATAAAGCAGAACCAACAAGAGCTGCCGGAGCCGCATCGACTCCAAATATAAATTGTGGTGATGTGGAAAAAAGTGCAAATGCAAGTATCGGAAACACTGAACCATATATTCCATAAACTGCCGGCAATCCCGCAATCTGAGCATATCCCATTGATATAGGAATAGACACGGCCATTATTATAATTCCGGCAATTATATCTTTTATAAGATTTTTTCTATCATAATTTTTTAAAGTATGTAATAGTTTTATTTTCATTTTTCAGCCTTTCAGTTTTTCTTTTATTGTAGTATTAAATCTTTATCAATGAAAACATATGTATTTTAGATTCTGTTTTTATTTAGAAACTGTACAAAATGATATATATCCCTTTCATTGGATGTCCAGTAAAAGGGGTACATATCAAAATGTCAGCCTCTAACTTTTGGCCTTTATAGCCATATATTTCTGCCAAATCTTTATCTAGCATTACCTGCCCCTTAGTTAGGTTCTTTTCGGCTGAGCAAGCAGACCGTCTCCACATGAACCGTCTGACCAAACATATCGCATGGTGTTGCTTCCTTTAATTTATATCCATTCTCGCTAAGCCATTTTACATCTCTTGCAAGTGTTGCACTGTCGCAACTTACATACACAACACGCTTTGGATTCATTTTTACAATTGTAGACAATAATTTTTCATCACACCCTTTTCGCGGAGGGTCAACAACTATAACATCCGGTTTACACTCAGCTTCATTTTCGTGTTTAGAAAAATATTCTGCAACCACATCTTCTGCAGCTCCCACAAAAAATTCTGCATTATTTATATTATTTATTTTTGCATTTAATTTTGCATCTTCAATTGCTTCAGGTACAATTTCAACACCTAACACTTTCTTTGCCTTCTTTGCGAGGAATAAGGAAATGCTTCCAATTCCACAGTATAAATCCCATACAATTTCATTTCCTGACAAATCAGCATATTCCAAAGCCTTATTATATAACTTTTCTGTCTGAACAGGATTTACCTGAAAAAATGATAATGGTGAAATTCTAAATTTTACATCTCCAATATAATCTTCGATATATCCCAGTCCATACAAATTTATAATTTTGTTACCTAAAATTACATTACTCTTATTTGTATTAACATTTAAGGACACACTCTGCATGCCTTCTAGTTTACATAACTTCTCTACCAATTCATCTTTATTTGGTAACTTTCTACCATTTATAATGGTGCATACCATTATCTGTTTTGTTTTTGCACCTATTCTTATAAGGACATGACGCACTAATCCTTTATGTGTAACCTCATTGTATGGTTCAATCTGATATTTTGTCATGAATTTTTTCACAATATCCATAACTTCTTTATTAATGTCCCTGCCATCTAATTTAAGTCCTAAATCACAACTGTCTATTCCAATAATTGAATGTGTTCTTCCGGCATAAAATCCCGAAACAACATTACCTTGCTTATCTAAACCTACAGGAAACTGTGCTTTATTTCTATAATTAAACGGTTCCTCCATTCCTATTATATCTTTCATTATAAAATCATCCTGTCCACCAATTCGTACAAGATTGTTATACACTTTATTCTGTTTAAACTTAAGCTGTTCTTCATAGCTTAAACACTGAATCTGACATCCACCACACTGTCTTGCCACACTACAACGTGGAGTCACCCTATCTTTTGATGGTTTCTTAATCTCCATAAGTCTTGCAAATCCAAAATTTTTATTTGCCTTCATTACTTTGACAGTGACTTCATCACCAATTACCCCATCTTTGACAAAGAGAGTATAGCCATCAACTTTGCCTATACCCTCTCCGTTTACTCCTAAATCTTCAATTGTTAAATCTATAATGTCGTTCTTTTTAACCATGAATATTCCTTTACTCGCTTGTCTTTCTGATATTTGTTTCCAGTAAGCGGTTATAACCTAACCATTCATCTGAAGACTTATTTGCATTAGCCTTAAACAATTCTGCCATTGTTTCCATCTTAGCATCTGTATTATCTGCGAAATTAAGAGCCATAGCTTCAACTAATGCCGGTTTCTTTGGTGAACCATATTCAAGTTCTCCGTGATGAGCCAAAATACAGTGCTTTAATTCCACTAACTGAGTCTTTGGAAATCCACTAATTGTTCTGGCAATATCTCCTACCATTTCTGATCCCATAACTATGTGACCTAAAAGTTGTCCTACATCTGTGTAATCATTTAAAGGGAATGAAGATAATTCATATACTTTTCCAATATCATGACAAATTGCTGCAGTTATAAGCAAATCCTTATTTAACATTGGATACTGCTTTGTGTAGAATTCACACAATCTTGTTACTGAAACTGTATGCTCAAGTAAGCCACCAATAAATCCATGATGAACACTTTTTGCTGCTGAATGATTTTTAAATGCTTTAGCAAATTCCTGATTTTCTATAAATAATTTGCTAAGCAACTGCTTATAGTATGTATTCTCAACTTTTGAAATAAATCCTAATAATTCATTAAACATATCCTCAAGATTCTTATCTGAAACAGGCAAATAATCAGAAGGATCATATTCTCCCTCTTTTGCCTTTCTTGCTCTTTTAATCGATAACTGTGTCTGACCATTAAATACAGTTACGTCACCACTTACTTCGACGTAATCTAATGCATCAAAATCATCTATTCCCATTGATCTTGGATCCCATATTTTGGCATCCAAAGAACCTGTCTTATCCTGAAGGATTACATTTTCATATTCTTTACCTGTCTTTGTCATTGCAACATTCTTTTGTTTACATAAATAGATTTCCTGAATCCTTTCGCCTTCTCTCAATGCTTCAATATATTTCATTTCTTCCTCTTTCTAAGCCAAATGGCCACTACACTAATTTTACTAAGGCATTTTTCCCTTTACCTTGCAACTGTTCTTTATTATAATTGATTATGAATTTAAATACAAGAATTGGAGTATTATCATGAACAAAAAGGTCTTAAAAACTCTTGAATATAACAAAATTATAGACAGACTTTCAGATTGTGCGTGCTCTGAGCTTGGAAAAGAAAAATGTCGCAAGCTTGAGCCGATATCAGATTTAAATAAAATAAAAAATTTACAAAAGGAAACTGCTGACGCTCTATCACTCGTGTGGCAAAAGGGAAGCGTATCATTTTCCGGATTACATGATATAAGTGCAAGTCTTAAAAGACTTGAAATTGGCAGTGCACTCGGTGCCGGAGAGCTTTTAAAAATCAGTTCTTTGTTAAAAATTGCCTTGCGCGTAAAAACATTTACACGTAAAGAAGATGCAGATGGTGAACCCAACAGTCTTGACCAATTATTTGACAGCATTGAACCTTTGTCAAACTTAAATTCTGAAATTACAGGTTGTATTCTTTCAGAAGATGAGATAGCCGATGACGCTTCAGCTAATTTGAAAAATATCCGTCGACAGATAAAGATTACTAATGATAGAATTCATTCTCAATTGAATTCAATAATTAATTCTCAGTCAGGGCGTACTTATTTGCAGGATGCATTAATTACAATGCGTGACGGTCGCTACTGTGTACCGGTCAAGCAGGAATACCGCAGTGCAGTTCCCGGCATGATACATGACCAGTCTTCAACAGGCTCTACTCTTTTTATTGAGCCTATGGCGGTTGTCAATTTGAATAATACACTTCGTGAACTTGCATCAAAAGAAGCTGATGAAATTCAGGTCATTTTAGCAAATTTAAGTATTTTATGTGCTGAGCATTTATACGAATTAAAAACAGATATGGATATTCTTGCTGAACTCGATTTTATATTTGCAAGGGCTATACTTGCTAAGAATATGAAAGCAAGTGAACCTATATTTAGTAATAATAAGCAAATTAATATTAAACAGGGACGTCATCCATTGCTTGACCCACATAAAGTAGTTCCTATTGATATACATTTAGGAAAAGATTTTACTTTATTAATAGTAACCGGACCAAATACCGGTGGTAAGACAGTTTCTTTAAAAACTGTAGGTTTACTTACATTAATGGGACAGTCCGGTCTTCACATTCCTGCATTTGAAGGAAGTATGTTAGCTGTATTTAATGAGGTATTTGCCGACATCGGTGATGAACAAAGTATTGAACAAAGTCTTAGTACTTTCTCTGCCCACATGGTAAATACTGTAAATATTTTAAACGAAGCTGACGAAAATTCTCTCGTTTTGTTTGATGAATTAGGCGCGGGAACTGACCCTGTAGAAGGTGCTGCTCTTGGAATTTCCATTTTGTCATTCTTAAAAAATATCGGAACACGCACAATGGCAACAACACATTATAGTGAATTGAAGTTATTTGCCCTTTCTACTGACGGTGTAGAAAATGCCTGCTGCGAATTTAATGTTGAGACTCTTCGTCCAACATATAAACTGTTAATTGGAATTCCCGGAAAAAGTAATGCTTTTGCCATTTCTTCAAAGCTCGGACTTCCTAATTACATTATTGATGATGCAAAGAAACGTATTGATTCAGAAAATGAAAAATTTGAAGATGTCATTGCAAAATTAGAAGAGAGCAAACTTACAATTGAAAAAGACCGTGAGGAAATTGCAGCCTATAAATCGCAAATTAAATCATTAAAGCGGGATTATGAATTAAAAAATAAACGTTTAGATGAACAACGTGAAAAAATTATTACTAAAGCCCGTGAAGAAGCGGTTGATATTTTAAAGGATGCAAAAGAATTAGCTGACGAGTCAATAAGAACAATTAATCAGGGCTCTAAATCTCATAATACAAAGGCTATGGAAAAATCCAGAAGCAAACTCGGCAGCAAATTAAAGGAAAACCAAAGCGGTCTTTCCATGAAAGCTTCCGCTGCAAAGAAAAAGCACAAGCCTTCTGAATTTAAAATCGGAACAGGAGTTAAGGTTCTTAGTCTTAATTTAAAAGGAACGATTTCTACTTTACCAAATGCCAATGGAGACGTTAATGTACAAATGGGTATTTTAAATTCCAAGGTTAACATTTCTGATTTAGAGATTCTAGATGAGCCTGATGTAAAAGCACCTGGTCTTGTCCGAAGCAACACAGGTAAGATAAAAATGGACAAGGCTAAAAACGTAAAAATGGAATTAAATTTAATTGGCAAAACTGTAGATGAAGCTATATTTGAATTAGACAAATATTTAGATGACGCTTATATAGCACATTTGCCTCAGGTTTACATAATTCATGGAAAGGGGACCGGTGCTCTTAGAAGTGCTATCCAGAATCATTTGAAAAATCTGGGTTATGTAAAATCATACAGAAACGGCGAGCATGGCGAAGGCGGTGCCGGAGCTACTGTTGTTACATTTAAATAAAAGTATATACAATGTTTGTTCATTTATGTATGTTACACTTTATTATGTTAATTTATGCATATGAAAATGTTGCTTCTTTGCGAAAGCAACCGTATATGTATAAATAATTTCAAATATTTATGTGAATATTATTGGAGGATATTATGGTTAGTAAACAGAAAATTTTAATAGTAGATGATGATGAACATATTGCAGAATTAATCTCTCTTTATTTGACAAAAGAGTGTTTTGATACCCGTATTGAGCATGACGGACAGTCTGCAATCACAGCATTTAAGGAATATATGCCTGATGTTGTTTTGTTAGACATTATGCTTCCCGGAAAAGACGGTTATCAGGTATGCCGTGAAATAAGAATGGAGTCAAATGTCCCAATTATTATGCTTTCTGCCAAAACAGAAGTTTTTGATAAGGTTCTTGGATTGGAACTTGGAGCAGATGACTATATGATTAAACCATTCGATTCTAAGGAACTCGTCGCAAGAGTCAAAGCTCTTTTACGTCGCGCAAACCAGACAACTTCTACTACTACCGGTGGAGCTGAAGTCGTTAAATTCCCAGACCTTACAGTTAACCTTTCTAATTATGAAGTAGTTTATAAAGGTGAAACTCTTGAAATGGCACCTAAGGAAATTGAACTTTTATATTTCCTTGCTTCCTCTCCAAATCAGGTCTTTACAAGAGAACAGTTATTAGACAATATCTGGGGATATGAATATGCCGGAGACACCAGAACCGTCGATGTACACATTAAAAGAATTCGTGAAAAAATTCACGACAGCGACACATGGGCCCTTTCCACTGTTTGGGGTATTGGATACAAATTTGAAGTACACAGCAAAGCATAATTTATCAAGATGCTAGGGTCAAAAGGTCTAAGCCCACATGAGCTTGCTCATGAGTGGGTAAAGTACCTTGTGCCCCGCCATTATAACAAATAAAGATTATGTTGCTATTTACAAATTGGAGATTACTATGAAGGATTCTATTCTTGAAAAATTTTTTATTGGTTATATTTCATTTGCAATTTTAGGTATGTTGATTATTACCTATTGGTCAACAAATATAACCTATAATCATTTGGTTGAAACAACAGCGTCGCAATTATACAGCTACGCTACTGTTGCTTCCAAAAATATTGCTGACGACTGCAACTATTCACTTTCAGATATTACTGATTTTGAACCATATGTGGAAGATTTTAATAAGATTTTAAATTCTGAGGTTTGGATTTTAGGTTCTGATTTTAACTTAAAGTATTCAAGTGATGGTTCTGATTTAACCTCTGATTCTTCAAAGTCAATTATTATTTCAAATTTTAATCCTGCAGATTATCAGAATGGAGGGCATTATCAGATTAGTAATATGTACAACATTTTTAAAACCGACATGCTTCATGTTGTCCACCCGATTAAATCTGGTTCATCAAGCCCTTACGGTTATATGCTTGTACATGTTTCCACAGCATCAATAAAATCTTCAAGTTACACCATAACAAAGATTTTTTATTTAACATATTTTATAATTTTATTATTGTCGTTAATTATTTTCTTCAATTTTGTTTGGTTTATATATGCACCTTTAAAGGATATAAGAACTGCAGCAATGCAATATGCTCAAGGTAATTTTGATTTTGATCCTATAAAAATATATTCAGATGATGAAATTGGTGATGTTGCCAACTCATTAAATTATATGGCAAGCCAATTAAGAGACAGCAACGAATATCAGCAAAAATTTATATCAAATATTTCGCATGACTTTCGTTCTCCTCTTACTTCTATAAAAGGTTATATTGAGGCTATTATGGATGGAACCATTCCACCTGAAATGCAAAATAAATACCTTGGAATTGTTTTATCTGAAGCAAACCGACTAGAGCATTTAACTAACGGTCTAAGAGATTTAAATGTTTGGAGCAATAAAGGTCCTGAACTTATTTTAGAAGATTTTGATATACTTGAGCTTATACATAGTTCTATTGAAACTCTCGAAGCTGTAAGTTCAAAGAAAAATATAAAATTAACTATTGTTAATGAAGCAAAGAAAACTATTGTCACTGCCGATAAAGGTAAGATTGAACAGGTTATATATAATCTCATTGATAACGCCATTAAATTTAGTTTTAATGATTCTGAAATTATTATCAGACTATACAACAATCGCGGTAAATTATTCTGCGTTATCAAAGACAATGGAATTGGTATTTCCCATGATAATATTAATAAAATCTGGCAGCGTTTTTATAAGACAGACTCTTCAAGAGGTATGGATAAAACCGGTTCCGGGATTGGGCTTTCCATTGTAAAAGAAATTATTTCAGCGCACAATGAAACTATTGATGTTATAAGCACCGAAGGAGTGGGAACAGAATTTATTTTCTCATTATCACTCGCAAAAAAATAATTTTAATTATAAAAACAGACATAATTACCTAATAATTATATAAAAAAAGAACCACTATTATTTTAAAGAATTGATAAATTACTTCGGTGTAAATTTACAAAGTAATTTATCAAATATGCTACACATACATCGCATTTCTTTTTAATAATAGCAGTTCTTTTTTGTCTTTTACCCCAATATAGCTTAAAGCATTCCCCATATAGAGTTTTGCCTAACTACCTATATGAATTAATTATGTATTGTGACATTGTTGCAATAAATTCTGAATTTGTTGGTCTTTTTCTTCCTTTATCTAAATTAACGCAAAATTTGTTTTTTAAATCACAGTCACTATTTTTATTCCAAGCAACTTCAATTGCATGTCTAATTGCCTTTTCAACTCGTTGCGGTGTTGAATCATATTCCTTTGCAATGTCAGGATATAATATTTTTGTAACTCCCTCTAGCACTCCCTGATCTTCTGTTGCTCTTTTTATTCCTGTCGCTACATATCTGTATCCTTTTAAACTTGCTGGAATACCTAACTGAATCAGTGAATTTGCAATTATAGAATCTACACTATAAATTGCACTAAATGTTTCACTATTTTTATTTTCTCCGATTATACGCTTAACTCTGTTCACTATTGTGTTTACATCATATGGCTTAACAGCAAAATAATCTATTCCCTTATCAAAGGCCTCCCTAACTATATTTTGTTGATTAATTACAGATGTAAGAATTATTTTTATATCATATTTGCATTCTTTTATATAATCAATAATACTAAATCCATCTATTCCTGTTAGCAGTAGTTCCATTATGACTATATCCGGATTATATTTATTAATTGCTTCCAATCCGTCTATTCCATTTTCTTCAACTGATACTACCTCAATGTTTTCTTCACACTCTAAGCTTTTACTAAGCTCCCATACTGCCTTCTTGTCATTGTCAATTACTACAATCTTGGTTTTACTCATTAAAACACCCCTTGCTCTCATAATATTTTATTAATGAATAAGTCGTATTTTCGCCTTATTCTGCTATATGATAAGCCACACCCCAAGCTTGTCACCTACAGCTAACTTGAATTTATTTAATTCTTATAATAAAATATAACTGTAACCAAAGTTATTTAAAAGAACTTAAATTGCACTATTTTAATTTTCTAAAATTTTAAAAAGTGCCATCGAAGGAACCAAAATGAATCTTAAACAATTTGACTTATTACAATATACTAACACTGTTGTAGAGACAATTAATCAGATTCTCAATGAAAGAAATTGGACTTTAAAGAAATTATCTGATGTTTCCAACATTTCATATGACACTCTAAAAAAACTGATGAGCGGTCATACCGGATGTCCTACAACATATAACTTAATAAAATTATCTCAAGCATTAGGTGTCTCAATAGATTATCTATTAGGACTTGACAGACATCTAAATATAGATTACACAAAGCTCCCTGAAAGAGCATGTAATCTAATTTCTGAAATAGCAAATTTTGAAACAAAATTGTACAACTTAAATCAACTTCAGGGCAAAACCTATATTCCTGTCATTGTTCCAACCGGTTGCATGGGAGACGAAATGTTATTTGACAGTTTTTATGCCGATTACATAGATGTTTCATCTTATGAGGAGGAATTCGGTTCATCTATGATGTGCGGAATAAAAGTCACTAATAAATCACTTCATCCGGCATACCTTAAAGACGATGTTTTGATTATTGCAAATGACCGTTCTCCTGCCTACGGAGAAACCGGTATTTTTCTTAAAGGACGTCATGTTTATATCAGAAAATATGAGTATGGCACTCCTTCTGTGCTTAAACCTGTAAATGGTTTTGGAAAAGATATTGTTGCTACTGACCCATCTGAATGGTATGTATTCGGGAGAGTGCTGACAGTTATTAGGTAATTTTTATAATGGTAAATATATTAACTACAAAGTGATATTACTAAATGCGAAACAATAAATGAGTATTCTTTTACTTCTATCCGGATATGAATATTCTTTTTAATATATGCACATTTTTTCATATATTTTATAGGTCCATTTTTTACCTAAAATGTTTATTTTTCTCATCACTTAGATGTTGCAATATGTAATTATTTGTATTATTATTACTGTATAAAACTATAAAGGAGGCATACATAATGGCTTACAAAATTACAGATGGTTGCATCGGATGTGGTGCTTGTGAAGGAGCTTGTCCAGTTGGAGCAATCTCAAACGACGGTAGTGCTTGCGTAATCAACGCTGATCAGTGCATCGAATGTGGTGCTTGCACAGCAGCTTGCCCAACAGACTCAATCGTTTTAGACTAATTTAAAATCGGACGATTAATATTTAGAATCTAAATATTAGAAAAATATAAACAGGGTTGTCATAATGACAACCCTGTTTATATTTTATTTTGTTTTTTTCTTTTTAACTTTAGACCATTTTGAATAATATGTAATATTATTTTTAACTACATATGTTCTTATTCTAAAATAGTATCTTATATTTGGTCGCAACTTATTTATTTTCTTTGAACATTTCTTACCTACTTTAACATTTACTCTCTTGCCTTTACATTTTTTAGTTAAACCATACTGTATTTGATATCCTGATACATTTTTCGCTTTCTTCCAATATATTATCAATGATTTCTTTCTTCTAGATATTTTTACTATACTTGTATTCTGTATATCACATAACTTTTTTTCTGTTTCTATAGAAACTTGTTCATTATTGTGTTCACTATTAATCACTTGATTTTCTGCTTTATTTCTATCATCTTTTCTTTTATTAACATTTGTTTCTTCACTAGTTACCTGATTACTATCATTACTATTATCATTAATGATATATTTACTGTCATTTTTAATTGGAACAACAATTGTTTCTTTTTTTAATTTTCCCTCTTCTGTTGAACTTCCAACATATATAGGTACTATCTTTTCAATATTTGTTCCTTCTATTTCAATATGTAAATTTGTATCTCCATTTATCTTACCAAATACTTGTATTTCATAATTATTTTTATCATTTGCTTCTAATAACTCTCCAATAGCAACAATATTATTGTTTTCAGCATAAATCTTTATATTATCTCTTGTTGAACCATTTGTATTTAGTTTTATAACATGTTCCGTATTTAATCCAAGATATAAATAATCTATACATTCTAACATTATGTCACTTTTTACAGTATCTTTTAAATGTTTTTCATCTGTAGCAATGCCATCGCTATTTAAAATTTCATCAGAGGCATATAGATTAATTTCATCTCCTTTTTGTATTTTTGTACTCGAATAATCCACTCTATACTCTTTTGCATATACATTTCCAATCGAATCCTTTTCTTCTGTATCATATGATAAATTAGATTCTATTACTTTTCCTTCCTTATCTGTAATTGTCATATTTTTTACAGTTTCAGGGTTCATATATTGATCAAATTCTATTATAGCAAAGGTTTCATATGCCTTAAAATTTATAACACTTGGTTTATTTAAATTTTTCATTTTAAGTAATACATTTGTTTGTATTGGTGGTACTTGCAACCATTCCGAATATGTAGTTTCATATCCTGCTTTCTCTGCCTTAACCTGCCAATATCCCTCCGGGACATCCCATGCATATGACCCTGAATCATCTGTAACTATTGGATTATACTGATCATATTCGTCTGCATTCCATAATATTGGCTTCTCATCCTTCAAATCATTTTTATAATAAATAGTGGTCTTTACCCCTGAAATTCTATTATTTGTAACTCCCTCATACACATATCCACTTGGATCAATAATCCATTTCAGGAATAAATCACTCAAACTGATTTTTCCTTGCAAATAGTCATCAAAATCTCCTGATTCTATAGACGGAAGTACATAATAATTTAATGCTAACAATGCTAATGATAAACCTACACCAACTCCGGTTCCAGCACACATGTACGCAGTAATTCCAATTGCATTTGATAAATATGTAAACATTAATTTTTCAAAACTTATAGCTGCCATTTTTTGTAGTTGGGCACTTTTTGCCTGTTTTTGGGCTAATGTTAAATTTGGATTCATATATATATCCATTTTGGTTGTCATTAAATCAAAACAATCAACTCCAAATGTAGCTGTTGCAAACATATCATTTGCTGCATATCCCACTAATGTTTTATCTATTCCTATTGCCTTACAAACTGAACTTGTTGCATTTTTATTTGCTTGTTTCACTACATATTTATAAATGCAATTATCATTACTAGAAGGATCTATCATATATGTAATAATACTTTCTGGAGTGACTTCTGTTTTCATCATAAGTAAATCCTTGACAAAATCTCTTTCTCCCGTTACATATTTTTCAAATCCATATTTAGTTAAAGCATCATATACATCATTTGTATATTTAGCAAAATCCCCTGAATGCATATTTATAGTCTTAATTATATCTCCTATTGCTTTAATATCTTTATCAGTTAAATGAGTATTTATTTCATTTTCATCATTACTATACATCGATATCAAGCTATTGCTTTGAGATTTATTTAATTCACCTTGTAACTCTTCTGCATAATCATCAAATGATAATTTATCAAATTTATAATTAATTACATCACCACTACCTAATGTAATATTTGTCTCATAATCACTATCAGAATCTTTTATTTGATTTGTTTCTGCATTTCTCCATTGTTCCGGTATATTTGATTGATCAAATTTGGATAATTCAATACTACCATCATTATTTACTTTTGTTTTTTCCTCTAATTTATTTGTATAAATTATCGATAAATTACCTGGTACATACCTTGCATCATCACCAAAAAATCCTTCTGTAATATATGCTTTTTCTTTTTCGTTCCATTTAGCTTCTAATTTTTTTTCTTCTCCATCCCTATTGCTTATAACATATACATGACTTATTTTTTCTCTGTTTTTATACTTAATTTTAAAATTGTAATTTTTCCCAGGTTGAAATGTAATATATTTTATTTTGTCTGCATTAAGTATATTAAATTCATTGTAACCATTTTTATATTCATGTGCTTCAATATATAAAGATGCCTCTATTAATTTAGGACAATCTAATAAAGTTGTCACTTTTTTCGAAACAACCTTTTGTTTACCATCAGCACTTGTTGATTTTATTTCTATATCATATTCCTTATAAGCTTCTGGGTTAAGCAACTCAACATTTGTTTCAAATCGACCTGTTTTAGATATATTTATTGACTTATCCAACTTACCATCCACATATACATCTACATTTTCATTTTTAGGCCCTTCTCCTCTGATTAAAGTTTTTACTTTACTTTCACCTTCTGAGAAATTAATTTCATCACTTGTATCAAAAGAAATATTAAAACATTTTTCACTTATAGCCCCTATATTTTCGTTATATAACTTATTTTGCTTTTTGTATTCTAATTTTGCATAGCTTGATATTAAACAGCTTTTACCTAAATTTGTATATATAGTATATCTTCCATTTTCCTCTTCTATTGGCAACGTCACTACATTATCTGTTGAAATTGTAAATTCACTAGTATCTAGTATCTTATTATTGTATTTTATTCCTTTTATTGAATATTTTAATGGTAATTTTACTTTAAGCTGTCTTTCTTCACTATTTTCTAATGCATTATTTTTTAAGTAAAAATCTATATTTAATGCTACTTGTCCATCAGAAGTCACACTGTTTACAAAATATGTAGTTTTTTCTTTTCTTAATATACTATCATTATTACTTTGATCTATTGTATTCTTAAATTGAACATTTATATTCTTATCTATAAAAGTAAACATAGATTTTGAATATTTATTAACATATGCAACTACATCATTTACATTTTTAAAAGCTTCACCATTAATTTTTTCAATAGAATCACCAATATTCAATTTCGATAATTCTGTACAATCAGCAAAAACTCCTCTTTTTAGTTCATTAACTTCTGACATAATATTTACAGACTTTAAATTTTTGCACCCTGAAAATGCCCACTCTCCTATTTTCATTACGCTTTCCGGTATTATTATCTCTGTTAAGTTACCGCAATCAGAAAATGCTCCGTTTCCTATTGTTTCTATTCCCTCTGGTATTGTAATCTTTTCAAGTCCCGTACAGTTTTTAAATACATACTCTGTTACTGTCTTTGTTCCTTCCTCGAACCTTACATCTTTAAGATTGCTGCAGCCTCTGAACGCTCCATCGCTTTTTGAATCATAGTATGCACACCATACTTTCTCCAATGTTTTTGGTATCTCTATTTCCGTCAATCCTGTACATTCTCCAAATGCTCCATACCCCATAGTTTTAATATTCTTCGGTAGTTTTAATCCTGTTAGTTTTTTATCATTCTGAAACGCATTTGCTCCTATTGTTTCTATTGTGTCCGGCAGACTTACCTCTTCCAACTTTTCACAATTTTCAAATACATTGTCTCCTATTATTTTTACTCCATCGCCTATTTCTATTCTTTTTAGTTCTCTTGTGCCT
>NZ_QTWU01000007.1:128423-136481 GCF_003461285.1 Eubacterium sp. AF17-7 | reverse complement strand
GCTCCATCACTTATCATAGAATGTCTATTTACAGACTTTATTTCACAGACTCAAAATAGCATATCAGAAACACATCTCATTTGTTTATATCTCTGATACACTACTTCTATTTCGTTATTAAATTAATTTTCCTATTTTATTCTATTCCTACCCATTTTCTTAGCTTTACCTTCAAGTTTTCTTCTCATCTGTTCCGCATATTTCCAAGATTCCTCTACACTCATCCCATCTTTCTGCCATGCTTTTACTACTGTGTCTACCTCATAAATATCCATCATTGTAACATCTTTAAGGTCTTTTTCACATTTTTTGATATTTGCATTCGCTACTATATTTTCAATAAATTTACACAAAAAAGAAACGGTCTACAATCCTCTAAGCGTTAACTTACGGACTTTTCCGTTTCTTTTTTATTTATTCTCAGAATTAGAAAACTTTAATTTTCATTCCTACAGAATTATGCTGTATATTTAGTTTCGATAATATATTTTTCTTTTAATTTTGAGCATCTATTTTGTGGTATTATTCCATCATGTTGCATTCTGCCTGCTACAATTCCCGGATGTATCCCTATTTTTTTAGCAAATTCAACTATCTCATTATCTGATGTATTTTTTGAAGGTGAAAACTTCTTATAATCTGACGTAGAAATCAAATAATTAGTTGCAAATTCATCCGCTTCTTTTTCTAATTTATTATTAATGTCAATCATTTCTTCCATAGTACTACTTATAAATACCGTTTTTATTTTCTGTTGAAGTACATGTTTTATTTCATGAAACAATGAAAACCAAAACTTATCCGCATCCAACCCTCTATTATTCATTGCCAGCACTACTCTCTCATCGTTTATCCATTTTACTGCGCCGTTTACACCTGCATTTTTAAGATGTGGCAATAGTACAAAAGCCACACCACAATCTGCAAAAATTTCTTTCATTCTAGGCAAAAACTCTTCTGGTTTCTGAACTGTCATACTTCTAAGTTCCGGCAAATATCTTTTTAATTTCTGTGCATCATACGGACTGGTATTTATATTTTTTGATATATTTATTGCGGTTTGAATCCACGCTCTGGAATTAATAATATTTTTTTCATTATTGCAGGACGTACTCGTTCTAAAATTAACTAAAAAATCCGGTTGCAACATGATTCTTAAATCTGAAACTCTAAAAAATCTACATAAATTAGCTACTTTGTCATTTACATTTCTAGTAATAGGTAAATCAACTACATCAACAAAATATCTATAATCTATCTCTTTTACAATCTTAGTTTGCTCATCATAATCTTTCGCCTGCTGCATTTCAATAAGCTTTCTATCATAAGTATTTTGTAAATTCTGCCATACTTCTACACTTGTTCCCATCATAACTGATAGTTTCTTTGCTAAATCATTTGATATATTAGCCTGACCGTTAATCAATTTGCTTAATGTTTTAGCTGTTGTTCCCATTCTTTTAGCAAATTCAGCCTGACTAACTTCCATATCCTCGATAATGTCAGCAATATAATAGCCTGGGTGAAATGCCACTATATCTTTGTATTTTTTCACATTACTCATAATGGTTAGACACCTCCGTTACTTTTACAATTTTAATTATTTTACATTGAGATAAGATATCGCCTTCCGTGATTTCCTGTCCTTCATTATCACAAGGAATCATTGTAACCCTATATCTGGTATTGCCTAATCTTATACTCCATTCATCTTTTCTATTACCTTTTAAGTAATTTTTATTTCAACTCATGTCTCCACTCGCCGTCTTCAACCACATAGTGAAATTCACTGATATCATCTTGAAGAAAAACTTTCAGCATGTCGTCCATATCGCTTGCCATTTTTTCTTTCTTCATTTGCTCTAAAGGCATCCATTTTACTTCACCTTCATCTGATGATTTTAAGGTTCCGCTGAATTTATTTGTTTTATAAAATACAACTATGTATCTAGAACCGTCTTCTCTCGGCCAATCTTTTGTCCCACAAATTCTTGGATTTTCTATTTTTAATCCTGTTTCTTCATATACTTCGCGTATAACAGAATCTACAAATGATTCTCCTTTTTCAACGTGACCACCGGGGAATGTCAAGCCTCCCCAATTTTCATCTATCTTATCCTGTACAAGTACATTTCCTTTGTCATCATATACCATGCACATATTTGTTAGCGTTACCTGTTCTGTTCTCATTTTGACGCTCCTATTCCTTATGCTTTGTTACATTTATGTTAAAATACGGTTATCATAACTTCATAATTCTTTATTTCTATAATATCATATAAATACATTTTTCCATAATTTGACCATCTTATCAACAGTGATTCATAAAACATATTGTATCTTTCTATTTTTCCTGTAATATTTTCCTGTTTTTATAAATTTCTTCAAGATTATTTTAGTCCAAAATGTCCGTTTCTTCAAAATTATTTCTCTGCATTATGTCCGTTTCTTCAAGATTTATTTTCTATATTTTGCACGTTTCTTCAAGATTTTTATAATTTTTTAAGCAGCCATATCCTTTTGTTACACAATTAAAAATACCTCCTATCCGCTTACTGTATTTGCTAATAAATACAAATAAACATATAGAAGGTATTTTCTAAACACTTTATGAACAAATTTAATTCGGCATAATTACTATGCTAGTATGCATTTAATCGAAATTTATTTTTCCTGAATTTCTTTTCCACTCATACGCTCTATTTCTATTTCAAAAAACTGCACTAATTTTTGTTACTTAATTATATATTTCGTACCTCTTCCTTTACCTTCGTCCGTTACAATTCCCTTTTGAATCAAATCTTTCAATATCTGTATTGTCTTTGATTTGCCAAATGAAACATACGGCGCAATTTCGCTAATCGATTTAAGAACTGTCCTACTTAAAATTTTATATACTGTTCTTTCATCTTCCGTCAAATTCATGTTTTCTTCAAAAACGGGAAGCATAATCTTAATTGTATTTTCTGACACTTCAAAATCCGGCTTTCTTAATCCTGCTTCATATAGTTGCTTTATTCTTGTAATTCCGGTTCCAAAAATCTCAACAAAACCAAGTATATAAAATACATTTGCAAGATTTCTATTTCTTAAAACGGAAAGTTTACCTGACAAATATTCTTCTTCCGTTATCCCTGATGGCAATCCACCCGGAGAAATAATCTCTATTCTATCATCAAACATCAATACTCTGATTTGGGACTCCACATCCCATACTCTATGAATTAGTGCATTTGCAATTGCTTCTCTAAAAGCTGCTTCCGGAATTCTTTCTACGTTTTTTCGTTCTGCCCCTTGTATCACTTCATATCTATAGTAATCTCTGAATACATCCAGTGTCTTATCATACACATCTAAAACAGATATATTATCAAACGTTGCTCTTTTTTGAATAATACTGATATTTTGACCGAACTTAACAATATCAATTCCAGGAAAATGTGATTTATATAAATACGGCTTTTGGACTCCGCCTTTTACTGTAAGCTTTATTGTATTATCGCTTTGTATTTCGAGTGTATAGTCCGGTTGAGGCTAAATGCTATCATTAATTTTATTTTCTATATCCAAACAGGATTGCCTTACATTAGGCATCCCCTTAACATTACCGTTATCGTCTATCCCGAAAAAAATCTCGCCTCCATCATAATTTGAAAAAGCACTTACAGTTTTTAAAAATGTATTTGTAATTGTTTCTTTAAATTCTAATTTTTTTGTTTCATGCATACTACTTGTATCCTTTCCATTTTTATTTATTATATGTAAAAACGCACGAAAAATTAAACATAAAAAAATACGTTTTATTTTTCGTGCGTTTTTGATTGTTATTCAAAGTCACTGCGTACATAAAATGTAGCTCTTCCGTTTCCTTTTTTTATAAGAACCCCTTCTTCTACTAATTGTTTTAAAGCTAACTCTACTGATTTTTTTCCTATAGAAGGGCATAACTCAACAACGTCACTCTTAGTTATTTTTCCTATTTTATTATATATTGCACGTCTGACAATTTCTTTTGCAGGAATTTTTTCACTTACAAGTTCTACTCTTTCCTCAAAATCTCTGTATGAAGCAAGAATAATCCTTAACATATATTTCACAAAAGACGTTACATCTTCCTTATTTTCATGCCAACCATCTTGACAATTTTCTAATGCTTTATAATATAAATCTTTATTCTTTGCAATCTTATTTTCAATAGAAATATATTTACCTACAACATATCCACTTCTATATAAAAGAAGCGCTGTAAGCAAACGGCTCATTCTTCCATTTCCATCACTAAATGGATGTATACAAAGAAAATCATGTATAAAAATAGGAATAAGCAAGATCGAATCCAACTCTTCGCTATCAATCATTTTGTTGTAATTCTCACAAATATCGTCTATTGCAGACGGCGTTTCATATGGTGCAAGCGGTGTGAAAAGCACGTACTCTTTTCCTTTTTCATCAGTAGCAGCAATAACATTTTGTGATACCTTAAAATGACCACCAATATTTTTTTCCGTATATTTATATAAATCACGATGTAACTGCAAAATATAATTTGCTCTTATTGGAATGTACTCATAATTCTCATGAATCGTGTTCAGGACATCTCTATATCCAAGAATTTCTTCCTCATCACGATTTTTCGGAGTTGTCTTTTCCTCACATAACTGCCTTAATCTTGTACTTGTAGTTCGTATTCCTTCAATTGCATTCGATGCCTCTGTACTCTGTCGCTTTGCTATTTCAATAAGTTTATCTAACTCTTCCGGTTTCTGCTTAAGATATATTTCCTGTCTTCCCTTATATTCATGAATCTGTGCAACAAGTGAAATTATTTCACTATCCCATTTTTTTTCTTTCAACGATGAATAATCAAATTTTCTCATAATCCATCTCCTAATTTGTTATTTATCTCCTAAATTATATTACATTTTAGGAGATAATTCAATTATTAGGACATAAAATCCTTATATATAGCATTCCTTTTTTTAGAAAGTATATTCTATTTTTAGAATAATACATAATCACATATTCCTATTTAATTGCCTCGCTCCATTCATTTTCCTTGAAACCTGTTAACACTATATTTTCTCCAACTATAAGCGGACGCTTCATAAGCATGCCATTAGTTGCCAATAATTGTAACTGCTCATCTTCACTCATTGTAGGCAACTTATCTTTAAGTTTCATCTCTTTATATAATAATCCGCTGGTATTAAAAAATCTTTTAATTGGCAAACCACTTTTATTAAACCATTCTTTTAATTCATCATATGTTGGATTGTTTTCCACTATATGACGCTCTGTGTATTCCACATTATGTTCGTCCAACCACTTTTTAGCCTTTTTGCAAGTTGAACATTTTGGATAACATATAAATAACATTTTTTCACCATCCTTTATTAATTTCTTTTAAATATTCTATAAATTTCTTAACTGCAAAATTCAATATTTTTCTATCCTTCATTGCCAATGTAATCTAGCTTATTTTGCCGATTTTATTATGAATGTCTGCATAATTTATAAAAATGGCACTATATAAACCGGCATTCCAACAGATACCTATAACAAGTGACTGTATATTTCTAAATCTTCGTTCTTAAATACATTAAATATTACCTTTTTGATTCTGTCATCTTTTTTCAAAAATTGCATTACTGTTTCCGTAGCAATTTCAGCAGCCCTCTGCTGTGGGAATCTAAAGACTCCTGTGGACAAGCAACAAAATGCTATTGATTCCACACCTGTATCAGCAGCAAGTTTTAAACATTCTTTATAACAACTTGCAAGCAAATTTTCATCTTCTTGGGTAACTTTCCATTGTATAATAGGTCCCACTGTGTGAAGAACATATTTTGCCGGAAGGTTGTATCCTGATGTAATCTTTGCTTTTCCAGTTTCCTCTTCATGCCCCTGCTTTGTCATAATCTCATGCATTTTCAAACGAAGTTCTACTCCTGCATAAGTATGAATAAAATTATCAATACAGGCATGCATCGGCGAAAAGCATCCAAGCATCTGTGAGTTGCAAGCATTTACGATTGCGTCACATTTCAAAGTAGTAATATCTCCCTGCCAGATATATAATCTTGAATCGGATTTGACAGGTGTAAGAGTAGCAACATCTGTGATACCACGCTCTATATTTCTTTCAGTAAGATACTTATCCTGTATTTTCAAAAATTCATGACTTATTGGTCTTGGTGGTCTGACATTCATAAGTGAGCGCAACAGATTCTCCTGTCCCTGCTTATCCGCGGGAATACTCTGTCTACCAAACCTTATTTCTTCTTTTAAAAGATACTTAATCAAATATTCTCTTCGCTCATTCTGGTTCATAATACCTGTCCCCTTATATCTGTAATTGCCTTTGCCATATCACCGCCGATACCGATTGCGCGCTTTCCGAAACCTTCCGGTACGACTGCTTCATCCATCTTTCTAAACATTTCTTCCGCATCATATGTCTTTGGATGACATCCTCTCTGGCATTGTATTTTACCATAATCTCCCTATGTTGCAAATATTCTGTTTTCATCAAACCCTGCTTTATAAAACTGATGGTCCACATTGGTAGTCATTACAAAATACTCCTTGCTTTTCACAATATCATAAAGCTTGGTATAAAGCGGCAATTCCGGAGGAGCAAAGCTTTCCATCCTGCTCGAAACCAAACATAAATGGACGACATTTTGCCTTTCCATCTCTTCCAACTGTTGCTAAATACTGAACCGGGTTTTTCTGTAAAAATTCTACTACTTTCTGCATTTTATAGTACCTCCTTAAATTATATAAATTGTTTTTACAAAGCTTACATAATGTGCAAAATATCATATACAGCCGGACAAATTTGTAATAAAATATATTTATATAAGCCAAACGTGAAACGATGAATTTTATACAGAGGAAAGTCTTTTTTCCTTCAACAATATTTTATTTATGGAAAGGAACGGTGAATATATGAAAAAACATCTTTAAAATTACTGCTATTTAGCTTTTGTATGAGTTTTATTATGATAATTCCTACAAATGTAAATGCAGAAGAAATCATTCCAGTCAATATATCTGTAAAGTATGGCCAGACAGAAGCCCGAAGAATCTTAGATATGATTAATGAACTGAGAACCAGTCCTACTGATGCATGGGCTTGGGATAAGACTGATACCAAACAAGTTGCATATCCCGGTTTAAAAGAACTTGTATATGACTATGATTTAGAGCGACTTGCAATGAAACGTGCAGCAGAAATTGCACTATCCTACGAACACACCCGCCCAAATGGTCAAAATCCTTTTACTATTTATACTGAAGAAAATATAACCAGAATGGATGCAGGTGAGAATATTGCAGTAGCAAGTCCTAATGTTTATTCTAAGGCAGAAGCAGTAAATAACGGATGGCGTGAAGATAACGAACCTTATACCGGTCAGGGGCACCGTAGAAATATGTTAGATTATAAATTTACCTGCGTTGGAGTTGGTCATGTTACTTACAACGGCTATGACTACTGGGTGGAAGAATTTGCCTCCAGACCTTCCATTAATACAACAGAAACACCGGCAAATGACAGTGAACAAACTGTTACTGTTTCAGTAACTAAAAGTTGGATTACAAATTATAAGACATATTTTGACCAAGATTCATATGTTCTTAGATTAGGAGAAACAGTAACTCCAAATATTACACCTATAATTTCTCTTATAAATCAACTTGGATCAGTCGGAACCGTGTTAGATACTCCAACCGTTTCCATTAATGACCCTTCTATTGCCACCTATAGTGATGGAAAGATTATAGGTCTTAAAGAAGGTACCACCACGTTAACCACATCACTGTACGGATTGCCATCAACAACTTCGGCAACAATAATTGTACATGACTGTGATAATCATTGGGATGGTGGAGTAATTACAAAAGTTCCAACCTGTATAGTGGAAGGCGAAAGAACTTATACCTGCGCTATTTGTAATAATACAAAAATTGAAAAAATTGGCATAGATGCAACAAATCACCTCCACTCTGAAATTCGAAATCAAAAGGAAGCTTCCTGCAAAGAGGAAGGATATT
>NZ_QTWU01000007.1:0-128413 GCF_003461285.1 Eubacterium sp. AF17-7 | reverse complement strand
TCAAAAGGAAGCTTCCTGCAAAGAGGAAGGATATTCCGGTGATAAATATTGCCCTGACTGTGGAACTAAACTTTCATCAGGCAATACTATTGCAAAAACAGAAAATCATAGTTGGAATAACGGAGTAATCACTAAAGAATCTACATGTGCAGAGACAGGCGTAAAAACTTATACTTGTGGAATTTGTAATAAAACAAGAACTGAAAACATTGCAAAAACAACAGAACATCTTCATACTAAAATTCGTAATAAAAAAACTGCTACATGTGGTGAAACCGGTTATACAGGAGATACATATTGTACTGATTGTGGAGCAAAAATTTCATCCGGTAAGACCATTGCAAAATTAACTACTCATACTTGGGATGACGGAAAGGTCACAACAGAACCTACCTGTACAACGAAAGGTGTTCGAACATTTACTTGTAGTATATGTGCCAAAACCAAAACTGCGAGCATTGCAGCAACAGGACATCAGCATACTGAAATCCGCAAGAAAAAAGACGCAACCTGCGGCGAAGATGGTTATACAGGAAATACATATTGCACTGATTGTGGAAAGAGACTGGCATATGGTCAAACCATTAAAAAAACTGGCAACCATACTTGGGATGACGGAAAAGTAACAAAAGAGCCTACATGTACAGCAAACGGTGTAACAACTTTTACCTGCACTACATGTGGCAAAACAAAGACAAGAAGCATAAAAGCAGCAGGACATAGCTATGGAGAATATGTGGTTGTAAAAGAGCCGACATCCACAGAAAAAGGGCTGAAATCTAAAACCTGTAGCGTATGTGGAAAAGTATATTCTGTGACATTGGCAAAAACCGATTCTTCTAATGCAAATATAAAAAATACGACAAATTCAGAACAGAATACACAGACAAATCAGTATACCACTAAAAAGATTAAACTAAACCGCAGAAAACTGACTTTGAAAAGAGGCAAGAGTTTTAAATTAAAGGTTACTTTAACACCGATAAACAGTCGTGACAAAATTACTTACGTAACTTCAAACAAAAAAGTTGTCAAAGTCTACAGAAATGGCAGAATCAAAGCTCTGAAAAAAGGTAAAGCTAATATTACAGTAATTTCAGGTAATAAGAAAGTTATCTGTAGAGTAACGGTCAAATAAAGACTATACAATAAAAGACTCTCAAACAATTAGTCAAACTTTTGGTGCTTTAACGCCCTAATTATATATTTAATAAATATAATTTTAAAAGAATGATTAACAAAAATCCTTTATGAAATACAAGTTTTACAAAAACTGTATCCATAAAGGATTTTTTGCTATTATCATCAAATATATTTACTACGCATAACTCTCTTATCCATCTTTATTCCGACCCAATATTGAATCATCTTATACCTCCCTTGTATGTTCATACTAATCCAAAAGTTATATTTTCTCTAAAAAAAATCATTGACATCCCACAATTTTGCTATGTCAAAAGTATTTTACATATTGTAAAATGACGATTTATCGGCAATCTATTGCTACCACAGTAAATACTGCTTTTTTCTGCTTTTGTGTCAATGGTTTTAACATTCCCACTTCAAGCATTCTTTCAACTATATAAGGAATAAATTCTCCCCATGCAAATGCGTTACTGTTATTGTATCTAACTAATTTTTCCAAATGCTCCGGATACTTTGACTTATTTACCTCATAAAGTCTTTCATCCACTTTTTTCCCCTCTTCAAATATAAATTTTGGAATTTGTATATGATTTGCTACAAAATTGTTTATGACAGTTACTAAATTTCCATCTTTTACATTTATTACTGTAACCTGATTTTCTCCATCAACAACATATCCCTTTGCTGATAGATTGGAAAAACTACTTACACTTATTTTTTCTTTATCACAACCATTTGATAAATATGAATACAAGTCTTCCCAATCTTCCTGTGTATTACTCCTCCAGTCTATTTTTCTATCGCTATATATACAATTATACTGCTTACTTTGAAGCACCTGTTTATTATCTCTCCATACCTGACAATACATATAACCACAACCTGCATATTTATCATCTGGCTTCTGCCTAACACAATCATCTGTTACAGTTGCATACGCAATAAAATTTCCTCCGTCCGGTCTTTTTACTGCAAGTTCTTCCCAATTTTCCCAATCGTTTCCGAAAGAACTTAGCGCCATCATTACCAAATTGTATTTCAGATAATTTTTGTCATTATTAGGGCATATCATTCCCCAATTGTCCTCTGCTTTATCAAATTTTTCAAATAGGTCCTTGAAGAATTTTTCACATAAAAATTTTGCAACTTCTTTTTTAATATTTGCCTCTTCTGAAAAATCTTCTCTGCTATCTGTTATGTACATATTTGTCAGGTATTTAGGATTTTTTGAGCTGTCAACCTGATCAATATATCCCCATTCCACAAGTTTTCGTAATTCTCCTTCAATATAGGCAATAGGCACTTCCAACTCTTTTGAAATATCAGTTATTGTCTTTGCCTGATAATAACAACTCCATGCAATATTCTGTTTAAGCCTTGAATCAAACATATCCTTTGTATCACCGTTTTTCCCCGGGCTTCCACTATGTCCCATATTAATAAAATATATAGGATTTACACTTAAATTACTGTTTTTAACCATATCAATTTTCTCCTTTAATCCACTTCTGATGTCAGATAAATGCCATTTTACGGTTCCAACAGAAATATTAAGTTTCTTTGCAATATCCATTACTGACATTTCCTTATAGTATTTCATATATGTAATTACTCTTTGTCTGTTGGATAACATCCCAATTTCTTTTCTCAGTTTTTTGTATGTTTCTCCATTTTCAATATTATCAAAGCCGCTCTCAGTTACCGGATATTCTATTTTTAGAATGTCTATATGTTTATTTGAAATTTCATTATCAACAAATCTTGCATATACATTGCTCGCTATTCTATATACATATCCTTCTATATTTACAATATTATCTGTCTTAAGAAACGATTTATATATCTCAAGCATAATATTCGAAGCAAGTTCTTCAGCATCCGCAATGTTTCTCATTTTAGACATCGCAAATCCAAATATCTTCTGCTGGTATTCAACTATTAATTTGTCTGCATCTATCTTATTCACTATCTACCTCCGTGATAAACAAATGTGCACTTTTTGTTTTCATCTATATAGTGTATTAAATGTTAAAATAGGTTTGGTATAAATTTTTATTAATTCATCTAATCATATATATACTTTACCCCCTCTTCTTTCAATGTATTTTGATACATCCATTTATCTTTTTAGTTATTTTATCACAGTATTATCACCTTGACACTATTACACAAAACATATCGCAATGAGCATATCTCTGTGCTATAATAAATTGTTCTTAGTCTAAACTAAAACTTTTTAATTGACCAGAAAAAATATATCAAAAGACAAGGTATGGCATTTTATTAATCAAATTATATGGAGGATAAAAGATTGAAAAAAGCGATATAAACATTTTTAGTACTAATTCTAATTGTCACAAGCTTTTGTTTCACAAGTTTTGAAGATATGTACCAATGGGCGATAACTATGCAATGTACTGTGGTGAATGTGGCAAATATTTCTACGGTCCTACAAAACATGATGATTGGAACATACATATGTTTTATATTTGTAATGTGTTAGGTCTACCTGGTTCAGGCTGGGCATGGGCATGGGATACTTACGATACTTTCTATAAAAAAGAAGACCTCGAACATACAGATACTATGCAGCGCTCCTATTGTCAAAATAAAGGTAAACAAGTATCTCAGAAATTACTTGAAAGTAAATATACACCATATAGAACTGATGTACCAATGAGTTATCCGCCAACAGGACCTGTTTGGTGGTATATAGATAAATTCTAACAAATAAAATGTCACGATATAATTAAACAGCTAATATGTTTCTAAAATTTTGGATACATATTTATGAACTAAAAAACAAATGGATGTTTCTCTGCAATTACAGAAGACATCCATTTTGTTTTAGTTTGAATTATTTCATTATTATAATTCTATTAATCTCTGTCTTTTGACAAAGACCCAAATGAATCGAAGTTCTTTTTTGGACCATAATTTGTTCATTTTTTTTAACTATAACTTCCTGTGATCAGCGGAGTGTGTACATATACAAATCCTCTGTCCTGGAAGAACTGGTGAATCGCATATGCTGCCAGAGAACGAACTCTGAATACAGCCTGGAATGTGTTTGTTCTCGGACGGAGATGAGAAATTGTTCTAAGATACTCAAAGCTGTGACGCTTCTTCTGCAGTGGATAATCCGGTGCGGATGCTCCTTCGATCACAACCTCTTCTGCCTGGATCTCAAATGGCTGCTTATCCTGTGGTATTGCTACCAGTGTACCCTTAACAATGATTGCTGCTCCTACATTCAGTTTGGAAACCTCAGCGAAGTTCTCCATCTTGTCGTGATATACAATCTGTAATGTATCAAAATAAGATCCATCATTCAATACGATAAATCCGAATGTCTTAGAATCTCGAATGCTTCGAATCCAGCCCCCAACTGTTACCTCTTTGTCCAGATATGCCTCTCTGTTCTTAAATAACTCACGAATTGTTGTCAGTTTCATACCATTTACTCCTTCAAATAATTCTTCTATCTTTTTCTATTATCAGAATCTTCAAACAGATGCCTCCCGGCAGTCTTAACAGTTGTTATAACACTCCAGGAGCGCAGAGTAAATAAGAAACAACAGTTTTGAGTTATATTTTGATATATATATCACAAAATAATTATTGTATATTTATGCATAAATCAAGTTCAAAATGCAAAAAAAGGAATAATTTTCCATAATCATAACTAGCACTTCTTTTTTCACTTTTTTATTTGAATTTTTACAAGTAACTTAGATGTCAAAGCCGAAGCTAATAAAAAAGCGGTACATCCTGCTGTAAGTTTTCCAACGATCACAGGGACAATCATCTTTGGATTAACTCCTGCTGTAAAAGCAAGGTGATCTCCAAACGTAAATGATGCCGAAACAGCAAATGCAATATTTATGATTTTTGACTTTTCATTCATATCACCAATCATATTAAACATTGCTATATTGTTTGCCAAAGTTGCTATTAACCCTGCTGAGCCTACTTCATTCATTCCAAATATTTTTCCTACTTTTGATAAAATACTTCCAAATGTTTTTGTCATCCATTTCACCATTGGAAAAGCACCTATTAAAATAGTTCCGATCTGTCCACAAATTAAAAAAGAATTTTCAAGCGGGATTGTACCATTAGAATCTTCTTCTACCATAACCCGAAACAGAGGAAAATGAATTCCTGTTTGATATTCAAACACAGCAATTGCTATAAAAATTGTAATTAATATCTTCAAACCTGTTCCAAATTTTTGAAATCCTTTCAGCATTTTTTCTGGCCAGACCCAAAGACCAATTACAATCAGCGCTGCCATCAAAATTACTGGAAGCATATTCCTAATGATCGATAAAAGACTCATCTTATAAGACGTAAAATTCATTACAATTCCTCCGACCAAACATCCGATAGGTATTGTTATTATTCCTGCCAAAACACCTGCACCAAGATAAGGATAATCTTTTTCTTTCACCAAGGACATTCCTACTGGCAAAGTAAAAACTAACGTTGCCCCTAACATATTTGCTACTAATAACCCTGAGAAGTTTCCTACCGCATTATTCCCTGCAAGTTCCATTGCCAAAGGATATCCCCCTGTATCACTTGCAAGTAAGGTTCCCGCAAACATAGATGCATCAGCTCCTATCAGCTGATATATAGGTACAACAATTGGTTTTAGCACTATTGCTAAGACTGGTGCCGCCGCAATTACCCCTGCCATTGCCAGCATCATCGGTCCTATTGCATGAAATCCTTCCTCGAATTGTTGCCCATATCCCCATCGGTTTCCCTGGATTCTATCAACTGCTCCGATAAGCATAAAGATCATCATTATGAAAATAATTATCGAGTTCACAGACAAATTATTTATCCACATCTGTATACTTTCTATAAATTCACTCATATTTGTCTCCTCTGCAACACTTTATAAGGTTTCTTCTTCACATTTTACCATTTAAAAAAGGAGGTTCGGACTAATCCGCTCCTCCCCTTGCTGAAATAATTTCATCAATTATTCTCGACAGCTCTAATGCCGTCTCGACACTATATTTACAATCACTTAATTCTTCTGGTTTTCCGTATCCATACTTACAACCAACAAATGGAATCTGATTATATCTGGCAGCCTCTTTATCATAACTTCGATCACCTACCATAACTGCAAGTTCTGGCTTTTCTCTCAGTAATAGTTCTTCCAGACTATACTTTTTGTTATTTTTTTCTGTAACCCCCTGGATCACATCAAAATAATCATTTACTTCTAATTTTCTTAAAATAATATCTAACTCCCATTTTGATGCATTAGAACAGATTGCCAACTTATATCCTTTTTCTTTTAACTCTTCTAACATTTGATGGATTCCTTCAAATGTTTTTGCTGACTCTTTCATTCCATCAATCCAATATTTCTGAATTAATGTTTTGAATATCTCCACTTGTTCAGATTGATTCTCTCCAAAGAAATATCTTACATCCTGCTCAAATGGAGCCCCGATCCGTTCTATAAATTCTTTATCCGAAAACCCAGTTTTCCCTACTTCTTCCAAGGCTTTTCTATATGCCTTTACTGCATATACTTCTGTCTGATTGATTGTGCCATCTACATCAAAGATAACAATTACTTTAGAAGATTCCAATTGCACATCCTAAAATGCATAAGACAAATATGCCAAGTATAATATAAATTGTCTTAACATTTTTATTAAACAGGGCTACACAAAGGAATGTAGCTCCTAACGGAAGAATTCCCGGGAAAATCTGATCGAAAATTGATTGTAATGTTGTTTCAGTTCCTGCCAATGTAAAACTTAGGGTTGTTTGTAACGAGACCATCGTTCCTATCATTGCACCTATTACTGTCATACCAAGAATGGATGCCCCCATGGAAAGCTTGTCCATCAAATGATTTTCTTCTGAATTCTCAAGGAATTTTGTTCCCATCTTATATCCATACTTTCCACCAAGAATTTTCGTAATAAAATGAATTGCTGTATATAATAGGAAGTAAATCACTGCGCCAAGAATGTTTCCGCTTTTTGCAAGTCCAATTCCAATTCCTGCAGCAATTACTCTAAATGTTCCCCAAAAGAAGGAATCTCCTATTCCAGACATAGGTCCCATCAGACCAACCTTTACATTATTAATAGAAGATGTATCAAAAGTATCTGATTTTGCATTTTCTTCTTCCATTGCCACACCAAGTGTCATAAGGAATGGAGAAACATGTGGAGTTACATTGAATGTTTCTGTATGTCTTTTCAACGCTGCATAAAAATCATCATCATTTGGATATATTTTACGCAATGGCTTTTCAATTGCATACATATATCCATACGCCATCATTTTATCAAAAGACCATGATCCCTGAATCGTAAATGATCTCCAGAAAATACTTCTATAATCCTTAGGAGTCATGATTTCCTTTTTTTCATTTATTTTGTCTAATTCTGTTCTTTTATTTTCTTCCATCAGAAATCATCCTCCTCATCAAATTGCATATTATTTACTACAAGAAATGCGATACATAATCCTACAACTGCAACACCAATCACATCCATTCCAAGGTACATAACTGCTACAAATCCGAGGAAAAGGTATGGAAGTATTTTGTTGTTAGACATAATTTTAATCAAAAGCGCAAGTCCTACACAAGAAAGTACTCCTGCTGCAACATTAAATCCATTCAGTACCACCTCAGGAATCATATTCAGTACACTATTAATTCCATCAGAACCGAAGAATAATGCGATGAAAACCAAAAGTGCTGAAGGGATTCCAATTGACAGTGGCACTACTGTTAAATGTAACAGGTTTGCTTTTTTCAGATTTCTCTCATCAAGTGCTCTTTCAATCTGTTTTCCTGCCCAACTTCCAGGAATCGCGTAACAGAAGTTTCTCCACAGCTGCAGGAATACAGACAGTGGTAATGCAAGTGCTACAGCTGTTCCTGTTCCTGCTCCTGTCTGAATTGCAATTGCAATACTTAAAATACTAGAAGCATATACTTCCGGTGGAACAGCACTTCCAACCATAATAGATCCCATGAACATTGATTCCAATGTTGCTCCAATAATTACACCTGTTTGAAGATCTCCCATAATCAGACCTATAATTGGACCTGTAAACAACGGTCTAGCCATCATAGATGCTCCAAACAACTGCTCATCCATTGCTGCAAGAAGAGCGACAATAGACACAAGAATTGCCGGTATTAACATGATATTTCCTCCTTCTTTCTTACTACTATAACGGTTTAGATTAAACTTTCTGCCATGACTTTTTTATCTGTAGGAACAGCTCTACATTCAACTTCTGCACCTGCCGCAACCATCTCATGAATCTGTTCTTTCTCTTTTTCAGATACTGCAAGAGACGGAGTAATCATTGTTCTTTCACTTGTCAGTTTCATATTACCAAGATTAACGTGATCAACATCTTTTACATTTTTCACTAGTTCTAACGCATCTGATGTATTATCAACAATCAGAAACAGCTTATATTTATCCGTCTTTGTTCCATTCAACAACGGAATCGCATCTTTCAATGTTTTTACAACAAACTTCACGCCCGCCGGAGCAGCCATTTTCAATGAATTGCTACGGAGCTTATCTGCTGCCACTGCATCATTTACTATCAGAATACAATCTGCTTTCAATGAATTTGTCCATGCAAAAGCAACCTGTCCATGTATCAATCTCTCATCTACTCTTAATAATTTAATCATTAGAAATCCTCCTCTATATTGCTATTTTCTTCAATCATTTTTTTCAGATCTACAATTCCTTCTCTTCCCATCTGAATTGCATTTTCTATCAATTCATCTGTTGAAACATCTGAATCCAAATCCTGTGCCAGACCAATCAGTAAAGGAAGATTCAACCCTGTTATAATATGTATCTTCTCAGATTGAATGTATGAGGAAAACGCATTAGCGATGCTTCCACCCATAATATCTGCAACAATAATCAGTTCATCTTCTTCATCCAATTCATGAATCTTCTTTTCTGCTTCTTTATGCATATCAAACCCTGGTTCAACATATGCACTGATTTCTGAAATATTTTCATTTTCACCCATGATTAATTTGAATGTCTCCATAATCCCTGATGCAAATCTTTCATGAGTTGCTACTAATAATTTCCTCATACTATTCCACTTCCTTATTTCATCTTAATTTTAGTACTCTACTGTTCTGTAATATCTTCTGATTTCCAGACTATGATTTCTTACATGCTCAAAATGTGCGCTAACTCTTTCAAGCTGTGCAGCCATAACGAGTGGTGAAACAAGTCCTCTTACGCTTGGATCAACTCCTTTAAGTTCATAATCCTTTGTATCCCATACCTGAACTACATCTGAATATTTTCTTACAAATTTTTCAACACGATCAAGTAATGGTCTTGTCTCATCTTCACCTTTGAAAAGCATAAAGCTCATATCTTTTTCAGTCATTTCCACTGTTCCATGGAAGAACTCTGCTGCATGGATAGATTTTGTTGCGATCCACTGCATCTCTTCAAGTACGCACATTGCGAAGCAATATGTTTCTCCCCATGTGTTTCCAGCTCCTACACACATATGGAATTTTGTATCTTTATGTTTCTCTGCAAATGCAAGAGCACGCTCGTCATTATCTTCTCTTACTTTCTGAAGTACTTCCGGCATCTGTTTCAGAGCATCAATAAACTTTTCATACTCTGGAAATTCTCCGTTGTTTTTCATGAATCTTGCACCCAGTGCAAAATACTGAATATAAATTTCTTCAACAAGATTATCATTGGATGCTGTTCTGTTTTCAAACACATAATCTGCATACTCAGTAAGTGGGCATTCCTTTTCACCTACAAGAACGATTACTGTTGCACCAACTTCTTTTGCATATTTTGCTGCATTGATTGTCTCTACTGTTGTTCCTGAAAGAGATGCTGTAATTACAACAGAATCTTTTGTGAGTTGTTTTGGTTTGGCTGTAACTAGTTCTGCTGCAATTTCATAATACCACGGAATTGTTGAATTTGTCTTAATGAGATAAGATAATGGGCTTGCCATCGCATAAGTTCCACCAGTTCCCACAAGATAAAGGTTCTTATATCCCTTCTCGCAAATAGCATCTACTGCCTGATTGATTTCTTCAATATTGTTTACTGCCTGAGTTAATACTTCATTGTAAGTTTTGTCTTCATATCCGTACATATTCTGGTTCCTCCATAATCAAAATAATAATTAATAATTTTAACTTTATGCGCATAGCTTAGTGTTGTAACCACTTCGCATTTTTAATATACCACGCTATTTTTGTAATGTCAACCACTTTTATTTTTTATTATACAAATTTTGCTTTTTAGGTTTCTTTTTCTATTTTTGTTTGGTATAATAAGCTCAGAAAACCTTATTTGTTACTTTTTGTGCTACACCGTGTCTAGTAATTCTGTTATTTTAGGAGATATAACTATGGATCTTTCATACCAACAACTTGCAGAAATTATACGAGAAAAAATCAACAGCAATGAATATGTTTTTGGTCTTGCTCTTCCTTCTGAGCGTGAATTAGCAAAATCTTTTGATGTACGCCGTTCCTTAGTTCGCTCAGCAATTGAACAGCTGTGTACTGAAGGCATTTTAAAAAAATATCACGGAAAGGGAACTTACATTATGCTAAAAGATATTGATTTTTCTTCCAAGCATTTTAAAGGTATGAGTGAGTTGCTAAAGAAAGCCGGCTATGACCCTTCCAGTAAAATTTTAAATACAATGACTCGAAAAGCCGGTTACAAATTTTCAAAGATTTTCGATGTATCAGAAGATACGGAGATTTTTCAGGTGCTTCGACTTCGTCTCGGAAATGAACAGCCTATAGCTATTGAAAATACTTATATTTTACATGACAGTATCCCTGATATTGAAAATATTGATTTTCAGATTTACTCTTTGTATGATCTTTTTCGAACCAATAATATAAAGATTTATGATATTAGCCATGCTTTTTCTACAACAAAAGTTCATAACACGGACGCACGTTTTCTTAATTTGGAAAATGATACTTCTGTTATTTACGTTGATATTACATCCTCGCTGATTGATAACCAGGTTGTCGAATATACGGAAGTTCTTGTACGGCCTGAATTCAGCAAATATTATACGGATGGCATTTTCAAAAATGGTATTTATCAAGTAAATGCACAGTTTGTTATATAATTTTTTAGAGAGGATTTACAACAATTATGCCTAAGATTTATCAGCTTCTAACAGATGAAATTGAAGAATTTGTTTTACAATATATAAATGAACATCAATTAAAACCACATGACAAACTTCCAACTGAAAGAGAACTTTCCACATCGTTAAATGTAAACCGAATTACACTTCGTAATGGTTTGCAGAAACTGATCGACAAGGGAATTATCTATAGTCATCGTGGAAAAGGTTATTTTGTTTGTCCCCAAAAAATAAATCGGACATTGTGTTATTTCAGTTTTCCCGAAGCAGATAGTCTGTTAAAAGACCATTCTTATAAAGCCGAAGCTCAAAATTTCTTACCAACAATTATGAGCAATATTATTCATAATTTTTTATGTATAACAAATGATTATAATATTACTATTTCGTCTTCTCTAGAAAGTGTTGATGAAACAATCATCGCTTTTTCTTGTGATGCAATAAAAACTGAATATAATACCATTTACCCTGGTTTGTTTCAGATGAAAGAAATCCCACCAACCTTAGTACAGTCTTTTTTCATACGAATTTATGAAAATGAGGCTCTTGATTCTTTATCTTTAATTACAAAGCAAACCTTAACTGAGCTTTTACAATTATCTGAAGAAGACACTTTACTTCTTGTAACAAACTTTATATCTGAAGATGATGTTCCTATTGCCTGCACAGTTTCTGTATGTGTTGGAACTCGGTTAAACCTGATTGGAAATATTCATTCACCAAATTAAAAAAGAGAGATCACTGTGTGATATGCTCCCATAAGATAAAACTAAGAGATTGTGCCGTTCTTCTGCTCCGAAAATGCTTTTTTCAGATAAACTGCGTTACTTTTTATAAGGAGCTTGTGAACAGTAATACCTGTTATTGTATCTATATATAAACATACCTTTCCACTCTTGAAATCCAATATTTTCTAGTATAAAATATTCTCGTTAAATTCTTGACGAATAGCAATATAACAACGGCAGTTCTCTTACTGTGTTACCATTTAAAGCAAGAGAGCTGCCGAATTACAAAAGAATAAGGAGTTATATCATAGACAATCATTTTAACACTCCCGCAGAAGTCATTGATCTGAGTATCAAGGCCTGCGAGAACAAAACCCGTCTTCCACTTGGAAAAATGATTCTGCTCGGCATCATGGCCGGTGCGTTTATTCCTTTCGGCGGTGCTACAAGCAGCACAGCAGCGCACGCAGTAGAAAATGTTGGCATAGCAAGAGCTCTTGCCGGATGTATCTTGTACTGGTCAAGCATTTTTGTAACACTTTGTTCGATAAATACCTATCTGTAACGAGCTTCCATTGGTGTTAAATAATCATTGTATGAATGAGGACGAACATAATTATACCAATTGATATAATTTATGGTAAGTTCATCCATCATCTCCACACTTGAAAATGAGGTTACATTATAAAAATTGCTTTTAAAAGTGTTATAAAATCTTTCCATTGGAGCATTATCATAAGGGCAACCGGCCTTACTCATGCTCTGGGTTACATTATTATCTTTACAGAAATTCACAAAATCCCATGAGGTAAACTGTACTCCCTGATCTGAGTGCAGAATCACTTTAGGGTAGTTTTCTTTTTTCCAGTCTTGTATCCCAGTTTAGAATGCATGATTACGGCACATAAATTTAATTCTTTATTCATGTATTTGTGCATAGTGGTATTGCTTAATTCATAGCCATAACGTTTGATGAAAATACGCATAGCCCTATAGCCTATAACACGATTATTATTATAGTATACATATTTTATAAGTTCAAAAATGTGTTCCAAACGTTTGTGATATTCACGCTTGGTATCTTTTTTGTAGTTATAATAACAATTAGGGCTAATACCAAACTTCTTACATAACCATCTTAAACCAAATATATTTTTGTTATCGTCAATGAATCGATATACCACTAATCGATTTCCTTTGCAAAGAATGCCGCTGCTTTTTTTAGGAAAAAAATTTCCTTATCTTTTTCGTTAAGAAGCTGATTTAATCTTCGTATTTCCTTTGCGTCATTAGACTCGGATGTTGTATCGGTGGTATAAAGTCATTCTTCCCTGTATTCATTAGCCCACTTGCTAACGGAACTTTTTGCAACATTAGAATCTGCAAGGCTACTTGATAAAGTGGCAGGCAACGACTAAATAAAACTTTCCCTTATTTCCCTTACGATTATCTCATAAGGGCAAAAATAAGGGAAAATACATATCATTTCACTAATGAATGGGCTGGAAAGCCTGTAAAATAGGAAAAGTTAGAAAGATATTTCGGCAAACTGGAAGTTATCTATTTCTCCTCTTCGTTAAGACCTGGTTCATTACATATTACTTGCTATCCCTGATACCTTATTCTTTCTACCAGCGTTTCCTTTTTAAGATTACTGCTTAAAACGCAGGAAAGTACAATCTGCAACAGACCGACCAAAAGAATCATAATAAAAATTGGTACGATTGGAACATGATAGATATTCATTCCAAATATTCCATTATGTTTTGCATAGGAAAAAAGTGCATAGCCGAGCGGCAGACCAATGATCAAAGCTACGCATATGGTACCAACCGTAAACATCATTCCCTGTAACTGCAGACATAAATTTAATTGTTTATTTGTCATACCCACAGCCTGTAATACACCATATTCCTGCTTTTTTGTCGTAATATTCATGATTATGGTGTTTGCCATATTCATAAAACCGATGAGTCCTACAACCGCCATAAACAGATAACAGCCAAGCTTCATCATGCGAGCTGTGAATTCTGCAGATTGTAACTGTGCATGATAGGTATCCATTTTTATATGCGAAGTATTAGAAATCAAAGTATTCAGACTCTGTTCCACAGATGCTACATCTTTTTTATCACAGTCCACCCACAGATAGCCATAGGCTGTTCCTCTCGGATTCATGGAACGGTATACACCTTCCGGAATGACAAGATAAGTGTCCGCGCTTACAAAGGATCCTGCAATCTTTCCCTGATAGGTATAGGTTCCACTTCCATTCTCAAAGTCAAATGCAATGGATTCACCCGAAGCATATCCATCTTGTTCCATCCACGTTGACCAGCCAAAGAAAATTTCACCATTCTTTACCGCCTGATCATAGTCCATAGAGCCAATGTCCCCGTCTTGGCGCATAAAATCAAAATCATTTTTACTCACAATATCAGCCGGAAATCTTGTTCCGTTCAGATTTACAGAGACAATCTCTCTCGTCATGACATCTGTCACTCCTGGAATGCTTTTGATTTCTTCAATCATTGAATCATTCAATGGATTATCCGTCAGAATCGTATCCAGATTATTCTCCGGATATCTTTCATCGTACTCAGCAGAATAGTCAAGCTGCAGTTCAAATTGTCCATGATTAACGGAAAGACGTGCTTCATGCTCCGTATCAATATTTCCTACATAATTAGAGATAATCACAAACAATGCGCAGGAAAGCCCCAGTGTGAGGATGGTACCAATGGTTCTTTTTGGATTACCCGTTATATTTGCCATTGCCATAGAAAACACGGTGACATTTTTTCTTCCATTTCGTTTTCCTTTTTTTTGTGTTTCTGCATTTTCTAAATACCGTGTTGCTTCGATAGGTGAAATCCGTGAAACAATTTTCATTGGTTTACGCAGCGCCAAAGCAACGGTAAAAAATGACATGAAAATACATAGAAGCATAACAGGCAGGGAAAACAGTGGCACCTGCTGATTTTGGACTCCCATAGAGCCAATTTGGGTTGATACAAGGTTTCCCTGTTCTACCAGCCAGTTAAAACCGCATTTTGCAATCAGAAAACCAAGAAGCAATCCAACTGGTACGGAAAAAATTGTCAAAAAAATGCCCTCTCTGAAGATCAGTTGTTTCATCTGCTTTTTTGTCGCTCCCAGAGCCTTGATTTTTCCATACTCCTGTATCTTGTTAGCAATACCGACCTGAAAAATATTATAAATGACCACAACAGAGAAAAGTACAATTGCAAGAATCAAAACCCCGCATACCGCAATCGTTTCATAACTCGGTTGCAAGACCCATTGCAAATAGAGATCATTGACTATAACGTTTTTTTCTTCGATTCCACAAGCTGCTGCAATCTGCTTTATAACCGGTTCAATATTATTCATAGATACATTTGCAGAATCATTTAAAGTAAAATAAATATTATACTGTCTGTCATTCTCTGCGACGTGCTCATCATAAAACTCCTGTGACCCGAAAGCAACATAAGATGCCTCGATGGTATACTCATCCCGATCATATAGGATTCCGCTGACAACAAATTCTTCCGGCTTATATTCTGACTGCATCCCTGCACGGTAATCCAGTGTAACCGTATCTCCAATCTTTACATCATCATATCCCATTTCACTAAAAAATGCTCTTCCTGCGGCAATTTCCTGCGTTCCCCCCGGATACTTTCCTTCCTTTAACTCATATTCCTTATTATAGGGAAGCATTTTTCTTGCAGTCTCATCCATGCAGACAAAACCACCGTTTTCGTTGCCTTTAATTATGCCTTCTGTACACATAATTCCTATTGCATCTATTTCTGCACGGCGGCGTACGTCCTTTAACTGCGAGGCATCTGCTGCGACAAACAAACCATAATTGCTTCCATATGAGCCTGCCGCCTGACTTTTCTGTAAACGGATCATTCCATTTCCCACAGTACTGATAATCACAAGCAGCATCGTAGTCAGACATATGGACATCATAATCAGTATACTTCTTGTCTTGTTCTTTTTGTCATTGCTATATGCAATCCTGCTTATTGTCTTCATCTAAAATCCACCACCTGTCCATCCTCAATTACCAGAATACGATCAGCGACCTGTGCAATTTCGTCATCATGGGTAATCATTACAATTGTCTGTCCATATTTTTTTGCTGTCATCTTAAGCAGGGCGATTACCTCATCACTGGTCTTGGAATCAAGATTTCCTGTCGGCTCATCCGCAAATATAATTTCCGGACGATTCACCAGTGCTCTTGCAATTGCTACTCTCTGCTGCTGTCCTCCGGATAACTGATTTGGCAGATTATAAATCCGGTTTTCAATCCCCAGAGTTGCAATAATATCATTTACATACGCTTCATCCACTTTTCTTCCATCCAGCCCCAGTGGCAGTACAATATTTTCCCAGACATTAACAGATGAAACCAGATTAAATGCCTGAAAAACAAATCCGATTTTTCTTCTGCGGAAAACAGCAAGGGCATCTTCCTTCATCCTGTATAAATCTTTCCCGGCTAAAGTAACACTGCCTTTTGTAGGGGTGTCTAGCCCTCCAAGCATATGAAGTAATGTACTTTTACCGGAACCTGACTTTCCAACAATTGCGACAAATTCTCCCTGCTCAATCTGAATGTCCACCTGATTGACCGCTTTGACCTGATTCTCACCTGCGCCATAAAACTTACAAAGCTGCTTGGTTTCTAATATCACACTCATGTGTTGCCTCCTTTTCAATTCTGTAAAGCGTACCTTTTCAGCACGCTTTCTTTGCCTGTTTATATATTTGGTCATTTTTCAACCTACATCCAAATTGTATCAGGACAATCTTTCATTTCACTTTCAAAAATTGGGCAGAAATCTTACAGAATTGTAAGATTTCTGCCCAATTAAAATTTAACCAACATATGGCAATTGAATCACAAACGTGCTTCCTTTTTTCTTTTTGCCGGAGATTACCGTGATCATACCTCCGTGTTTTTCGATAATTTCTCTCGATAGAAAAAGTCCGATTCCCGTGCCACTCTCTTCCCTGACCTCCCTGGAACCTCCTCTGTAAAATCGTTGAAAAATTTTGTGATACTCATTCTGCGGAATACCGATTCCCTGATCCTCAATTTCCATTCTTACAAGATCGTTTCTTTTTTTTAACCGGATAAATATTTTTGAACCACCCGGACTGTACTTGATTGCATTATCCAAAACGTTGATCACAGCTTCACCAAGCCACCTTTTATCCTGCACAACCATACATGTTTCCAGCTCTTTTGCATAGTCAAAAACGAATTCAATTTCTTTCTCATCCGCTTTTGGATAAGTACGGTTCACAGCAGATATGACAGTATCCATAAGCGAAAGTTTTTTCTTATTAATCTGAATCAGTCCGGTTTCCATCTTGGATATTTCAAGAAGCGACTGCAATAATGTCTCCAGTCCATCCAGAGCACTCCGACAACGAATACGAAACTCCTCCTGTTCTGTGGCACTTAAGTCATTCTGCATCAGCACACTAAAACATGTATCCAAAGCTGCAACCGGTGTCTTTAACTGGTGAGAGATATCAGAAACCATTTCTTTCGTGCTCTCTTTTTCTTCCCGTGCTTCTTCCTTTAGCAACTGAATATGATGTCCGATTGCTTCAAGCTGGTCATTCAATTTTTCCAGTTCAGCGTGATTTTCCGTTTTAAGTAAATCATCAAATTTATTTTCACGGAATCTGATCAGAATTTCTTCTAACTGGTCTAAAATTTTCTGATGACACGCATCTTCTGTCTTCTTCCAATAAAATAAAATAATCAAAAGAAGCACGCATATCACAGTGCTTACAGCACCGGTCACCATAACCTGATGCCGGAATTGCAAATAAAACACATTCCCTTTATTTCCCCAGTATCCATATTGCTCCAATAATCGCCTTCCCTGTTCGTTGGTTTCAATATCCTTATCCTTAAGCAATTCCGAAACAGCATCCAGCCCGGAAAATTTTTCCTTTGCTGCAATTTCTGTCATAAGATTCATTTTATATTTATAATCTTCATAAAACACATACGTGGTAAAGCAATTTAATATTGCAAACAATAATATGACAGGTAATACCAAGGAGAGCACTACTGTAATCTTCTTGCGATATCTCTTTGTCACTGCCTTACCTCCTGATTCCATATATACCCAAGACCTCTGATATTCTTTATATAGACCGGTGCAGCCGGATTGTCTTCGATTTTCTCACGGAGTCTTCTGATATTGACAGCGATTGTATTTTCATCCACAAAATCCCCTTCCATATCAAACACATTTTCCAATATTTGTGTTTTTGAAAGAATCTGTTTCGGATTCTGAAGAAAAAGAGTCAGCATTTTCAACTCCGTTTTCGTCAGACTGATTTCACGACTCTTTATCAGGACTTTCATTTCTCCTGCGATAAATACGATATCTCCGGAAATCATCTTTCCGGCTTCCGTTTTCTCCTGTCTGCGGCGGAAATGTGCTTCTATTTTCAAAAGAAGTACCGAAAGACTAAACGGCTTTGTAATATAATCATCTGCCCCTGCTTCATATCCCATAACCTGATCCATCTCCTGATCTAATGCTGTAAGACAAATAATGTATGTATTATAATTGCATCTCATCCACCTTACAAATTCCAGTCCATTCCCATCTGGAAGATTCACATCACAAATGGTAACATCCACATTATTATCACTTGCAATTCTTTTCGCTTTTTTCACTGATTCTGCTGAAAAAACCTCATATCCGGATTTTTTCAGTGAAAATGTAATTCCACGATTTAAATTTTCATCATCTTCAACCACGAGTATACCTGGCATAACATATGCACCTCTCTTTATTAACTATTTTTCCTTTTCGTTAAGACCTAGTTCATTACATATTTGTTCTGAATCATCTTAAAATGCTTCAATGCCTCCACAATTGCACTCTCTTTATCTCATCATATGTTGCCTTAGTCTCTGCAGATGTTATATCCATATCATCAAGTTCAATCGTGACACTAATGTAATCATCCGGCTTTTATTTCAGTTGAGACAAAAGAACAACCGTCTCAACGGTATTCCCTTTGTCCCACAAAAGCTCCGTAACTTCCCCGCCATCCTTGAACACCGGAAAATTCAAACCAATCCGCTTTAGCGGATATTCAGACTCGTCATTCCTGTAAATTTCAATTTCCTTAATCAAGGCTGTGACCACATTTCTCTTTTCTTCGTCATTTATTATATTATAAACGCAGTCGAAATTCACCATGATTTTGTAAATATTCTCAAGAGTAATTGCCTGCTGCTTAATTGCATCTCGCCGAAGTCTGGCATCTTCGATTTTTTCCTCCAGCTCAACAATGACATCATATAGGGAATCTAACCGCAAGGTCATATCATGGAGCTTTCGTTCCCGGTATTTTGCATCAGCAGGGAGACTGTCAATTTCCCGTTCCAATCTTGTTTTATTCAGATCAACTTCCTTCAGCTTTGCCTGATAGCCCTCCAGTTCTTTATCCACTGCTTTCGTGTCAATCTGAACGCCAATCCGTTTTTTAATGGCTTGGGCATATTCCTCATTCCTTACGATCTCACGAATTGCCTCAATGACCATCGGTTCAATATCGGTCTTTTTCAGCATCGCCTTATATTCACAATGCTTACCCCGGACCATCCTATTCCGACTACATACATAATAGTAAATTTCTTTGTAAGTGCCATCTTTATTTGTCCATGCGTGTTTATTCGTATACATGGGACTTCCACAAACCGGGCATTTCAGCAGACCTGATAACAAATGAACTCGATCCCGCCCAATTTTTGACGGTTGCTTTACTCCGGTTCTAAGACGCTTGGCATGAGCCTTTTCCCATACCTCCTCACTAACGATTCCTTTATGCTGTCCCTCTGTCAGAATGTAATCGTCATTTCTTTTCATCTGGTAATCGTTTTTTGTGCCTTTGACTTTTTCCTTCGTTCTCCGTCCATAGGCAATTTTACCGCAATAAACCGGGTTATCCAATATCAGTTTAATAAAATGTCCTGTCCAATCCTCTAATGTGCCATTCTGCCTCGGAATTTTCCGTATACCTTGTAAGTTCAACTGATTCGCAATACCACCCAAACCGATTTCCGATGAAGTATATAATTCAAAAATCTTCCGTATTGCCACAGCCTCTGTTTCTTCAATCATCAGCTTGTTATCTTCCAGTGTATATCCGTAGGGAGCAAAGCCACCATTCCATCCACCCTGCCGTGCCTTTTCGCGCCGCCCGTTCATCGTCTGCTCGATAATATTCTCACGCTCAATCTCAGCCACAGCAGATAGTACAGAAATCAAAAGTTTTCCGCTTGTCTGAGAGGAATCAATCCCTTCTTCTATGCAAATCAGATTTACACCATAAGATTGAACCAACTCCAAAGAGTTAAGTATATCTGCTGCATTACGGCCAAACCGTGACAGCTTATACACTAAAATATAGTCAATGTCCAAGCCATCCTCAATATCTCTGAGCATTTTTTGAAAGGCAGGTCGTCCCTCAATGGATTTACCGGATTTACCGGCATCTTCATAAGTATCAACAACGATCATTTCCTCACGATCCGCAAATCGTGTCAGCATATTTTTTTGACCTTCCAGGCTGTATCCGTCCACTTGCATCTCTGTGCTGACCCTCGGATACAAAACACAGCGTTTTCCATATCGGTTCATAATTCATACCTCCAAAATTTACTTTTGGAAAATATCCTATGTAAAGCTGCGATTCTCACGCAGCTCCGTCAACCTCGCCCAGCACTCTCATACCATATTTCTCGATAATATGTGCCAGCGAAGTGATAAACGCTTCAAATTTTTGTTCCGCCAGAAGTTCTTCTGACCGGATTTCATCTGAAGGAATCAATGCGCTTTTATTCTGGATATTCTCCATTCAGAATCACCTCCGCAATTCCTAACGAAATTATAACTCTACTTGCACAGCCTGAAAATGATACGGCCTTTCGGCACTTTTATGTAATCCCCAGACTACACAAGAGCGTCTTGTTTATGTTTTCCATGTCATCCTTGTTTAGATGACCAATATAGTTTTTTAACCTCGACTTGTCGATTGTTCTGATCTGTTCCAGCATAACAACAGATGGTTTCATCAAACCGCATCTGTCGTTTAAGTGGTAATGCGTGGGGAATTTTCTGCTTTTTTTACTTACACTGGTAATTGCTGCAATAATAATCGTAGGACTGAAACAATTTCCCACATTGTTTTGAAGAATGAGTACAGGACGAGAGCCACTTTGTTCGGAGCCAATACCAGGACTTAAATCAGCCGAATATATGTCACCTCGATGGAATTTTTCAAACATCACTCTCGCCTCCTTAATATCTTAATACTTAAACAGCCGCACCAGTCTGAAAAAAATCTTCGGATAAAAACCTGGTGCGGCTACTGTTATTCTGTTCGGATTACTCGTCATATTTGCCACGCCCCCTAACGCTGGGAACATAGCAGGTCTCCGCTGGCGCGGTTGTCATAACTCCGCAGCGTCGTTTTACTCGTGCGCCGCAGGGTTCCCCCCAAGTCTTTAGGAGGCCGTGAGGAAGTATCTTTAAGCCCCCGTGCAGTCCTCGCGCCGAATCTGCCACCATCCGTTTTGTGGAATCGTAGATCGCTCCAAAGCAGCTTTGTTCATCACCTCCCTGACTGCTCTATCTTCGCGGCGTTCCACACTCGCTCGTACACGGGTTATGTACCTGTTATGCTGTCTATGAAATTGTCAAAGTGCTGTTGAAGGGGGAAAACTTGTCCTTCTTATTAACTCTGACAAAAAGAGCAAAAAACGAGCGCACCAAACGAAACTTTTTCAAAAATACTTTGCCAGCTGCTTCAGACCACGCCGGATGCTGTCACGGACACGGCTTGGGTCTACATCCTCCGCTACTGCTATCTCGCTCACACGCATACCCAGGTAATACCGAGCATAGATCCGCTTGGCCTGCTTCTCCGGCAGAGCCATCACTGCGGCGTAGAGCTGCTCCCGCAGCTGCTTTTCCTCCAGGAGCATTTCCGGCGTCTGGGGCTTCATCAGGATCGCATTTTCAATGCCGTTATCACAGTCCAGAGAGTAATGCGCTTTATAGCGATACATCCTCCGGTCATAAGCAGCTTCTGCACGCTCAGCGGCACGGATCGTCTCCAGCACATCTTCTGTTACTTCTACAAAATGATCGTTTTTATAAACATCGGGATATAAGTCCCTAAGATTGACTTTCTTCATTATGTACCTCCATTTCGATTCACGGGCGGTTGACGAGTGAATCGAAAGGAGGCGGGGATCGGCAGCGACATACTTCGGACGCCTTCCCGAAAAATCGAAAGCAAAAAACGCCAACTCCCCGTAATGGGAAATTGGCGCGACAAAAATACCTACTATTCTGCTGATTTAGATGGAACGATAATACTGATAGATAGTCATACTCCCCCGGAGGAGGGGCAAGACTTTTTTTAGCTGGTGTAACTCATGGCTATTGTGAATGACGAAAATTGACATGGCGGCATCCTCCTATGTGCCGCCGTACCAGATTGCAGGGTGTAGGGTCGTCGTTCATTTTAGATAGACGAAAGGAAACGGCGGCTCTGATTTTTTCAAAGCCACCGTTGCAAAGTGCATAACAATATAGTCGCTGTACGATGGCTTTTTTTCTTTTGCCATCGTGCGGCAACTTTTTCACTTTTCTTTTATTTTAACAGGCAATCCTCACAGAAATGTCACGGGCATACGCCATTTCGACAAAATAACAAGCTGAAATCTCACCAATCTGTGAGATTTCAATTTTTTTGAGGAAAGCCGAGAGGAAATGCCTCCTCCCGGCTTTCAATAGGTTTATGATTATTTATTGTAGCAATCTCTGCCGTTACTCCGAAGTCCTCAGCCGTTCCACCACAGTTCCCTTGTTAAAGAAGTGGAGAACAATCAGCGGAATGACCGCAGCCAGCAGCAGATAAAGCACACCAATGACCAGAACAGGAACCAATGTAATGTTCAGGGTAAAGAACCACATGGAGGGGCCATTTAATGCGCTCTTTAGCACCGTGACTGCCAGGACCGCTGCGGCTGCTCCGCCAATAATGTCTGCGCCGGCGGCATAATAGATGCCCTCATAGACCATCAGGCGGCGAAGCTGCTTGCCGGTCATACCGATGCTTTGCATGGTAGCGAACTCATGGCGGCGGGTGATGATGTTGGTAATAATCATGTTGGTAAAGTTGATCAGTCCCGCAAAGGCCATGATGCAGCCAATCAAACCGCCGATAACCAGAATCATGCTGCGGACCGAATCAAGTTGCTCTTTCAACAGCTTGGTGGAAGTATAGGCAACCGAAGTATTTTCGCTCACATAGCTGCTCAAGAATTCTTCCATCTGCGGCTGCAAGGCTTCCTCCACATTGAATCCATAAGTCAGAAGCGTGGGAGCGTCATAGATTTCCTTGAATACAGTGTCCGGCAGATATACAAAAGGAGCATCACCGGCGATGTGTGCCTGAGCGGTAGTGCCTGTGGGCGTTTCTGTTTCTGTTCCCACGAGAATCGCTTTTGCAAGGATGGTGCTGGTTTTGACCAGTTCCCCATCCTTGTAGAAGGAAATGCTCTCCCCGACCTGTAACTGATCGGTCAGCGGAGTGTTATTTGGTTCCTCTGTCAATTTGTCGATGGGGCAACCAATAATGACATATTCTCCGGTAGCCATTTTCTGCGTTAAGGTTTCGGCATCTTTTTCGCCTTCAAAAATACGCATATCCGCCCAGAAATTCTCGGAGGCTCCCATCACATTACCAAAATAGCGCCTTTCGGTATCAGAACTTGTGTACAGGCTATATCCCTGATAGCTTTGATTTACAACGCCTTCTTCCTCATGGAATAGCTCTATACCGCTTAAATCTTCAAACCCATAGTCAACCAGCACATTTCTATCGTCTTTTGTATTTCGGTAAAGATAGCGTTCATCCTCAACTCCGGGCTGTCCGGCAATCAGATCCACTGCCTGTTGTGAGAGCGTATCTTCATGGTGCTGAACGCCCTCCATTACATTAAATGCGGCGGAGTTATAGACATTAAAATCTGTTCTGGTAACACGGTTTACCCACTTTTCTTCATCAAGGCTTTGCGTCACAATGATGATAGAGTTAAACAGGACGATGCACAGAAGCAGGGAAATAATGATAAACGCTGAACGCCGACGATTGCGCCCCAGGTTGGAAAAGGCCATGCGGGACAGCTTTACTCTATTGGTACGCTTGGCACTGCTCTTTTTATAGGCGTTCTGCTCGGTGTAGCGGATCGCCTCCAGAGGAGAAATCTTTGCCGCCTTTTTTGCAGGCTTCCGGGTGCTGATAAGCACGGTCAAAATTGTAAAGAGAGCGGCAATAACAAAGATCAGGGGCGAGGTCGATACGGATGTACCCACCATAGAGTATTCAAGGTTAATGATCTCTGTCACGATAGGAAGCAGCACCCAACCGGCAAAGAAACCGGCAATCAGACCAATAGGCAGTCCGATCAGCGTGAGCCAGACCGCCTGACGGTTCACAATGCTCTTGATCTGCCGTGTGGAAGTTCCAATCGTCCGCAGCAGACCGTATTGACGAACATCCTGCATCACGGAAATATCAAAGATATTGTAGATCAGCAGGTATCCGCACACGACAAACATCAGGATAAATACAACAGCAGGCACGATGGACTCTGATGAAGTCAATCCCTGGGACATTTGATTTTCGGAGGCGAGAATGAAATTGTCTGCGCCCATATCCTCTGGATTGCCGCCAATGGAGTAAACGAACTCATTCAACTGCTGCTGAACATTTGCTTTATTCTTCAGCACGACATCGGAAAAAGTAACGCCGGACATTACATGGTCTACCGCATAAGTGTTCTGAACCACATCGGGATTTTCTTTTATAAACTGCTCTGAAACAGTCGCAACGCTCACAGAGTCATTGCTTGCTTCCCACCAGCCGGAAAGCACCATATCGTAATGATAAGTTTTCCCCCGCAGTTCAAATTCTAACGGAACCTCTGCGCCGATCTCAGGTTCTACACCCAGCGCCTTCAGCGCCAAATCCGTAGTGGCGATCTCATTCGCTTTCTCCGGTGCAGCTCCGTGGGTAGGCACACAGAAGGTCAGTTCCTGCTGCACACTATCTTCATAATTGATTTCAATGGAATGGCTGGAAGTGTTGCTTGCATAGCCAATGATACGCCGGTGTCCTGCCTGGTCCACAAAATCGCTGTTTACAAGCTGCTCGTACTGTTTCTCCGTCATATACCCCAAAGTGCCATCCGCCTTGCTGCCTTTCTGCATTTGCAGAGAGAGTTGGATGGAGGACGCCATATTGAACGCCAGGGAAGTGATAGAGGTAAACAGGAAAGCAGTCAGGATAATTGCCAGCAGTGCAGCCAGATTGCGTACCTTATTCTTCTTGAAATAGCGTTTGGATAGCTTGGTAATTACTTTGGAATTATTGTTGCCAAATAGAATGTCATTCATAGTCCCGCCCCCCTTTACTGCACGATCTTACCATCCTCGATCCGAATAATGCGGTCGGCAAGCTGGGCGATCTCACTGTTATGGGTAATCATTACGAGGGTCTGGTGGAATTTCTGGCTGGTAGTTTTCAGAAGCCCCAGCACATCGGCGCTGGTCTTGCTGTCCAGGTTGCCGGTGGGTTCATCAGCCAAGACAATAGCGGGCTTTGACACCAAGGCGCGGGCAATGGCTACGCGCTGCTGCTGGCCGCCGGAGAGGTTATTGGGCATATTGTTCAGCTTATCCTCAAGCCCCAGCATCTGCACTACTTCGTTCATAAACTTCTTGTCTACCTTGTTTCCGTCCAGCTCCACAGGCAACACAATATTTTCAAAGACATTCAGCACCGGTACCAGATTGTAGTTCTGGAAGATAAAGCCGATCTTTCTTCTGCGGAAAACGGTCAGTTCCTCGTCTTTGAGTTTGGACAGCTCCTTGCCATCCACGACCACCTGGCCGGAGGTGGGCACATCCAATCCGCCGATCATGTTCAGCAGCGTGGATTTACCACTGCCGGAGGTTCCTACGATAGCTACAAATTCTCCTTTTTCAATAGAGAGGGTCACACCATCCAAGGCTCTGGTAATGTTCGGCTCTGCACCATAATATTTTTTCAGTTCAGTCGTTTGCAAAATGCTCATAGAGAATACCATCCTTTCTTTTTGATAAACCCATTGTAACGACCAAACCTCACAGAAATGTCACGAGCCACAAAAAATTTCCGCTAAATTCAGCCCCAAATGTCACGAATCTGTGACATTTCAATTTTCGGGGTGTGCTTACTCTACTTTCGGAGCAGGAAAACAGAAAAGGTTGAGCCTTTCCCAACCTCAGACGCTACCCGGATATAACCGCCCTGCAAGGTCACAATCTCACGGGCCAGATACAGACCGATTCCAATACCGTCCACATCATGCACCACATCTTCCCGATAAAACCGCTTGAAAATCGTCCCCTGGTGCTGCTCTGAAATGCCGATGCCGGTATCGGCAATGTCGATCTTCACATACATTTCCCAGCCTTCCACCGACACACGGATCTGCCCGCCTGCCGGGGTGTATTTCACAGCATTATCCAGAATGTTGAACAGGGCTTCGCTTGTCCATTTTCTATCATGGCGTGCATCCAAATGCTCCGGGCATTCCACCTGCACATCTATCTTTTTCTTTTCGGCATTGAGCAAAATCCCGCCTAGGGCAGCGGCAAGGGTATCGTAAACCGGTTGCTGTCTCTGCTCCAGCGAAATGACTCCCGTTTCCAGTCGGGAGGTTTTAATCATGGCTTGCATGAGGAAGCCCAGCTTATCAAGCTGGCTGGCCTGGGCTGTCAGAAATTCCTTTTGCTTCTGCGGAGGAACCTCATTTTCAAGCAGCGTGTTGTTGATCATTTTCAAGTTGGCAATCGGGGTCTTGACCTGATGAGAGATGTCAGAGATCAGCTCTTGCAGGTCAGTCCGTTCCTTTGCGATGCTGTTTTTATTTTCCTGCATGACCTCGTACAGCCGCCCCAGCCGATAGTTGATTTTGTAGAACAGGCTTTCTTCGCAGGTCGTCTGCTTCGGCTGCATATTTTCGGAGAGCATATCATCCATCTGACCACAAAAGGCATCGGAGAACCGAACCAGCTTCCGGCGGATCAGAGCCACAAAGAAGATAACGCAGAGCAGTACAAAGAGACTGAACAGGAACACACACCGGACAGCGGTTATATTCTGGGTCAGCAGATAAACAGCGGCGCAGACTGCACCAACCGCCAGCAGCAAAAGCGTTCCCAAAAGGATACAGGCTTTGTTGATGGAGAGTTTTCGCATATTCATTTCGATGCCCCTCCGATCCACATATAGCCCATGCCGTACACCGTCTTGATGTACTGGCATCCCTCTGTTTCAATTTTGTTCCGCACCCGGCTGATGGCCGCAGTCAGGGCGTGTTCATCCACAAAGTTTCCATCGGCATCCCACAGCTTTTCAAGCAGCACCTGCCTGGTCAAAACATTCTGCGGATTTTTGGTCAGTATTTTCAACAGCCGGTATTCCAACGGAGTGAACACCAACGGCTTACCGGACAGGGAAGCAGTCATCTCCGAGAAATTGATGGACAGCGCACCATCCTCATAGCAATCGCCTCCAGACTGTTTCGCCAACCGCCCCAGCACCACGGACAGCTTTTTTTGAAAGACGCTCATAGGAAATGGCTTGGTCACATAGTCCTCCGCGCCCAGCTCATATCCTTTGAGCATATCACTTTCCATATCGTTTGCGGTCAGGAAGATCACCGCCGTATCCGGCCGACGCTCCTTTACCTCACGGCAGAAATCAAAGCCATTCCCATCCGGCAGGTTTACATCCAGCACGATCAGGTCATAGTCCTGCTTGGTCAGAAAGTTGCTGGCTGCTGATTTTGTCAATGCAGAGTCCACGGCATAGCCCGCAGTATCCAGATTATAGCACAAGGTATTATTCAAAAGTCGGTCATCCTCGACTACTAAAATTCGCATTGTATCACACTCCTTCATTCTTAGTGTAGCATCCAAATGTCACAGAAACCTCACGAGAGGATTATTTTTTTGTATTTTTGAAACGGCGGTCTGCCGGTTTCTCTGCATCCTTGGGAATCATCCAAATGGTAGCCATCTTTACAGCGCCGGGGATACGCCCACCGGTACACAGATAATTGATCTGCCTTGGGGTAACACCCCATTTTTCACTTGCTTCTTTCAGCGTCATATAATCCATATAGTTTCCCTCCAATATGGTTTATTATATTTCCTTTGCTCGAAGAATACAAGCGTGCAAATAGGGCGCAAGGCCCTGTGCCAGAAGCATTTTGAGACCTTGCGCCCCATTTGTAGTTCTATCCTAAAAATACTTTGCTAGTTGCTTCAGACCACGCCGGATACTATCACGGACACGGCTTTGGTCTACGCCCTCCGCTGTGGCGATCTCACTCACACGCATACCCAGATAATACCGGGCATAGATCCGCTTGGCCTGCTTCTCTGGCAGAGCCATCACAGCAGCATAGAGCTGCTCCCGCAGCTGCTTTTCCTCCAAAAGCATTTCCGGTGTCTGGGGCTTCATCAGAATCGCATTTTCAATGCCGTTGTCGCAGTCCAGGGAGTAGTACGCCTTATAGCGATACATCTTTCGCTCATACGCAGCTTCCGCACGTTCAGCTGCTCGAATAGTCTCCATTACTTCCTCTGTCACATCTACAAAAAAGTCTGTTGTATAAACATTAGGATAAAGTTCCCGAAGGTTAATTTTCTTCATTATGTACCTCCATTTCGATTCACAGGTGATTGACGGGTGAATCGAATGGAGGCGGAGACCGACACCGGCAGACAACCGGGTCATCTCCGAAAAAATGGCAACAAAAAACGCCAGATTTCCGTGAGGGAAAACTGGCGCGCCAAGAACAGTCATTATTATACTGAATTACATGGAACGATAATGCCGATGCAATGTTATACTTGCCCGGAGGAGGAGCAATGCTTTTTTTAACTGATGTAGATCATGTGAGCTTTGAAAAAGCAAACGAGACACGGCAAAATAACCTCCAATCGGCTACCGTGTCCCTGCAAGTCGTCATAGGATTGTGTAAACGCAAAGAAACGGCGGCTCTGAAAATCAAAGCCGCCGTTTCAAATGGGCGTGTCAAATTGTCTGCTCTACGACGGCTTTTTTTCTTTTGCCGTCGTCCGGCAGGAAATCTTTATTTGTTTCGATTTTAAGGAATCAATCTTACTTCCAAATGACTTCCATCTTACTTATCTGTAAGATAAATAAAAAGGTTGCCCACACCGATCTTCTCGGAGGGACAACCTCTCAAATCCACATGAGTATTTAGCCTATTGGCCGTATGCCATATAATTTTATTGCGAGCTGATATTTTCCACAATCGACATAGCGTGTAATCTTCTTGCTGGGCCTCGTACAGCCAGCGCCGTGGTTGCGAGAATCACGCCTATGATCAAGCACAATTCCAGCCACGGAACACTCCAGGGATTTCCGAATGTGCGAGTGATAAGGCTGGAGTACAGGAACCAATGAAACAGCAATCCGAAAATACATCCCAATATGACACCACTTATGGCATACGAGGCAGCTTCCGCAGAAATCATGCGTGTAAGCTGTTGATTACTCATGCCAATGGCACGCATTACTCCATATTGACGAGTTCGGGCGGAAACTCCCATGCTGATGGTATTCATAATATGGAAAATCGTAATGGCTACAATGATTGACAGAAAACCATATACCAATGTTGCAAAAGCATAATAAAGGCCACGTTGTTGCTGTGCTTGGATTAAGACATCAGTGAAAGTGACTCCTTCACCGAACAATGCTTCAACCTCGGCAACATCTTCTTCATCAGAACCAAAGCGGAACTGGACATCCAGGATAGTATACCCAGTCTCACCCGTCAGCTGCGAAAAAGTTTCCTCGGAGCAGATCAGTGTTTCCGTTCTCTCTGCACGAGCCAATAGGCTGTCAGACAAAACACCCCCTACAGTAACTGTTTGATCCTTCCCGTTTATTGTCAGTGTAATGGTATCTCCCACCTGCACTTCTGTTCCTGCGTTTGCCACAAACAAGACCTGTCCCGGCGTGTTCGTTACAGTATCTATAGAACCTGCAATTAGTTGATCTTGCGCCCAGCGGAACTGATTTTCTTCATAGGAGATTAGATTGCTGTTATGGATTGCGCCGCTAATTTGGGCAGGAACATCATAAGCAAACATTCTGCCAAACACTCGACTAACAGCGGAATTTTGTACTACGGCATCCCTTCGATCCGCCGGAATGGAACAAGTATTTGTGTCACTGACAATGGAAAGCTCGGGCGACCATTCTTTCGGCATAAATGCGTTTTCCATAAAGGGAACCAGCGTACAGAACCCTAAAAACAAGGTGATGCAGATTGCAAATGCACCTGTCATCAGAATATAGCTGCGCCGTTTGGCCTTGGCATGATGGATACCAAGTGCTACCTCTACATGCCACCGCCGAGTGTTTGCCGCATGGCGGAACGAGGATTCCTGCTGTGTATTGCCTGTGACAGCCTCCAATGGGGAAACCTTTGCTGCCATTTTTGCGGGGGTCCGAGCCGCCAATAGAACGGTAATAAGTCCCAATACAATGCTCACACCAATGCTTAGCCAGCTAATGCCAAAGATAGGCATATAACCAAACCATACAGTGCTGAGCTGCCGCATGACTGCACACAGTCCCCAAACCACCACGATACTTAACCCGATACCAATGGGTATGGCGGTAATGCACCACTGTAAAGCCTCACGGCGCACAAAGCGCAATACTTGGCGACGAGTGGCTCCCAAACAGCGCAGTAAACCGAAAAACTCCATGCGCTGGCTGACATTACTATTCAAACTACTGGAAATCATCATAACACAAGTTCCCATTACCACCAAAGAAAGCAGAAATGCCATTGTGTATATCTGCGACATATTGGAACCCGGTAGCTGCCCGAGCATACTGAGCAGTTCTTCATTTTGGGTGATTTGTGCATCAGATATGCCGTTTTGCTGCTGAATATCAGCAATGCTGGAACCAACATTAGTGAGCAGCGAGAACCGAACGACATACTGCCAGTTGCCGCTTAGATCCGCAGTTTGAATGCTTGACAGCCCTTCAGGTGTCAAAAGGATTGCACTGGCACTTCCCGAGATCATATTGGCGGCATCATCATCCATAATTCCCGTAATCGCCAGTTGCATTGTACTCCCATCAGGAGAGTTCAAAGCAAGAGTATCTCCCAACGAAATTCCTGCTGTTTGTGCTAATGTAGATGAAACAGCTACCTGTCCAGCTATCTCAGGGAACTCACCTGAAAGGACAGAACCTAAATAAATTTCAGAAAATATTGTCTCGTCAATCCCTGCAACAGAAACGGGCTGATCTGCCACTGTGCAGCCGATTTCTGCGGGAATGTTGCCTTGCCAGCCAGACAAGTCTATTTCAGGGCGGGCAGCAATATATTCGGATGTTTTTTCGTCAATAGCTGTGATTTTACAATGCCAATCTCCAGTTTGATGCCGGGTTTCATCCGTCATGCTTTTCAAATACATATCGGCCAGTCCAAACATGACTGCAACCAGGAAAACCGCCAGCACAATGCAAATGCGTGTCATGCGGCTTTGCCTGCGGTGAACCTTGTTGGAGATAGAAACCAAGTCGAGGTAGTGTTTCATTTCCGGCTCGCCCCCAACTCCTTCAGCACACCATCAGACATATTGAAAATGCGGTCTGCCGCACTTGCATGATTTTTGTTGTGGGTAATCATCAAAATGGTTTGCTGGTACTTGGCCGACATGGTTTGCAGGAGAGCCAAGACTTCCTGACTATTTTTACTGTCCAGATTGCCGGTCGGCTCGTCCGCCAAAATCAGTGCAGGTCGTGTAACCAAAGCCCTGCCGATAGCGACACGCTGTTGCTGGCCACCGGAGAGCTGACTGGGAAGATGATGACGGCGTTCGGTCAGTCCCAAAACATTCAGCAGCTCGTTGACAAACCTCTGGTCTGGCCGCTTGTAGTCAAGCAGCAACGGAAAAGTGATGTTCTGTTCTACATTCAGTTCCGGGATCAGATTAAATGACTGAAAGATAAAACCGATGTGTTGCCGCCGGAACACGGTCAGTTTTTTCTCCGGCATTGAGAAAATATCCTGACCGTCGATCCAGACCTTGCCGGAAGTGGCTTTGTCCAGAGCACCCACAACATTCAGCAACGTACTTTTGCCGGAGCCAGATTCACCAATAATGGCAATAAATTCACCTTTGCGAACCGAAAATGTTGCATGACGCAACGCTTGAACCGCTGCTTCACCTTTTCCATAGGTTTTGCACAAGTCCTGTACTTCAAGAATATTCATACGCAGTACCTCCTTATGGTCACATCATACCCCCTTCGGCTTACTTCCAAGTGACCTGCATCTTACTCATTTGTAAGGCTGAAAAAGTTCAATGTGAAGGTAGTTCCAACATTGAGTGTGCTGGTTACAGAAATAGTTCCCCCATGTGCCTCCACAATAGATTTAGCCAGCGGTAAGCCCAATCCTATCCCATGCACATCTGACGAAAAGCGGCTGCGGTAAAAGCGTTTGAAAATGTTGTATAAGTCCTCTTGGTGGATACCTTTGCCATCGTCTGTAATGACGATCTGAGTCAACAGGGGTGATTGTGTCCATTGCACCGAAATGTGACCGCCCGGTTGTGTGTGTTCCAAAGCATTTTTGACGATATTTCCAATCGCCTCCGACATCCATAGTGCATCGCAATTAAGAGAAATATCATCCTTACCCGAAAGGGTGATCTCTTTGTGATCCTGTTCTGCCCATGTTTCAAATCGTTCCAAAACATCTTGCATGAGAGCGGAAACATTTTCTTCTGCTTTTTCCATCTGTATAATTCCCGCATCCAGGCGCGCCAGTTTGAGCAGTGTATAAATAACGTTCTCCATTCGCTTAATCTCTCGTTGAGATTTTTCCGAAAAGTTCGCCACCGTTTCGGCTTCTCCTTTATGACTGCTTATGATTTCATGGTACATTTTCAAAGCAGATAGCGGCGTTTTAATCTGATGTGATACATCCGAAATGATGTCCTGTAAGAACTCCTTTGTCTGCTTCTGGCTCTCTGCATGGGCGGAGAGAATAGTCGCCATTTCATTGACATCATGGAAAAGGCTATACCAATCACCGGTTTGGGAACATTCAATTCTGGACATAGAATTGCCATCCAAAAATTCTCGAATCTTACTTCCCGCATCATCAATAGCTCTATGCTGGCGTCGCAGATAAAACAGCAGAACCAGATATACCATACCGAACAGAAACAACAGCAGCAAGAATAGATACAGCATCGTCTGATTTCGATATTCCCGAACAGTTGGCAATAGCTGCATAGATGTTGCTTCACTGTATCCAATAGAGGCCAGCGCTTCTTTGCCTCGTTCTATATCGCTTTCGTTGGGGTGAGCAGTAAAAGCTGAAATCTGCAATTTATCCTCATGGTTCAGCTGGTAGCCGGAAACACCATAGTCATGGAGCAACATCTCATGTTGGAAGTCCTTTGCAAGTAAAAACGAAAGTCCTGCGGCAAGTAGAAATGAAATAAGGCAGATGACGGTGATTGCCAACAGTAGATTCTTTGTTTCTTTCCCTAATTTGCCCATACCTTGTCCTCACTCAACGACCCATTTATAGCCGATACCTCGTTCCGTCAGCAAGTATTTAGGCTGATTGGGTGTGTCCTCAATTTTGTTTCTCAGCCGCCGGATATACACAGACAAGGTATTGTCATCCACAAAGTTTCCGTTGCCATCCCACATCCTATCCAGGATCATTTCTCGCGGCATAAGGTGGTTAGGATTTTGCATGAACAAACATAGTAATTTGTATTCCACCAGCGGGAGGTCAAGCGGTTCATCATTTTTCCAAACGAGCCGTTCCGCCGTATCTACACGAATACCATTGGCTTCCAAAAAGGTATCTGCTTTGGAAAACTGCAAGGAACGGCGCAGGATTGCCTTAATTCTGGATAGAAGTTCATTCAGCTTGAACGGTTTTGTGATATAATCGTCGGCACCCATATCAAGTCCTCGGACAATGCTGATTTCCTGATCCGAAGCTGTCAAAAATATAATGGGAACGGTTGAGCTGTTCCGTACCGCTTTGCAAACATCGAAGCCTGTGCCATCTGGGAGCGTAACATCCAGCAAAAGTAAATCATAGGTGTTCTTTCGGAATAGGGCCAAAGCCTCCTTTACAGTTTTGGCATTGTCCACCATATATCCACTTGCTTCCAAAGTATATTGCAATCCATCAATCAGGCTCAAATCATCTTCAACATAAAGTATCTTTTGCATTTTTTTGCTCCTTTCCTTGCTTCGTTCTCATATCCACAGGCTTTTCCGCGTCTTTCGGAATCAGCCAAATTGTAGCCACCTTCACAGCACCGGGAATACGGCCACCGGCGCAATAATAGTTTATCTGCCGAATTGAAACTCCCCATTTTTCACTTGCTTCTTTTAGGGTCATATAGTCCATCTCTGCACCTCCTGCAATACATTCCATTATATTTCTATTGCTCGAAGAATACAAGCCTGCAACCATGTTGCAAAAAAGAAAAATCGGTATAATCGTACCGAAAAAACCGGAATGATAAGGTTATTCCTCAAATCAAACCGGAACGATACAATATTATTGAGGTGAACGATTATGCCGATTGATGATTTAACTGCTTTAGGGCAAAAAATGCGGGAAGCCAGAAAGAAAAAAGACCTGACACAACAGGAGCTTGCGGATCTGAGCCATGTTTCTGTAAAGCAAATCGCCAATATCGAAAAGGGGAAAATGAATCCTTCTTATTTGATTTTGAGAGCATTGGCAAAGGTCCTGCACATCTCTTTAGATACGCTTATAAATCCAGATATTTCTCTGGAAGATGAAGGTGTCAATCAGATGAAAATGCTTTATTCCAGCTGTCCGCCAGAAATGCGTGACACCCTGTTGCATCACACCCAAGAAACGGTGAAAGAACTGACAGAGTTGTCCGAGATATTTGAAATGAATTGAGCCAGTGAGTGAAATTTAACGATTCTCTCACTGGTTCTTTTCAATTTCGGAGAAAAGAGGCAAGCAATGCCTGTGTTAATACACACAGGCCCGCAGAGGAGAAAATCCCTTTGTGATTTTCCTCTCTGCTTGCTTGTTGAGGGCAGCGCCCCCAAGCCCCTTTGAACACAGAATTTCATTCTGTGGCTGCGCGTTCTGCGAACGCTTTTGACCAGGACCAGCTTACCGCTGGCCGTGGTCTTTTTCTTTTTCAACATCCTGTTCTACCTCCATTTTCAGCACCCGATCTACATTGGCCTTTGCCGTTAAAAGCTCCCGCATTTCCTCACGGGAATGCCGATACTCGGCATAGGTCTTTTTCTTTTCTTCCAGCAATTTCGCGTACTCTGTCTGCAACTCTTTGACCTTGGGCAGCTTCTTGACGCCCATCTCATCAAAGGCATTCTTAGCAGCCTGATGGAGCAGAATTTCTTCCTCATGTTCCTCCCGGAATTTCTTAGAGTATCCCGCCTTACGATATGCCACATAGACCTCACGGGTCTTGGCATAATTTACGATGTGAGTACGCAGAACAGCAATCTCCGCCATGCGCTTTTCAGCCGCTTTGATCTGCGCCGAAAGATCATTGTGATGTGCCGTGGCAGCCGTAGCCTTTTCTTCCAAAACCGTATACTCCAGCAGATTGTTCTCTGACAGGTAATTCATGGTTTGCGCCATTTGTTTCAGATTAAAAACTTTAGCCCATCGAGCATAGCCAGCACCTTTTCCAGCCTGCAATTTTGCCTGAATGTCCACCAGCAGATTGACCTTCGGCGGCTCTGCCTGTGTGACTGTTTTCTTTCGCGGGGTATGTGCTTTCTTTCCTAAGAGAACTGCCCGCAAATCTTCCAATCCATATCCTTCGCCCAGGCTGTCCATACGGGCGGCTTTCTCCCAACCGGGGAGCTTCAAGCGATATGATTTCCCTCGTTTTGATACCTCACAGCCGGATTCTTGCAGTAGCTTCAGAAGTTCCTCAAAATCAGCAGGGCTTTGTGATAATGCGTTGTCAATCGCCACACGAAGCAGCTCTCGGTGAGAGGGCTTTGCCTGATTGCCCAACCATTTGTTATAGCTTTTTCCGTGAGGTTTCGGATTCTCCACAATGGACAGTCCGTTTTCGATGCAGATGGTGTCACTTAACTGTCGGACTGCCTTGGTGCTGCCCCAAAAGTTTCGGAATTTCCGGTCATATTCTAAGCTGACCGATGACCAGATAATGTGATTATGAATGTGCGACTTGTCTATGTGAGTGCAGACCACAAAGGCATGATTGCCTTTAGTAAAACGCTTTGCAAATTCTACGCCCAGCCGGTTTGCTTCTTCCGGGGTAATCTCACCGGGGCGGAAGGACTGACGCACATGATAGGCAATCACATCATCTGTACCACGCACTCGTCCGGTAGCGGCAATGTACTGCCGCTTTGCCAGAAGGAACTCCGCATCCGCAGTCCGGCTGTCACACGCATAGCCGGTAATGAGCCTGCCGTTATCTGTTTTCTTTGGATTGGCCACATAGTCGATGATGTCACTGATTGCCCGACTCTCTGTGCGGCCTTTGCCGACATGAAGCGGCATGATTCTTGTAGTTGCCATAATAGAAGGTCCTCCTCTCATAAATATTTTTGTTTTCGCTGAACTCTTTGCTTCTATCGTTGCAATAACTTTCTCCGCTGGGTATAATAAAAAAGAATATTCTACAACCTCAAAGGAGGGATTTCTATGATAGAACAGCTCATTGCTGAAGCAACCGAATGTGATTTCAAAGTTGCTCTCGAAACAAAAAAGCCAAAAAGCTGGTTAAAAAGTGTCAGTGCCTTTTCCAATGGAATCGGCGGCACTCTGTTTTTCGGAGTCTCCGATGACCGGGAGCCTATCGGCTTGTCCGATGTTCAAAAGGATGCTGAAGCGATCAGCCGCTTAATCAAAGAACGTATCACACCATTACCTCAGTTTATCTTAAAACCATTACAGGAAGATGGTAAAAATCTATTAGCTCTGGAGGTTTCTCCCGGCCGCAGCACCCCATATTATTACAAGGCAGACGGAGTGATGGAAGCATATATCCGTGTTGGAAATGAAAGCGTAATTGCCCCGGATTACATTGTAAATGAACTGATCTTAAAGGGAACCAATCAGTCCTTTGACACCTTAACAACAGAAGCTGTGAAAAAGGATTACAGCTTCACACTCCTGGAGGCAACCTATCTGGAACGAACCGGCCTCCGCTTTGAGCCATCCGATTATGTTTCCTTCGGTTTGGCTGACAAAAATGGGGTCTTGACCAATGCCGGAAAGCTCATGACCGATCAGCACACAGTTTATAACTCCCGTATGTTCTGTACCCGGTGGAATGGCTTGGAAAAAGGCTCTATCTTTGATGATGCACTGGACGATAAAGAATACGAAGGAAATCTGATTTATCTACTGAAAAGCGGCAGTGAATTTATTCGCAATAATTCCAAAGTCCGTTTTGTCAAAGAGGCACAGTATCGTGTAGACAAGCCAGATTATGCTGAACGAGCTGTGACAGAGGCTCTTGTTAATGCGCTTATCCATCGTGATTATATTGTACTTGGCAGCGAAATCCATATTGATATGTTTGATGATCGGGTGGAAATCACATCTCCGGGCGGTATGTTTGGCGGCGGCTCAATTCAGGAATACGATATTTACAGTATCCGTTCGATGCGACGAAACCCTGTGATTGCTGACCTGTTCCACCGCATGAAGTACATGGAACGCCGTGGAAGTGGCCTACGCAAAATCGTCAGTGAAACCGAAAAGCTGCCTGGATACACAGAGGCATATAAGCCCGAATTTTCCTCAACAGCGACAGATTTCAGAGTCATCTTGAAAAATGTAAACTACAACTTAGAGGGTGACGCCCACCAAGTTATCCACCAAGTTACCCACCAAGTTATTGAACTATCAACGGTATCCAAACAGATTTTGGCTTTTTGCACAACACCAAAATCCAAGAAAGAGCTTGCAGTATTTTGCGGCTTCAAAGATTTAAGAAACTTCACCTTGAAGCATATCAATCCGCTTTTAGAATCCGGGCAATTAGAAATGACTATTCCCGATAAACCTAAAAGTCGCAATCAAAAATATATTACAGTTCGTTCCGAATAAACAGAGAAGCAGGGCATTGGGTCTCATCTCCCATTGTCCTGCTTCTTTTTCATTCCAAATTATATTCACATCATTTACCCATACACCCAATCCTGGATCGCAAATTTCAAACTCTGCACCTTTCCCAGCAGCCAGATCGCAGCCAGCGGCAGCCCCATCGGGCTAATCAAAAATGCCATAATCAGCAAAATTGCACCATTCTGCGGGGAATAGGTAATAAGCACAGCCACGCCAAGTAGAGCAATTACCGTGCTGAGCAGACCAAGCACCAGACCAGATATGTAGATCAGCCCCATGCAGAGCCAGACAAAAAGCGTCAACACCAAAATGACCGGTGCAGTTACAATCATCAGCAAGCATTTCAAAATCTTCATTCCAGTTCCTCCCTCCAACGCTCCAGATACCGTTTGCACAGGGCATCCGCTTCTCTCTCATCATCTTCCGTCAACTCCCGTCTGCCTTTGGTCAGTTCAATCTCCACATAAGTCCGGTAATCATCAGCTAAGAGATTGAACAGTTCCTTGGGAGTATGGCACACCTCGCCAGAGCAATAGTGAAAATCTTGGTCAAATTCAACTCTTACACATCCATGGCGGCTGATATAAACTTCTATGGTCTCGTCTGCGGTTAGGTAATCCGCAAAAATCTCCAGCACCTTTTCAAAGGTCAGCATCTGTTTTCACTCCTTTGCTACGCTTCTTATTCTACTCATATTATCCGGTACGGGCAGACAAAAGACAAGGATACAGACAAAAAGAAAAAGCGGAGGGAAGTGCGGCGAAGAAACGCCGTTCCTCCCTCCGCAAATGGAGTATCTATCCCTGTTATGAAAGTTTGGAGAGTTGGGTAAGGATTTCCTTCACACCCTCCCACAGTTGTTCCTGCCGCTGGGATATATCCTCCAAGTCAGCATTATAAACCCGCCCGGTCTCATGCACTTTGCGGGTCAGCTGGTTCAAGTTGTTGCTGCTTCGGCGCATCAGGGAGACCAACTCCTTCAGCTCTGGCAGTTCCAGCTTGACCACATAACCATCCAGCGCCATTTTCCGCAGATAAGCGCTCAAATTCTCTGTCCCGTATTGCTGCATCTTTTGATGGATCAGTTCCAGTTCTTCTGCGGACACCCAAAACAAAACCGGCACATCCCGCTTGCGCTTTGCCATGGTTATCGCTCCGGCTCCCGTTTTTTCGGGGCGGCAGACTTATGGGCGGGCAGCTCCTGTTTGAGCTTATCCCGTACTGAGGGACGGGACGGTTCCAGTTTTTTTCTCTGGGTACGGCTGCGCTGCTGTTCTTCACGCACCAGATCAATAAAACCATCCAGCACAGCAGGGTGGCTGTTTAAGGCATAACCACAACGGACGGTTTCGGGATTATTGTTGGGAATGGTCTTGGCCCATTCTTTGTTGCGTCGGGAGTAACGCCCATCCCAGTCCTGAAGCTGGACCGTGTTAGACAGAACCATGGACACACGCTCCATGCCATAGGTCTCGATCACACCCTTTGCCGCATCGTGGCTGAGATACATTCCGTCGAAGTGCTCCCGCACCGCCGCTTCAATAGACTCCTTGCATTGGCGATTTACATTGTTGGAAGCTCGGTACTGCTCCAGCTCCCCATGTTCTCTCGCATAGGCAGCTGAATGGGGATAGATCGGTGTTGTTCGCAGTTCCTCTTTAGCTCTGCACACATCGTCGGCACGGTTCTCAATGCTGTCCCGGATCACATCCATGTGACCGGTCTCCAGCTTTTCAAAGTAGCGGTACACATCCGCCAGCGGCGAAGAAGATTCCAAAAGTGCCTGGGCCTGGGCGTCGGTCAGCTCCGGCTCCTCCATTGCCATCACGATGTCCTCGCGGATGGTGTACTCATAGGCATGGTTTAAGACTTCTTCCGGGGGCTGGCTTTTCAGCCAGTCCCGGAACTTGTCCTGTTCGGCAGCCATCTTTTCATAAAGAGCTGTATTCAGATCGTTAGTATTCATGTTATCGCACCTCCTCATGCTGTTTTGGTTTCTTGTCTGTACTGCGGGGTTGCACCGGGCGTTTTAGGTTATCCAGCACCGAAGGCCGTGTGCTTTTGGCAACAACAGACTCGGTGTGTGCCTGCCCCTTTCCGTCGATGTTGAGCAGGGTATCCAACTCCACCAGACGGGCGTTTTTGCTTGTCAGTTCTTCTTCATAAAGGAATGGCTTTCCGACTTCCTCTTTTGCGGCAGCCTGCTGCTGATAGAGGTTATCCAGCTGTGCCTTTGCCGCCTCCAGACGCTGGGGCATCTGAGTGAGAGCATTGTCGATACGGGTAAGATTTCCGCGAGGGTCTGTACCAAGGGTTGCCCTGTGGGTCATCTGTCCTTTCAGCAGGAGCGTATATTCCTGTTTCCAAGCGGAAAATTCCACGGACATGGCATAACCCCGGTAGCTGCCGATCTGCACCGGATCGGAGGTTTTGACCTCCTTGCAGGCATCCAAAAGGGCTGCACCGGCGTTCTCCTTATCGGTCAGCAGGTCTCCACGAATCTCCATACCGGCAAAGCCGTCCTCCGGGTGCGGGTGTGCTGCCAAAACCTCCAGGTCAGATTCAAAGCCCTTGATAAAGCCTTTGTGCTTTTCAATCTCCTCCGGGAAGTATTTGAGCAGCTGGTCCTCCAGACGATATTGCTTGCTCTGGTGGTCGGCTTTCATCAGCTTCAGGCGGGATACCTCCACATCCAAATCCATACGCTCCTTGATGCGGGGATCTCCAGCACACAGAGCCTTGATCTCGGCAAAACTGAGGGCTGTTTCATCCACATCATCGCAGGAACGCACCGGCGATTTAGAAGTCATGATCTGGCTGATGAATTTCTGCTTATTCTCCACCGTCTGCCAGAGGTATGCATCAAAGGTTCCTTCTGTCACATAGCGGTACACATGGACAAGAGGATTCTGGTTACCCTGGCGCTCGATACGGCCCTTGCGCTGGGCAAGGTCTCCCGGTCTCCACGGACAGTCCAGGTCATGAAGTGCCACCAGACGATCCTGCACATTGGTGCCTGCGCCCATCTTGGCGGTGCTGCCCAAAAGGACACGCACCTGACCGGTACGGACTTTAGAGAACAACTCCTTTTTCCGCACTTCGGTGTTGGCTTCATGGATAAAAGCAATCTGGTCGGCAGGCATCCCCTGAGCAATGAGTTTCTGACGAATATCGTCATATACCGTAAAGGCCGATTCCTGCTCCGGCAGAGGCACGGCGCCTTCCAGTGCGTGAAGCAGTGGATTATCCAGCGTTTTCGCCGCCTTGCTTGCAGGAGCTTTTGTCTGCGGTGTAGAAATGTCGCAGAACACCAGCTGGGTCAACTTGTCAGCTTTGCCATCCCGCCAGATCTGCATGATGTTGTCCACGCACTGATTGACCTTTGTGCCAGGTTCATCCGGCAGCATCTGGTTGACGATCCTCTGGTCCAGCCCCAGCTTGCGGCCATCCGAGGTAATCTTGAGCATATTGTCCTGGGATGGGTCAACGGTTCCGCTGTGTACCAGCGATGCGCGCTCCGAAAGGGTCTTGACCATTTCCTGCTGATGTTCGGTAGGCTGCGCCACGATGTTGTGGTATTCCACCTCCGGGGTGGGCAGGTTCAGTTGGTCGGCGGTCTTGATGTCCGCCACTTCTTTGAACAGGTTCATCAGCTCCGGCAGATTAAAGAACTTGGAAAACCTTGTTCTTGCCCGGTAGCCGGTGCCTTCCGGTGCCAGCTCCAATGCTGTGACGGTCTCTCCAAATCGGGAAGCCCAGCAGTCGAAGTGGGTCATGTTCAGTTCTTGCAGGCGTTCATACTGAAGATAACGCTGCATGGTGTAAAGTTCGGTCATGGAGTTGCTGACCGGGGTACCGGTGGCAAAAATCACGCCACGGTTTCCGGTGATCTCATCCATATAGCGGCACTTGGCAAACATATCGGAGGATTTCTGTGCATCCGATGTGGAAAGACCAGCCACATTCCGCATTTTTGTATATAGAAACAGGTTTTTATAGTTATGGGCCTCGTCCACAAACAAACGGTCCACACCCAGCTGCTCAAAAGTCACCACATCGTCTTTTCGTCCCTCGGCTTGCAGCTTTTCCAGTCTGGCTTCCAGAGACTTTCTGGTACGCTCCAGCTGCTTGACGGTAAAACGCTCGCCGCCGCTGGCCTGTACCTCTGCAATCCCCTCGGTGATCTCGTCGATCTGCTCATAGAGAAGCCGTTCCTGACGCTCCCGGCTGATGGGGATACGCTCAAACTGGCTGTGTCCCATGATAATGGCATCATAATCACCCGTCGCAATACGAGCGCAGAACTTCTTTCGGTTATGGGTCTCAAAGTCCTTTTTTGTGGTGACTAAGATATTGGCGGAAGGATAGAGACGCAGAAACTCCGACGCCCACTGCTCGGTCAGATGGTTTGGAACCACAAAGAGAGATTTCTGGCACAGTCCCAGGCGTTTGGCTTCCATCGAAGCAGCTACCATCTCAAAAGTTTTGCCTGCGCCTACTTCATGTGCCAACAGGGTATTTCCTCCATACAGCACATGGGCGATGGCGCTTTTCTGGTGTTCCCGCAGGGTAATGGCCGGGTTCATGCCCCCAAAAGTGATATGGCTGCCATCATACTCGCGGGGACGGGTAGCGTTCATTTCTTCGTTGTACTGGCGCACCAAAGTCTGGCGGCGCTCCGGGTCTCTCCAGATCCAGTCCCTAAAGGCTTCCCGGATAGCTTGCTGTTTTTGGGCAGCCAGGGTGGTCTCCTTGGCGTTCAGCACGCGGCGCTCTTTTCCGTCTGCGTCCTCTATGGTGTCATAGATACGGACATCTCGCAGGTTCAGGCTGTCCTCCAAAATCTTGTAGGCATTGGCACGGCTGGTTCCGTAGGTGGTGTAGGCTGCCACATCGTTGTAGGATACGGAAGATTTCCCCTTGATCTGCCATTCAGCGGTAAAGGACGAATAGTTGACCTCGATACTGCGCTGGAGATAAAACGGGGTGTTGAAGGTCTCGTACATAAACTGCTGGATGTACTCTTTGTCGATCCAGGTAGCGCCCAGACGCACCTCGATCTCCGACGCATCCAGGTCTTTGGGCTGGGCGGCGGTAAGAGCTTCCACATTGACTGCATAAACCGGGTCCTGCTGTGCCGCCCGCTGCGCCTGACGCAGTTTGCGGCGTACATTGCCAGAGAGGTATTCATCGGCGGTCACATAATGGGGCGATCCGTCCTGCTCCAGCTGTCCCGGTACACGGAAGATCACGCCTTGCAGTTCTCCGGCCAGTTCTTCTTTTGTTTTTCCGGTAAGCTGGCTCATATAGCACATATCCACGCAGGCTTTTTCCGAGATAGACACCGCCAGTGCTTCACTTGCCGTATCCACCACAGCCACCGCCTGATGGGGCTTGATGGTCCGTTTGGTGAACATATCCGCCTTGCGCTCCAGTTTACCGTCCTCGTCGATGACTTCCAGCGCACAGAGCAGGTAATAGGAAGAATCGTCTGCATAGGCCAGACGGTTTGCACGGTCATTGATGAGACCGTATTTGGCAGAAAAGCTGTCATAGAGGCTGTTCAGTTCCGCCTGCTTCTCCCGAATGGTGCTGTCCGGAACCGCTGCATCCATCTGAAGGTCGATCAGTTCCTGCACACAATCACGCAGTCCCACAAGACCTTTCACGCGGGCTTCGGCGGTGGCGTTGAGGTCAGGGCGCACCATACGGCTGTTTTCCCGGTAGTACACCTGCCCGTCTACAATGGCATAGGAATAGTTCTTCACATTGGGGTCGGCAGGAATGGAGGTGTCAATGGCTTCGCCTTCGCCCAGCTCCGGCAGCTCGGCCTCCTGGTAGGTGCCGCGAATGTACTTCACGGCATCGTGCAGCTGATCGGCCAGTTCCAGCCCCTCAATGGGGTTCACGGTGTAGTCCATACCATGTGCAGTGCTTACCGGCTCCTGTCTGCCTAGCACCATTTCCGGGTGGTCGATAAAATACCGGTTGATGGCAAACCCGTCCTCCGTCTGTCCGGTCTGGGTCCATTCCGGCACGATGTCCAGCGGGCGATCCCGCTTTTGGAGAAAGATGATGTCGGATACCACCTCGGCACCGGCATTCTTTTTGAACGCGTCATTAGGCAGACGGATGACTCCCAGCAGCTCGGCACGTTGAGCAAGATACCGGCGCACGGTGGAATCCTTGGCGTCCATCGTATAGCGGCTGGTGACAAAGGCCACCACGCCGCCGGGACGCACCTGGTCGAGTGCTTTGGCAAAAAAGTAGTTGTGGATGCTGAAATTCAGCTTGTCATAGGCTTTATCTCGAACCTGATACTGGCCAAAAGGCACATTACCAATGGCAAGGTCATAGAAATCTCGCCTGTCGGTGGTCTCAAACCCGGCCACGGTGATGTCGGCCTTGGGGTAGAGCTGCTTTGCAATCCGTCCACTGATGGAATCCAGCTCAACGCCATACAGACGGCTGTTTCGCATTTCTTCCGGCAGCATACCGAAGAAATTGCCCACACCGCAGGACGGCTCCAGGATGTTGCCGGTCTCAAAACCCATGCGGCCCACGGTCTCATAGATGGCCCGGATTACCGTGGGACTGGTGTAGTGCGCGTTGAGGGTGGAACCTCTGGCGGCGGCATATTCCTCCGGGGTCAGCAGTTCTTTTAGCTGGGCATACTCTAAAGCCCATGCCGGTTTCTCCGGGTCAAACGCATCAGAGAGACCGCCCCAGCCCACATATCGAGAAAGAACCTCCTGCTGTTCGGGGCTTGCCTGCTGTCCGGCAGCTTCCAGCTCTTTCAGCAAACGAATCGCATTGACATTTGCCTGGAACTTGGCTTTCGGACCGCCCTCACCCAAATGCTCATCTGTAATGCGGAAGTTTTTTGCATTGCGGCGCAGGTCAGCCTTGTATTCCTCATAAGATGCTTCCTCGGCAGCTTTGGCATTGGGAAAGGTCTGCCACTGGCCATTGACCTGAATGGAAACCGGGTGTTCGTCCAGCACTTCCTCAAAGGTTTTCTCCGGCTCAGTCACAGGGGCTGGCGGCTCCGGCTCCTCGATATGCAGTCGTTCCACCACCACATCATAAGGCAGATTGTTCTTATCGCCCGGATAGACGGCCATGGTCTCGGAATGGAAGGTCGGGGATTCGGTAGCCGGTTGGGGCTGTTCCTGTCCAAAACCGTCCTGCTGACGGGCATACATCCCGCGCAGCAAAGGCGCAACCTCATCCCAGCGGAAATACAGCATAGCCAGACGCTTTTCCTCTGCATCCATGACTTCCAGTTCTATGCCCTGTGCCGTGGTACGGTAATCGACAATATCGCCGGTCTCCAGATTCAGTGTCTCAATCTCACCGGAATAGGCTCTGCTCAGCCAGTAGGCGATCTCGCTGTTGCTCCTGCCGGATTGCAGCAGCGTGGAAATCTGCTTTTTATCCGCTTCATCCATCAGTCCATGAGCCAATACATCCCGCAAGTCTTGTTCTGCCTTGTCCGGGTCAATAGGAAGAAACTCGGTATAGTAAGCATTGCGGCGGTCTGCCCGAAGCAGCTGCTCGAACTGTTCTTTGCGCTCTGCCCGGTAGATGGGATATACCATCCCGGTGGGCAGAAGCTGTACGGTGTCCTCCCGCAGCTCGGTGATTTGATAGGCGTCATCCTCGATATACACGGTATCGCCCACGGCATAGACCGGGGCGGCTGGGTCATAGGAGGTTCTTTGCGGAATTGGGCGGCGAACTGCGTCATATTCCTCATCGGAAATGGAAACTTCGGAAGTCTGCTCTGTCTCGGCATCTGCGATCTGCTCTGCATCTGACCTCACCTGTTGGATAAACGGATCATTGTCCAGTTTTTCCGGGTCTGCCACCTGGCCGTTGACAATCCCTCTTTCCTCCAGAGCTTCCCGGATGGCGATTGGGTCGATGTTGTCAAAACGATCCTGTTCTTCTTCGGTATAAAACCGTTCCTCCTGAATGAGCTGGGCAAGCCTGCGCTGTACCTTCGGCCAGGGCAGCTGCGTTTCCTCCGGGCTGCCGGCACGGACAACGAACAGGCTGTTGCTGTTACTGCCGCCGTATTCCTGAGCCAGCCATGCGGCGGTATCTTTTTCTCTTGCATGGTCTTTCATATAGCGGACAACAGCGTGTTTACTCTCGATATTGCCGTTCCATGCACAAAGGACAGTATCAATATCTTCCTGAGAAAGAGGGCGCAGAAGCTCATGGAGCTTTGGATAGGTCTCGTCGATCACTTCCCGGTGCAGACGCTGACGGAACTCCGGCACATCCGAATAGAGTCGGATCAGCTCCATATCCTTAGAACCAAGAACAGCACGGCGCACAGCGGCATTGCCCTCGATGACAGCATTTTCACGGTCAGAATGCCCGCAGGCATTGCGGTATGCGGCATCCTCGGAAATAGCGGCAGTCACCACAGGCTTATACTGCTCAAACTGCTCCCGAAGGATAGGCTTTGGCGTTTCTTTCTCCACCTCCGGCTGCTGTGTTTGAATGGCATCTTCTTCGGCCAGTTCCTTTTCAGACTGGATTTTGTCATACTGCGCCTGTTCCTGTTCGGTAAGATAGCGGTCTTTCTGGACAAGTGAGGTAATGCGCTTGGCAACCTTTTCCCAGTTCAAGTGAACATCCGGGCAGTCCTGCTTTTTATAGTGCAGTCCTTTCCCATCGTGATCTTCGCCGCTGTGTGTTGCACCGGACAAGGCATGAGAGCGTCCGCCAATGCCATACTCGTCTTTGAGGAATCTCACTTTCTCCTTATCCGTATGGTTTGCCATGAAAAACGCATAGATACGGCCTTTTCCACCGGCGAAACTGCTTCCGCCGGTCATGGCGGCGTCGATCTCATCCTCGGTAATAAAGTGCTGGACGGTTGGCACTTGGGAAAGCTCTGAAGAAAAGGTCCTGCGGGGCAGGTCAAGGTCCTTCAGGTTCCCCCAGATCTCCCTCGGTCTATGATAGTGAAAACGCAACAGGTCACGGTCCTGCTGATAGGCAGTCCAGAAGGCAGCGTATTCTTCCTTGAGGGTCTGGCGGAAAGCCGGTTCACTCAGCTGCTCCATCAGGTGACGGGTCTCCTCCGGGAAACCATTGCCTTTGATCTCTGACAGGCAGGACAAATATCCGGCTTCTCTGGCATCCTCACTGAGATCGTGATACAGATACCAGAGCTTTTCTGCAAGGAGGGATCGTTCATAGCCTGCCACTTCTGCAAGCTCCACATTGGAGGCAAACTGGCCGCTCTCCAAAAGCTCCCCGATACGCTCTGCGGCACTCTCCCAGGAAATGACCTGGGCAGACCTGTCATAACGGACAGACTTCCCATGGGAAAGATGGATACCATCCTCGGCATACCATGCGCTCACACTGCCAAGGCCGTTACCGCCGTGGTACAGCGTTTTCAGTATCCCGGCAATCTCAGCGGTGGTTTTCTGCTTTTCAAAGGCTGCAACCACACGCTCCCTTTGACGGTCTGTATTGCCGCCCAAACGCAGCACATGGTCGATGTCATTTTGGGCAAAAGAAAAAGCAGAGGATGTATGCGCTACATTCTCTGCTTCATCTATGGATTTGATCTGTTCCGCTTCGGAGAGGAACAGGTTTAGAGTCAGCTGTTGATAAGCTCCGCCATCAGGATTTCCTCGGCCTGAGCTTTGCAGGTGTTCATCAGCCCCACCCACTTCATGGGATCGCTGGCTTTCAGTTCCTCGGTGGCTCCCGCTTCCTTCGTCAGCTGGGGCATCATCTGCTCCAGTCTGCTCTGGGCGGTCTCGTCGATCTCCAGAAGGTGCGGGTACAGCTTCTCGCTCAGCAACATCTGGTTGTAGAGGATGGGACGGTGTTCCTTCAGGTAGGTTTTCCTCATCCTGCCGTACTTGCCCAGGGGTTTCTCCGGCTGCTGGCTCAGCTTCAGGTCGGGAATCAGATAGTCTCCGTTCTGGATATAGGTCATGGGATTGTTCATCTTGTTTGCTCCTTTCTTGGTTGGCTTCGCGCTCTGAATTTCGGACGGTAACGCCAATCTGCCGCAGCACCTGCTGGTTGATCTGGCTGACCGCTGTTCCCAGCGCTCCGATGGTTGCCGGAGTATTGAAATCAAAGATCGCCATGAAATCTTCGTGGTCGAAGTAGCGTTCCGGTTCCAGTCCACAGCGGGACATCAAAGCATAAGTGATACTGACGGTGGCTGCTGCCTTGAACTGTACTCCGATGTTAAACTCATCATATTCCTCCAAAAAGGAACCGTCAACGATATAGAAGAAGTCCTGCTGATGCTCCGTCCAGTATTCCTCAGCCAGTTTTCCGGCTACCTCGGTGAGCTGTCCGGCAAGGTCATCACCGGAAACATCATAGGTGCGCTCAAGCATGGCCTGCACCGAATCCAAATGGCGCTCCTCCAACTGCCACAGCCAGGGAGTGCGGGAATGTTCACGGGTTCCGGTGTCGGAAATATCAAAAACATAGCGCAGGCGGGGCCTGTCCCCGGAATCGTCCACCAGAGCAATTCCCTTGGAGCCGCGCCTTACATACCGGCCCATCTTTTCATTCCACAAATCGTACTCTGCACAGGCGGTGGCGTCCGGACGCTGGGCGTAGATCATCAACTGCTCATGGAACGGGTACTTGTAAAGGCGGGAAGCAGTGGTGAGAAACCCTGCCCATTCCTGCCAGCTCCCCGTGAGCTGCGTTGTCACCTTCTCCGCCATCTGTGCATATAGTTCAGCTTTGGTTGGCATAGTGTTCTGTCCTCCTTTCAGTTTTGGGGTAAAAAGGTGGGGTGGCATATTGCCACCCCATCCCTGCGATTATGGTGTTTACTGGTCAAAATCCGGATACAACTCCAGCTCGGCAAACTCGGCATCACTCATGGCCTGGAGCTTGCCCAGTGCGCTGTCTGTCAACTCCCGCAGCTCGGTTTCCTCCGGGGCCAGCTCGCCGCGCATCTCACGCAGGCTGTCGATCAGTCCGGTGCGGCTGCCGGTATTGTAAATGCACATCAGGTTCATTTCCTCAAAAGTAAAGTTTCCCATATCAAATCTCCCTTTCCGCACTCTTTTTTGGCGCTATCTTTTTGTGTTCTGCCTTGGGCTGGCTTTTCAGCTGCTCCATGACGGACTTTTTCTTTTCCCGTTCCTCCCGATGGGCAGCGGCAGCCAAATCCATGAGGGAAATGGGCTGACCGCTTCGGGCCTGCTGTTCCAGCTCTGCCACCGTAGGCTCTTTTGCGCCATTGTTGATGATACCGTCGATCATGCCATAATCGTCCTCCAGGGCCATTTCCGCATTTTTCAGCGGGTTTTCTGGCAGGAATCCGGGGATCTGGGTAAAACCAACGCTGTCACAGTAATGACAGGATACCTTACCGTCCTGTCTGATTGCAACGATGTCGCTGACGCTCATGGAGGGACTGTGAAAGTCCACGGGTTTTTCCAGATTGAATTGCTGATAGAGTTTTTCCAGCTGCTCCGGCACAGTGCCAGACTCCCTCAGAGGAGCTGTGTAAATGAGGTCATAATTGCTGCGGTCTATGGAAATGTCATGGGACTTTAACCAATCCAGATTCATAAAGCGCACATTCTGCGGATCGTCACGGCTCACCTGATAGATGGCAAAGCAATCTCTGTTCTGAGAGAGAAATGCCTGTTCGCGTTCCTGCTGATGTTCCTGACGCTCCATGACCTTTTCGTGGAACTGAGGGCTTTTCTCCCATTCCTCATGGTCCACACCGAAAAGACCGCCATGATCCATGATTTCCTGCGGGTCAAACACCATGCTCTCCGTATTGTCCTCATGCAGCACATAGACGGTCAAACCGGCGGCATCCAGTTCCAGCGCCCGTTCTCTGGTAACAGGGAGCATCCCATCATAGGAGTAGCCATATTCCTGCATATCCGGTGTGGATACCTGCTCATCCGGCATGGGGTATTCATCCAGTGCCTGCTCCTGCGCTTCCGGCAGCTGGGAAGAAGCGGTCATCTGACTTGCCTCTGCCTGCATCTGCTCATAAGCAGCTTCCTGCAAGGTCTCAACCATAGACAAGGGAGCGCGTCTGAGCGAAGTGCTGTCCAGATCGTTATCATCACAAATCTGGAGAACTACCTTCATGCAGGAAAGCTCCGGCATATCCAGCTGACCACCATCCAGCTCTTTCATGGACGCAGCATCGTAAAGAGTGTAGTCCCATCCGCTGTCACAAGGTTGGATATGAAGATAGGTAGTATCGTTGATCAGAAACAAAGCCTCCTGCTGGTTGGCGTCCGCTCCCAGCACCTCCATTTCCGGCATGGCCGCAGCCAGTTCCTTTACCGCTTTTTGCACCAACGGATTATCACGGTAATAGTCGATTGCCTGAATGGTGTCCAGGTCAATGGTCTGCCCGGTCAAAATCGGAAAAGGTCCTTCATAGTCGCTTCCATCTTTCAGCTCAAAGCCAATGCCCTTGATCCCATTCATTCGCTCTGCCGGAATCTCCTGATAAATGCGTACAGCTTCCTCCAAAGACAGGTTATCGTGGTATTCTCCGAGGTTTGGAAACTCCATGCACTCTGCTACATAGTAGGTTAGATTGCCGGTCGGCTGCTCTATCGGGGCGGTTTCCGACTCTGCCTTTGCATGGGGATCAATCCCACGCTCTTTGCATATTTCCTTATAGTGGCGCTCAATGTCAGAGATCAAAGTGCCGGAGGTTTTGTTGATGGTCTCCAAACTGGCTCTCAGTTCTTTCAGTTCCTTGCCCTGACTCCAGCTTGCAATATAGCCGAAGCTGTTTTCTCCGGTCTCGATGCCAAAATATTTGCAGACTGCGTAGGAGATGCTTTCAGCCTCCACTTCCTCCGTGTGGCGGTCTTTCCTATGTTCTTGCAAAAACTGGGTGAGGGTAGAAAAGCCGCCAACAAAATTCAGCCCTTCTTCCTCGGTCAGCATCAGGCGTCCATCTTCCGCCAACTCCAGCGGCTCTGTCAGCAGAACGGAACCTGCATGGTTTACAACTACTTGTTCTTCTACACAGACCGGCTCTCCGGGGTCGTAGTCAGAACCGCGCAGGTCATAGTAATAAACGCCCTCCGGCAGATTATCACGGGCAATCCGCCCATTGGAGAACAGACCGGGTTTATCAAACAGCTCGATCTCCTGATATTGCTCGTCATTGGCAATCTGAATCTTTTTCTGATTGTGGAGCTTGCTGTGGGCAATCTCGTGTACTGTGGCCGAAACCGTCTGCACCTCACTCATGCCCTGACGAATGGCGATTTTCTGATGATCGGCAGAAAAATAGCCGTCCGTATCGGCGGCCATTGCTTCAAAAGTGATCGGCACCGGCGCACTGCGGCGCAGAGCCTCCATGAATGCCTCATAATTTGGCACATTGCCGGAAAGGGAGGAAGCAAGCTCCGGCAAAGGTTTCCCGTCGGTCTGGCTCACATCAAAGACCTTGACCGGGCGAAACATGGGGATCTCGATTTCTTTTTCCTCTGTGACGATCTTTCCGTCTTTATCCAAAATCGGAGCCTTGGTATCCGGGTCCAGTTTCTGTTCCTCGATTTTCTTCTTATATGGTGTGGGAGCAATGATGGTAATGCCATGCTCGCCCTTTTTTACATGACGCTCAAACTGGTCTTTCCACTTATTGTATCCGGCTACCAATGTAGCGTCCGGCTTCTGCATATAGATGAGCATGGTGTTGTTTACCGAATAGCGGTGGAAGCGGGACATGACGGACAGATAGCGCATATACTTTTCACTCTCAAACAGTTCTTTGATCCCCTGCTCGATGCCATCTGTGATTTCCCTTAGCCGCTCTCGGTTGGTGGGTTTGTTCTCAGCCATGATTTTCAATCTCCTTTCCAAGTGTGTGATTTCTGCTGTGTGTTCTGCAATCCATGCCTTTTGTTCTTCTTCACTTTCATAAAGAAAAAGGTCCAACAGGTACTCTACATAGGTTTTCTTCTGGATTGCTTCCACAAAACGGGGGTGCGGTTCTTCCTCCGGTGTCCGGGGAGAATTGTCGGCCTCCCATTTTTTCAGCAGATAGTAGTAATCGGACAGTACGCGATAACACCGCTGCCGGTCCTCCCGAAACTTTTGTGCCTCTGTTTTCTGCCGGACATATCTCCTACGGGGAGGGGCCTGACTGTCATAGATCAGGCCAAAGTCCTGTGCCAATTTCTCTGCCGCTTCTTTTGGGGAGAGGTCAAAGAGCTTTGCGGTAAAGTCGATCACATCGCCAGTAGCTCCGCAGCCGAAACAGTAGAAATATTCCTCGTTCAGCTTCATGCTGGGGTTCTTATCATCGTGAAAGGGACAACAGGCCATGCCATTTCGTTTGACCTCGATCCCATAAAACGCTGCCGCATCTCTGGTGCTGACCGACTGCTTGACTGCTTCAAATACATTCTCTGCCATGTGCCTTTAACTGCTGGACTTTCTCACAGGGGGCTGGTATCCGGCAGCTTTCGCACGCTCACTGGCGGCTTTGCGGCGTTCTGCGCTATATGGCTCCCGGACTGATACACACCGCTTGGGGACGGTAAAGTTATGGGCGTCCTTTCGGGTGATCTGGTCGGGGTGCTTTTTTGCCAGCAGATCCAGCTTCTCCATCAGACGGGGATCGTGGGTGTAGACCTCAGCCATTGGTTCTGCCTGGTTATAGAGGAGAATGGTTTCCCGTTCCACTAAAGAGAGCTTCATCGGCTGCCTCCTTTCCGCTGGTCAAATTCCAGCTTGAAGTTGGCGTACTGTCCATCATCCTCCAAAACCACAGCGGCATCGTAGGTCTTTCCGGTTTTCTCCGAATATAGGCCCGTCACACGGACACGGCCATCGTTAAGCAGTGCAGACACCACAGCCTTGGTCGGCTGTTTTTTCTTGGCAGACCACCATTTGTTGTTTTTCCAGATTGCAAATTTGCAAGAATCATTCTGACAGAAGAAGCCTTTTTGCAGTTCTGCAACTTCACCGCCGCAGCGAGGGCATTTGCCCACCACCTCACGGGGCGGAGTGAACAGATACTCAGTTCCCTTGATGACCTGATAAGTCCCCACCAGATCTTTCAGCATGGTGCTGATCCCGTCCAGAAACTCCTCTGGGGCAAGCTGCCCGCGCTCGATCTCGCCCAGACGGTACTCCCACTCGGCAGTCAAAAGCGGAGATTGCAGCTGTTCCGGCAAGACTGTGATAAGGGAAACTGCATCGTGGGAAGGGAGAAGCTGCACCGTTTTCCTGCTCTTTTTTCGTTCCAGAAAACCGGCAGATACCAGCTTTTCCAAAATACCGGCACGGGTGGCCGGTGTACCCAGACCTTTTCGCTCGGCATCCTCCGGCATATCCTCTTTTCCAGCAGTCTCCATCGCGGACAATAGGGTGTCCTCCGTAAAGTGCTGAGGCGGACTGCTTTTGCCTTCTTTGACGATTGCCGCAGAAACCGAAAGGGTCTGTCCTTCGGTCAGCTCCGGCAGGGCTTTCTCTACGCCCTCTTTTTTCGGCTCTGTATCCTTCATTTTGGCACGATAAGCGTCCTCCAGTGCTTTCCATCCGGGGTGCTTCACTGTTTTTCCTTTTGTGGTAAACTCCCCACCGGCACACGCTGCAATCACAACGGTTTCCGAATAGATATGGGGCTGGGCTACGGCGCACATCAGACGCAGGGCCACCAGCTCCAGCACCGCTTTTTCTCCCGCAGGAAGGGCAGAAAGGTCTGCATCCTTGAGATTTCTGGTAGGGATTACTGCGTGGTGGTCAGTTACTTTCTTATCGTTGATGACCGTATGCGGATCACAGGTAATGGCGATTTCTTTGCAAAACGGCATGGCGTTGGCAACCAGGTTCACCAGCACCGGCAGGCTGTCTGCCATATCGCCAGTCAGATAGCGGCTGTCAGTACGGGGATAGGTGCATAGCTTCTTTTCATACAGGCTTTGCAGATAGTCCAGGGTCTGCTGGGCTGTAAATCCAAGCAGGCGGTTGGCATCTCTTTGCAGAGTAGTCAGGTCATAGAGGGCAGGCGGCTTTTCGGACTTTTCCTTGCACTCCACCTTTTTGATTGTGACATTTGCACCCTGACAGGCTTCTTTCAGCTGCTCAGCAGCAACCTTATCCGCCATGCGCTCCCCGAATACGGTAAGACCGGGTAGCTCCAGCGCCACGGTATAAAAGGGAATCGACTGAAAGGTGTCGATCTCAGCTTCTCGCTGAACAATAAGCGCCAGCGTCGGGGACATCACGCGCCCGATGTTGAGGGTTCGGTGATACAGCACGGAAAAAAGCCTTGTCGCATTGATCCCCACCAGCCAGTCGGCCTTGGCACGGCAGAGGGCAGCATCCCGAAGTCCGTCATAATCCGCACCGGGGCGCAGGTTTGCAAAGCCTTCCCTTATGGCGGAGTCCTCCATCGAAGAAATCCAGAGCCTTTTCATCGGCTTCTTGCAACCTGCCAGCTCATAGACGCTACGGAAGATTAACTCGCCCTCGCGTCCGGCATCGCAGGCATTTACCACCTCCGAAACATCCGGGGCATTCATCAGCTTTTTGAGAATATCAAACTGCTTTTTCTTATCCTTTCCCACCACCATCTGCCAATACTCCGGCAGAATAGGCAGGTCATCATATCGCCACTTGGCATACTTGGGGTCATAGCTGTCTGCATCCGCAAGACCGGCCAGATGGCCCACGCACCAGCTGACACGCCAGCCGTTGCCCTCCAGATACCCGTCCTTACGGACGGTTGCACCGATCACCGCCGCCAAACTCTGGGCAACCGATGGTTTTTCGGCAATTACCAATTTATGTTGAGCCATGATGGTTCCTCCTCTCTTTGAGCCATCGGGACATTTCCCGGTGACAGATACCTACGCAGGGCCTTCCATAATTCCCGCAACCATAGCAGGGGTGGCTGTGGGGTAAAGAAGGAGGACGGGAAGTTTCCTTCCCGCCCTCCGGCCTGCGTGTCATCATGCGTTCATAGGGACTGTCTGTGAATCGGGTCATTTCACGCTGTCCTCGTCATCTTCTTCTGTGCTGCCCCCGTCAGCATCCGGCTCGTCCGACTCCTCATCCTCGGTTTCCCATTCCTCGCCATAATCATAATCGTCCAGACTGTCATTGCCCTTGGTCTTAGGCTTGTTCTTAACGAGCTTCAAGTAGGCAAATACGCCACCACCTCCCAGCAGAGCCAGCAAAAGGACCAGCGCAGCCGGGTTCAATCCGGCAGGCTTCTCCTTTTCCGGCTCCGATGTTTCTGCCGGAGGTTCCGGTGCTTTGCCCGTACATTTACTCTTATCAGTTGCGCAGACCGGGCAGGCCGTATTGACTGCCCCTGCTTCACATTTTGTTGAACAGCTGCATACCGCAGGCATCTCCTCTTTGGTTTTTCCATCTTCCATCAGCGCCGCAAGGTCTGCATCGTCCACCTGATTCAGAAAGTGAACAGCAGTCTCCTTGTCCTCATTCGCCCTATCAATCAGGATGTAAAAGTAATTTCCAGCTTTGGTCGTAACAGTAATAAGCTGCTTATTGCCTCCAAAATCATCCACCAATGCCGCATTCCCCTCCGGTGTAAGTGCCGGTGCCGGTTCTGTTTCTTCCACAATCACATTGCTGTCATTGGTAGAATCCTCTGCCGGTGCCGCCGGAGCCTGTTCTGACCCCTGTGCGAAAGCAGGGATCGTAAAGCCAAATGCCACAACCATTGTCAGGCAAATGGCGGAAAGTGTTTTGCAAATTCTTTTATTCTTCATAAGCGGTAGCCTCCTGATTATTTGATTCCGACAGTGCCGTATCTCTGCCGTGGTTCATTCCACCGGAAAGCATAGCGTTCAGCTGTGCTGGAGTCATGCGTAACGCACGAACCATCTGAACGATTTCCAGATTCTCTGCCTCCGTTTTCTGTGCTTCCAGGGTCTTGAGCTTTTCCTGATATTCCGCAATCTTCTCACGGGTTTTCTCAATTTCCTGGTCGATACGTTCAATTTTGTTTTTTGCCATAACCGTTCACTCCTTTCCACAAAGTCTGTTACCAGTTCATCAGGCCGTAGCCCTTAATACTTTGATAATTCAGGTCATAACTTTTGATCTTGCAGGCATCGCCGGAATTTCCCTCCACCGTATAAACACGGCTGCCATCCGTACCGATCACGATACCCACATGGTCCGCTGTCCCATCTAAATCCCAATCAAAGAAAATTGCATCTCCGGGAGCCAGATTGTTATAGCCTCTTGCACCCCATTGTCCATGAGACTGGAACCACGGAACGCCCTGCCACTCACAGCCTGCAAAGCGCGGCTCACTTTTTCCAGCCTGGTTATAACACCAGGATACAAAGCAGGCGCACCACTCCACGCGGCTGTCAAAGCCATACCAGCTCCAATAAGGATAGCCACCCACATTGCCGACCTGACGCTTGGCCAGCTCCACCAACTGCGGATTTCCGGGACGGGTTCCATTTACAAACTGTACACCGGTCAAGTCCTCGGAATTGCTCATGTCAGGGGAACCACCGCCAAACAACAGCGGCTTATTGCCCATGGTCTGCCGGTAAACCTGATACATTTCCATCTGCTCCGGGGTCAGTAACTCCGACGCCACAGCGGAAATGGGCTTGCTGGTGAGTTTCACATTCAAAATGTAATACTCATAGGGGACTTCTTCTGAGGTGGTCTCGCCGGTCTCCGGGTCGGTGGAGGTCTCCGTGCGGTAGCGAATCTCCACTTCCTCAGTAAGCGTCAGCTGATACTGTGCTGCAAACACACGCGCCAGCTCTGTCTGAGCGCTCTGCCGGGTGTAACCTTGCAAGACGGCAGACAGAAATGCTGCCAGCTCATGAGGGTCATGGCCGATCATACCAAGGTCATAGCGATACTCGTCATACCCTGGGTGGCTGTTTTCAATGTTGTCGATTTCCTCCTGCAACTGGACTTCTCTGGCTGCATAATCTGCCTCCACCGCCAGCATTTCCGGGTCATCCGACGGATAGGTGGTGCCGGAGAGAACGGAACCGATGCTCTGCGCCATCATGGAGCAGGAGGACATGGTATTCATCAGCATACAGGTAATGAGGAACAAAACCCCTGCCATCAGGAAACCCTTCTTGTGGCGCATGACGAATGCCCCTGCCTGCTGTACCTTTTCTTTTACCGTCCTTGCGGCTTTTCCGGTTTTAGATGCAGCCTGGGCGGTATTTCCGGCAGTCTGACCGGCGTGTTTGGCGGCGGCATACTGTCTTTTGATGGCCTGCTTTTGCTGCCAGCGGGAAAGAGGGTTGCTGGCAAACTGGGGATTTTCCTGCAAAGATTTCTGGTACAGAACATTTACATTTGCCTTTTCCAGTTGACGCTCTGCCTGGGCTGCTTTGCGGTACGGCTTCAGCTTGTGGCTGCGATAGCCCTCCCGCACCAGATAAGCGCCGGTCTCCACCGCTTCCTCGGACTTGTGGGCGCTTTCCACGCCCACATTGTCCTGCTCTGTTTCCCGGATCTCTTTGTGGAGCTTGCCTGCGACCAGATGGACGGGAGCTTCCCTGACTCCTTGAGAAACTTTGGAAGGTGGCTTTTTCTTGTCCTCAAAGGTCAGCTTCGAGGTCTTTTTTCCGGTATCCGGGTCAATGACCGTCTGCCTGACCTTTTTCTTTGGGATATTGGCCTGCGCCTTATCTGCTCTGGCCGCAGCTTTCTCCGCTTTACGGATCGGCTTTTCCAGTGCAGGATCAGACCGTTCCTCATCAGTAAAGCGCAGGCGCGGCTCTTTATTCAAACCATTCTCCCAGCATGAGGGAGGACATCATGTAGTGCAGCTCTGCATAAATGGCCATTCCCACAGGATCGTTGAACATACAGCCGGACAGGTAGGCATAAAACTGTGCCACCACATCGGACAGGATCTTCGCCTCTGTTCCTTCCAGAATCAGGCCGCCCATACCTTCTTTAGCACGAATGGCGCTCCAGACCTCTGCCAGACGGAGAAGCCCCACCTGACCGGTCTCATTCAGTTCGGCTGCCTGATCTGCCGCCGTGCGGCACTCACTTACCGCATCGGCCATGACCGTAAGCAACTGGCTGCGCTGGGCATTTACCGCCCTGTCAAAAAACATCAGCGGGTTTTTATTCAAAATGTTGGGGTTCATCATCATTCATCCTCCTTCTTTTTCAGTTCCTGGGGTTTGGTGGTCATAATGCGGTAAAGCTCGGTATTCTTCGGGAAGTGATCCACGAAAGGCAGGATTGTAGAGCCATAAAACAGCAGGCCCTCGCCCTCACCGGAGTGGGTCACATAAGATAATTGGTGTGTGGAAATCCCCAGCTGCTTGGCGAGGATCTGACGGTCTCCGCCTGCCTGGTTGAGCATATACACGAAGTCGGAATTTTCAAAGATATTTTCCACCTCGCGGCTGCTCAAAAGGTCTTTGACATTCTGGGTGATACCTGTCGGAATACCGCCCCATTTTCTGAATCGCTTCCAGATTTCCACCGTATAGGCGGCGGTCTGCTCCTCCTTCAAAAGCAGGTGCATCTCGTCGATGTAGTAGCGGGTAGACTTGTGAGCGGCACGGTTGATGGTAACGCGGTTCCACACCTGATCCTGTACCACCAGCATACCGATTTTTTTAAGCTGCTTGCCCAGTTCCTTGATGTCATAGCAGACAATCCGGTTATCAATGTCCACATTGCTCTGATGATTGAACACATTCAAAGAACCCGTTACATAGATTTCCAATGCCGTTGCAATGTATTGAGCTTCTTTTTCTTCCTGCTCCCGCAGCAAGTTATAAAGGTCCTCCAAAATCGGCATATTCTCCGGCTTTGGGTCATTGAGATATTCGTTGTAAACCAGCCGTACACAACGGTCAATAATGGTTTTCTGCACCGGCTGCAAGCCCTCCTTACCGCCCACGATCAGCTCACACAAGCTGAGGATAAAGTCAGACTTGAGTGACAGCGGGCTTTCATCATCCGAATAGTCCAGATTCAGATCCATCGGATTGATATAGTTGGTTGAAGTAGGTGAGATCTTGATGACCTGCCCATGCAGACGCTCAACAAGAGGTGCGTACTCCGCTTCCGGGTCACAGATAATAACATCATCACTGGTAAGCAAAAAGCAGTTGGCAATTTCTCGTTTTGCGCTGAAGGACTTACCGGAACCCGGCGTACCCAGAATCAGGCCGTTGGGGTTTTTCAGCAGCTTTCTGTCCACCATGATGAGGTTGTTGGACAGAGCATTGATGCCGTAGTACAGAGCTTCTTTCCCGTTCTGGAACAGTTCCTGCGTAGTAAAGGGCACAAAGATAGCTGTGGAACTGGTGGTCAGTCCTCGCTGAATCTCAATCTGATTGAGACCCAGAGGCAGACAACTCATCAGCCCTTCTTCCTGCTGGAAGTCCAGCCTGGTCAGCTGACAGTTATACTTCTGGGCAATAGAGCCTGCCTGAAAGATGTTGTTGCCAAGTTGACGGGGATTGTCCGCTGTGTTCAGCACCAGAAAGGTCAAAAGGAACATTCTCTCGTTGCGGCTCTGCAAATCCTGCAAGAGTTTTTTCGCTTCACTGCCGTAGGTAGCAAGGTCAGATGGAATGATGTCCATGTCGTATCCGGCACGGACTGCTTTTTTCTGTTCCTCGATCTTGCTGCGGTCCAGGTCGGTAATCTTCCGCTTTACCGTTTTGATGGCTTTCACCTGATCCACCGACTGAATGTGCATACTCACAATGAGCGAGCTTTCCATATCCAGGAAATCAGCCAGCAGACGGTCATTCAGCTCCGGTGCGAGGATCTGCAAAAAAGAAACAGCTCCGTATTTCTTACCCATACGGAACTGCTTGCCGGTGCGGAACTCAAAGGAGCTTGGTGCAATAAAATCCTTTGTGGACAGACCAGAAGGAGCCAGCCAGTCCCATTCAAACTGAAACGGGAGTTGTTCATCCATGTGGAATACCGCATGAAGCTGAAAAAGCCTTTCTTTACCGTCCAGCGTTCTGGCAGCTACACCAAGACGCTTGAAGTTATTAAGTATATCTGTCTCAATACGCTCCAGACGGGGCTTGGCGGCTTTGATGCTGTCCGCGTCGATACCAAAGGTCAGGTATTTGGTCTTGATGAGACCGTTGTTACCTCTGGCCAGCTGATTTTGCAGCATTGTGGTGTATTCCTCGCGGATACTGTCAAAGGCGTCCCTCTGGGGCGGGATGGAAATGGAGTTAGCAAAGGTCTCCTCCGATGCCGCAAGGTTCAAAAAAGACAGCTGGAAATGAATCGAGCTGTCAAAATAATTGAGGAAATCACACCACCCCTCAAAGATTGCCGTCTTATCTTCGTTTTGGGAGAGCTGATAGTTGATGTCCTGAAACTGGATGGTCTTTGTGTAGTGGCTGTCCGATACGCGGCAGATTCCGTCCGGCCACATCCGTTCATAAGGGATACTGTCCTGCGCAGATTTTCCTTTTTTGTCCGTGCGGTTAGCGCGGGCAATGGCCGCTTCGATCTGCTTCTTATCGGCGCGGGACAGCTTTTTCTTTGTCTTTACCGGCTGCACAGTTTTTTCCTCGGTTTTTCCGAACATCCGATGTAGCCATTTTTTTATTGCGGTGAACAATGTCATACACCTCCTTATCGAGCATTTCCTGCCGCTTTAATACGGCATAAAAGTTGTTGGTCTGGTAAGGTCGCTGCTTTGGACGGATCACAGCTACTTTGAGAATGTTGCCCACGATCTTTTCCAGGGGCTGTCCATGCTTTTCGTACATAGCCAGCATAAAGAAGGGCAGCATAACTAGCATCATACACATAGCCGCTACACTGTTTCCGGTAGGTTTTCTGAGCAAAAAGAAAAGCGGTACGCCAATAAGCGCTCCGCCCGTGAAGCAGATAAGCTGCCGCTTGGTCAGATTGAACATGACCTTTGTTTTGACTTTTGTTAAGTCCTTGGGTACGGGTACATAAGCCAATGTGGAAACCTCCTTCCGTTTTAGTGCGCCTGAAAGACTGATTTGGCGAGACTGCCGGTTTTGAACAGCGTAAAACATAGCAGTACAGTGTAGCCCACGCAGCTCCAGATTGCCATGATGATGTCATCTTCCATAGCGATGTTCTGCACCAGCACAGCATAAATTGCCACGCAGACGATAATGAGAAACGCCTGAAAGCCCAGTGCCAGCAGGGATCGGAGGTAATTCTGTCCCATACCGCCCCATTCTTTGCCCATCATTGCAGCCATTGGAACGGGAGCCACCGAAGTTACAAGGTAGATCTCGATCATACGGCCATAAATAACGATAAAGATACAGATATACAACGCCCACATGGTAATGCCAATAAAGAGGGATTGGAACCACAGTCCGAACAGCGGTCCCAAATCCATTTCCATCAGCCTCGGTTCCAGATCGGTCATAACTGAGGAAATGTCAATGGACGCATCCGAATTGATAATCCCTGCCGCCTGCGCCACCACGCTCTGCGCCATATCAAAGACGCCCATCACGATATTCCATGTGTTTGTGACAATGAGGATGGCGGCAGCTGATTTGAACACCCACTTGAAAATCATCCAGGTATCCACATCATGCAGGTTGTTCTTGTCTGCAATCATCTGGATCAGGTCTACGGTCATAACGATAGCCAGGATCACACCTGCAATCGGCACCATGATGGAGTTTGACAGATTCTCAATCATATTGAAAATACTGCCATTCCATCCTTGTGGGGTCTGTCCTACCTGTACGGATATATCCGCGACCTGTTGGTTTACGCTGTCAAACATCCCCGAAAGGTTGCTCATAATACCGCCCACCAGCATTTCTTTCAGCCAATTTGTCAGGGCTTCAAGTAAGAAATCCATACGGTGTCAACCTCCTTTCCGCCGCCCCCGCAAAGCTGCGGGAGCGGCAAGGATTTCATGCAGGAACGCTTAGACAGAGAACAGCCCGGAGAGCAGAGGTACAAGAACCATACCAACAACGGCTACACCAGCGCCGGCCATGAGCTGCTTCATGCCCTGAGATTTTGCGCCAGGGTTGTCGTTGCCGTAACCTTCCAACAGGTTGATGACACCCCAGATACCAAGACCAGCGCCCAGAGCGATAACGAGAGTCTGAAGAACGGTAATTGCCTGTTCAAAAAATGCCATAAATAATATTAGCCGGAATCATTTGAATGATTAGTTAGGTTTGTTTCATAAGCGCACAAAAGCCGGAACAATCTGCCCTCGATCTATGAGAGCATGATTCCGGCTGTCCTCCTTTTTCATTATTTTTCTTGCGATTGTCCGCTTTGTACGCCAATGGCCTCAACAGAGGCAGTTGCGTCAAATAGATACGATCACTCCTTTCTCAGCGGAACCGTATTACACGCCCTCCGTGTCTACTTCATATACATCGCAGACCTCATCAGGCTTGAGTTTTAGTCTGGCAGACAAAAATGCTTCAATATCAAAGGTATTTCGCTTGCCTGCATCAGCTGTGTATTTGAAATTAGGGTGTCTGGTAATGTCATACTTGTCTGAAAGAAACGGACGCACACCGCGCAACTGCAAGATGCACTTGCCGCCATCCATAACTGCCAGCTCGTCCTGGCTCATCAGCTCTTTGCCATCTTGTCAAGTGGTAAATTCGATTTCAATAGTCAAGTCTCCTTTCAAACGTAACAGTCCGGCGTGGTCGAGTTGTTACACAATGTCCAAAAAAAAATGATTTTTTAATAAAAAATTGTTGATTTTTTTGACATCTCTAGTTATAATTAAAGCGTATCAGTTGTGTAAGTAGTTGTTTGGATTTGAAAGGGAGGATAGCTATGAAACTTAAAAAAATTGTATTAACACTTTCATTGGTTGTTGGAATAGTAGCTGCACCGATGACTGTATTCGCAGCACATACCCACAACTGGGACAGCCCCAGATATTACGGGTATGAAGATGAAATGCCGGGTATATATGATGATTGGGAAAAGTGCGCAACACGTCATGTGTATAATTACCGTCAGTGTTTGACGTGTGGTGCCACTACTATCTATGAAACGGAAACGATTCAAATGACACATAACTGGGTCAATGGAAAATGCACAAACTGCAATAAAGGTTATGCTAGAGATGCTAATTAACAAGTGCTAATTTTAATGCCCTATGATTAAAAAACAAAGCATTGATTGTACTGCTAGATTTTTAGTAGGTCTTTTCAATGCTTTGTTTAATGTAGTTTAATGATTTCACTTCCTCTGTTATTTTGAAAGGAGTATTGAAGTGCGAAAAAAGTTTTATCTATTTTACGGTATAATTATAAGTTTATTTTTATCTGGATGTGCTTTAGAAAAAGCAACAAGCAATAATCCACCGCACACACTTGAAGCAGATACTGTGTCAATGGACGAATTTGAAAATATTGAAGTATTGTCAGATTTATCAGCTTCTACACCATTTAATGTACAGATAGACAAAACATCTTTGGAAATTAGAAAAGAGAAGGAGGTTACTGTTATTATTTCGACAGACTTAACAGAGTGGAGTTATTCCGCATCTGCCGAGAACGGAACAGTATCAAATACACAAAAAAACTCGTTCACTTACACAATACCTAAAGATGAAACCACAAGAACAGACACAATTTTGATACAGTTATCAGATTATGAAAATGGCATATTATACAAATATAACATTCCTCTCCTTTTTGCTTTAACTTCTGAAACTGTTTCAGTTTCGTCAGATGGGATTGAATGATTATTTTTTTGAAGGTAAATATTATAAAAAGACTAGAGCAAATCCGCCTTTATCATGTAGGGTTTTCTAGTTTTTGATTGGAACACATAATTTACCGTTTGTTTACTAAAAAAGGCAGCCGCTTCCCACCCACGGCTGTCTTTCTCATTTCTTTTACCTGTCCTCAAGCACTTCCAGTATAATCTTTGCCCCAAGCCGGAAACCGAAAATAAAGGTTTCTGCTGTTTCAAGCGGGAGTGCGTCAAGCTGCTCGTCCATAATCTCTATGAAACGCTCGTCAAGCGGCGGGTTGAGCGTTTTTAGCTGTTCGATGAAATCCTCGTAGTGGCTGTAATGTTCCCGGCGCATTTGCTGGTATCCCTCCGTCCTGACGTTGACCTGTTCGGCTGGATAGATTTCCCCGTCATAAAGCTGCTCCAATACGCTTTTCATTCTTTTGTCCTCCTTGTATCATAAATGTGTATTACATATTTGTATTCTATCATGTGATATATAAAAGTCAAGCAAAATCGTTTATAATGATTGCATATTTGTAATACGGAGGTGTAATGTGGCAGATAAGTTTGTGGTAAGGCAGAAGAAGCCGGACAGAAAGGAAGATAAGTCCGTAGTGATGACGCTTCGGATAGACAGGGAATTGCAGGAGGAATTTGATAAACTGTCAGCCAAAAGCGACCGCTCCCGCAATGAACTTATGTGCATGGCTCTGCGCTATGCGTTGGAACATCTGGAATTTATCCCGGAAGCCGGAGAATAAAAGCCCCGGCTTTTTCCATGCCCGAAAAAAGACCCTTCTCCCGGAATGGAAGAAGGGCTGCTGTCGTTATTGTGCCGCCGGTATTTCCCCGACAAAGTTATAAATGATTTTGACTTCCTGAACCTTTTCCCCATCAACCTTGTTTATTTCGCCTACCAGAATCTGGCTGATAAGGCGGTTCAATACGGTTTCGTCCAGCTCCTGAATCGCTGCGTATTGGCGGATTTCCCGGATAAAGCTTCGTACATCGTTTTCCTGCTCGTTAGAGCGGTGCAGGAGAAGGGACAAATCCTTGATGCGGCTCTGGTTTTCCTCCTGTTCCTTCTCCATCGCTGCCGTCAGCTTTAGAAAACGCTGCTCTGACAGGATTCCTTTTGCCTTATCGGTGTAGAGGTTTAAAAACATTTCGTCAATCTCCTGATTCCGCTTTTCCAGCCGTTCCCGTTCCTTCTCCATATCGGAAGCATCCGACAAATACCTCCGTTCCATACGGCTGCACAGCCGCTGGTAGAAAGCGTCTGCATCCTTCAACGCCATTTCTGCCAATTCCTGAATATCCTTCAACACAAGGTTATATAAGTCCCTCGCTTCTATCTTGTGGCTGGTGCAGGCGTCCTTCCCCAGCCGGTTATAGGTCTGGCAGATATAATATGCCTTATCAATCGGCTCCCGTTCCTTGCCGGTGAAGCGGTTTTTCCCCGTCCTTCCGACCTTCTCATAGCGAGCCTGCATGGACTTGCCGCAGGTGGCACAGTAAACCATGCCGTGAAACAGGTTGTAAAAAGGGCAGGCATTCCCCTGCATGATGGGAGGGCGGCGGTCAATCAGTTCCTGCACCTTCTCCCAATCCTCCGGGCTTACAATGGCTTCATGGCAGCCTTCTATGACTTCCCATTCCTTGCGGGGAATGATGTCCACGGTGCCGGAGCGGATTCCTTTCTGATGTGTCCGGCAGACCAGATGTGCGCCCTTATAAAAAGGATTCCGAAGGATATGGCTGATTCTTGCGCTTCCCCACGAATAATAGTTGACATCACAGTCCGTATTGCTTTTTACCCGTGTGATCGGGATTTTTTCTTCCATGAGCTGTTTTGCAATCCGCATACAGCCCCAGCCGTTTAATGCAAGGTCATATATCTTTCGGATTGTGGGGGCTGTTTGAGGGTCAAGCACCAGATGACCTCGGTCAGCCGGGTCACGCATCAAGCCAAGGGGCGGCTGACCTCCGCAGAATTTACCCTGACGGGAACGGGTCATGCGTCCAGCCAGCACCTTTTTGGAAATATCCCGGCTGTACATATCATTCAGGATATTTTTAAAGGGCGTGATGTCCATTTCCTGACGGGTCAGGCTGTCCACGCCGTCCGTGACGGCAATATATCTTACATTGTGTTTTGGGAAAAAGACTTCGATATAGCCGCCCGCTTCGATATAGTTTCTGCCAAGCCTTGAAAGGTCTTTGGTAATGACGCAGCCAACCTTCCCAGCTTCGATGTCGGCAATCATGCGTTTAAACGAAGGACGGTTGAAGTTGCGCCCCGTGTAGCCATCATCTACATAGTATTCATAAGGGAGCAGACCGTTCTTTTCGGCAAAGTCTTTGAGCAGGAGCTTCTGGTTGGAAATACTCATGCTCTCGTTTGCGTTGCCATCGTCAAGGGAAATCCTGCAATAAAGGGCGGTTATTTTTTTGACTATTTTTTTATTCCTGTTCATAGTGTTCTCCTTCTACGAACAGGGACACGATACCATTATAATACCATGCCCCCGCCGTCCTTTCAACTGTTTTCGCCGGATTTCAGCCTTTTAACTGGCTTTTTGCCCCATCCATTCCTCAAACCGTTCACAGGTCTGCCGCTCAATAAGCTGCTCAAAGGCTTGCTGCATGGTCTGGCTGCCTGCAAACTCACGGGAGACGATGAACCGGACACCCCGGCATTTCCGTTCCGGTTCCTGCACCTTTGCCGGGTAGTTGCTCTGCTTTCTTTCTGCCATAGGCATTTACCTCCATAAAATAACCCGGAGCGTTACTGTCCGGGTGCTGCGTGCGGTCTGCCGGTCAGATGGGAGCCTGACAACGAAGTCTGACAACGGGCATTTAAAAACCCCGTACACAATCCCCGGCATACCGTTTCCTGTCCTGATTTCTTTTTTTCTGATTTTTTCGTTGCTTTCGTTGTCAGAAGGAAAAAAGCCATAAAATAAGCCGTTTGCAGGCTCTCCCCCTGACAACGGGCTTGACAACGGGGGCGGCAACCGGCTGACAACCGGCTACGCCTTTTCCCTTTGCAGCCATTCCTCCGGCAGCCCAAGCTGGACGGCTTCTTCCTCCGGTAAAAATTGAAAATCGGATTTTTCCTGTCCTCCGTTGTCAGGCTCTGTCCGTTCCCATCCCTTCTGCCGGTGGTAGGGAGCAGGAAAATGTCTGGGATTTTCAAAGGCTTTCCAGCCTGCCGCATAGTTCTTCATTACGGAATTGATGTCCCGGATTTCATACTGTTTCGGTTCCTCATAGGACGGATGCCCCAGCCCCTCATAGTAGATTTGCAGGGAGCAGACCATCTTTCCTCCATAACCGTCAAGGAAGTTTAGAATCCGGGCGGCAAACGTGTCCTCCGGCATAAATAATTTCTGATGCTCTTTCAGATAACGTTCCATGCCTGCGCTTAGTTTCAGCTTTCCTTCTCCCCGCCGGTAAACCTCCATAACCTCCGCCCACATCTGGCTGACATAAGCCCTCGAAGCCGGTTCGTCCTCCAAAATATGAACCTCTGCCGCTTCCGCCTGCACCAGAACAGGCAGAAACCGGCGGTTGCCGGTACGGTCAAGGGGCAGGAAATCCGGTGTGTTGGAAGTACCGGCAAAGACACACTGGCGCTTATGGTCTTTCGGATGGACTTCATAAGGGGCTTTATAGGTTTCCTTCTGGCGGCTTAAAAAAGCCTTGATGTCCTCAATACTCTTTGCATTTGCGGTAGCAATCATTTCCGACATTTCAATAATCCAGTGACCTTGCAGCTTGCGGTAGATGTTATCATCGTCAAGCCTGCGCAAATCATCGGAGAACCACTCGTCCCGGACGGCAAGGAACCGGAAAAAGGTGGATTTTCCGGCTCCCTGACCGCCTACCAGACAGAGCATGACCTCAAACTTTGTGCCGGGCTTGAATACCCGTGTAATGGCTCCCAACATGAACAGCAGGAGAACCTCATAGTTATAATCGTTCACCTCTGCGCCGAGGAACCGGTGCAAAGCGAAGCGCACCCGCTCCGTCCCGTCCCACGAAAGGCTGTTTAAATAATCACGGATGGGATGGTAGCGGTATTCGTTGGCAGCGACCTTAATTGCCCCTTCAATCCGCTTTTCCGAGGTCAGACCATAGTGTTCTTCCAGATACAAAACCAGATACTGGATGTCCACGTCTGTCAGCCGGCTTCCGTCCCGATACCAGCCGAGGGGCTTCACAATATCCACCTGATCGGTCAGCAGGTTGTTACTGAACGCCCCTTTTAAGAGCGGGTCATGGAGGAATACTGTTCGGTAATTTCCCGGCGTGTTTGCAGTCTGCCCCTTCTGGGTCACTTCCAGCATATCCCGGACTTCGGAAACTGTTTTGTCACCGCTCAGGCTGTCGGCTGCGGCTTGCAGTGCGTTCCTTGTGGCTGCCGGTAAGCTCTGATATTCTTTTTTCAAGCCGTTCCACCTCCTTCCCGTGCCCGATGATAATATCGGCTTTTTCTTTCGCACCGCCGGTAAGCAGCGTGTCTAACAGATACCCTACATACTCCTGTTTCTGCAAGGCTTCCGCAAACAGCGGATGCCATGTGTCCTCCGGCGATTTTGGGGCGTGTTCCGTTCTCCATCTTCCCAGCAGATGGTAATAATCGCTAAGCACACAGAAGCATTTCTGTTCCGCCTGCAAAAAGCGAAGCTCCGCCGGTATGCTCCGCTTTACCGGCTTTGGCAAAGACCTGCCCCGGCTGTCATAAGGGATTCCAAAATCCGCCGCCAGCCGTCTCGCCGCATCCACGCCGGACAGGTCAAAGAGCCTTGCCGCAAAATCAATCACATCGCCGTCTGCCTGACAGCCGAAGCAGTGGAAGCGTTTGTCCACTTTCAGGCTGGGCGTTTTATCTTTGTGGAAGGGGCAGCACGCCATGCCGTTCCTTCCTACATGGATTCCATAATGCTCCGCAGCCTGCCTTGTGGTGACAGCCTGCTTTACCGCTTCAAATACATCCAAGCTCAATCCTCCTTCCAATCCTACAGAAAGCTCCCTACCGTTCCATATCCGGCTGCTTTCGTTCTGGTCTGCGGCGCACGCCTTCCCGTTTTGCCATTTCCTCCTGCGCTTTTTTTAGCTGCTCCCGGATGGATTCCCTTGCTTTTTCCTTGATTTTTTCTTTCCCTGCCTGTTTGGTTTCCGGCTGCATAAGTGCTTTTTGGATTTTTGCAAAGGCGGTCTGCATGGTACTTTTTATTTTCGTGATAACCCCATCCAGACGGGCAGCAGCGTATTCCCGTTCTTTTTGCGGGGCTTTCCGTTCCGGGGAAAGAACCCACTTTTTCGATTCCTCTACCAGCCTGATGTCCTCCTTATGGGTTTCCAGCCGGACGGCATCCGCCACGACCTCCACCGCCTTGTCATAGGCGGCATCGGAAACATCGTCCAGCAGCGTCTCCACATCCTCAATTTTCAATGTCAGTTCTTCCAGCTTCTGCTCCTGCGCCGCCAGTTTTTCCTTTTGCTTCATCAGGATATAGTCCTGCTTCTCCAGATACTCCCGTCCCCCATAGGACGGCTCCTGCTCAAGATGGACGCCATGACGCCTGCTGATGTCGAAAAGCATGGTGCGGCAAACGGAATCAAATGTCTGTTTGCGGTTGTTATGCTTGCCTTTCGGTTTATCCGGGTCAGGCAGGGGAATCCCCAGTTCCTCCAACGCCTTTTCCTGCTGGGGGCATAATTCGCCGTACCGGTTCTTGCAGTCGAATACATGACGTTCGTGGATATGGGGCGTGCCCTCATCCAGATGAAGCGCCCAGTCAAGGAGATGAACATGAGAGCCGAAGCGCCGTTCAAACTCTCCGTAAAATTCATTTACAATCCGAAACAATACCTCTGGCGGGACGGATTCCTCCACCGTCCCAATCTGGTAGATGGTTTCCTCCGGGCAGGTTTTGTTATTCTTCAGCAAATCTCCTACAGTGCGGTTGCGCTCCGTGTGCCGGGTCTTTTCATTCCTTGCGTTCTGGGCATCCACAAAATCAGAATAATGCTCCGTGTAATACATCCGCTCAATCTGTTCAAAGCTGCAATCCGGCTGGGAGGAATCCTCCCGGCTCCCGGCGGTAGTGTAGCCCCGGTAACAGTCCCAATAAATATTTTTCTTTGCCCGTTCCGAGTCAATATGCTCACTGTTCCCCACATCGAAGCGGCGGTCATTGTGCCGGGGATTATAAGTGCCGTTTTTGCCGGAACGCCCATTGTGCCGTGTTAGTTTCAAGCCTGAATCCTCCTTCCCGTTTGAAGATTTCCCCCGTAAGGGGGAGGGCTGCGAAGCTGCCGAACCTGCGTGGCTTTGCGTCAGGTAATACCCAGTACGAATTGACGCAGGCATCAACTCTAGCTGGGCAAGGCGTTTCACCCTTGACCCGATGGGGCTTGCCGCCCTCAACCCGCCAAAGCGCTTCGCCCTTGACCCGATGGGGCTGCCGCCCTCAACCCGCCAAGGCGCTTCGCCCTTGACCCGATAAGGGCTTGCCGCCCTTAATCCGCTGCCGCCTCTAACGTGGGTGCGCTGCGCTCGTCCACGTTAGAAGGTGGTTTCCCATCCGGTATCAGAAAATCAAAACGTGCTGCGCACTTTGATTTTTCGCCGGAATCCATGCCCGCTGCATGACAGTCCCCAAAGTGCCCCCAGAACTGGCATTTTTTCCGTCCGGGGCTTCCCCGATGTCTGATACCGGTTAGGCATCCCGCAGGAAAAACACCGGTTCCACACACGCCGTTTTGACCGAAAACACCCCCAAATCATGCTGTTTTCTTCCCTACCGTTACGGGCTGGAAGCCGTGTTCCTTTGCGTAAGCCCTTGCCGCCGCCCGTCGTTCTTCGCTGTACGGCGGCACCAGCCGGATGGAAAGACGGGATTTATCCAGAACATAGGTCACGCTTCCCTCCGGCGTGGCTCTTTCCAATCGGCACAGGAGCGGATATTTTTGGGAAAACTCTGCCAGACGCCGCTTCAAATCCGCATTGAATGTGTAAATGATAGCTTCCTGTTCGGCTTCGTTGAAATTCACAATCGTTTCCTTCTCATACTTAGACGGCTTCTTCATACATCTCCTCCTCATAATCAGTGCTGGCTTCCACAATCCACAGGCAGCGTTTGCAACGGAAGTAACCGTCCATCTCCATGCGGAGGTGGTGGTAAAAGTCAGGAAACCATTCCTCGCTGGTTTCCCGCTCAATCTTCCTTGCAAGCTCCAAAAGCCCATGCTTCGCTTCCGGGTCAACGGTCAGCGAAACCAGCAGCTTCAACCGTGTGACCGTGTTTTTGTGGCTGGGGCAGCCAAACACATACAACGCTTTCTTTTCTTTGATATTTAATTTCATCTGCACCTCATTCTTTCTGGGGCTTTTTAGCCCCGGTGTGAAAGGGATTCCGTCTCCCGGATTCCCTTTATGCCAATCGTTCCTGTCCGCCGTTCTTCCTGCAAACCGCTCCTGCCCGGAGGTTGTCTCCCGGCGTATCGTCCCTGTTGGTGCGCTCCTGTCATGGCGGCACTTCTCCCAGAGCCATACCTGCTTGCAGCCGGTCATTCTGTTTTCAAGGTTCCTTCTGACCTCTCTATCTTATCGAAAAAAGGGGGCTTCCCCCGTATGTCCAAGACGATGGAAAAATCCGCCGAAACCGGATATTTCCACGCTTATGGAAATCGTGGTATAATCCTTGTATCAGCGGATTTTAAAGAGGAAAGGGGATTGATTTTTATGTATGTGAAGCTATCCATACCGGAACGGCTAAAGGATTTAAGAGTAGTGGACAAGCACCTGACCTTAGAGCAGCTTGCAAATGAAACCGGTCTGTCCCGGTCTGCCCTTGCAAAATATGAAGGAGACGGTTATAAGGACATCAGCCCGTTTGCCATTGCAACGCTGGCGGATTTTTATGGCGTGTCTGCCGATTACCTGATGGGACTGACGGAAAACAAGGAAGTCCCGAACATAGAAGTCCAGTCGCTGCACTTAAACGACAGTATGATAGAACTTTTGAAAAGCGGGAGAATCAACAACCGGCTTCTCTGCGAAATCGCCACCCATGAGGATTTCCCGAAGCTCCTGACAGACATCACCATCATCGTTGACCGCATCGCCGGTATGCGTGTCAGTCAGCTCAACATGGACTTAGAAGCAGCCCGCCAGACGGTCATGGAAACTTATGCGCCGGGGGAGGATGACCTTTATATGCGCACCCTCGAAGTGGCGCAGGTGGACAGTGACGATTATTTCAACCACATCGTCCACAAAGACCTTGACCGGATTGTAAAGGACATCCAGACGGCACACACAAGCGATACCACAACCGCCGATGAACGGCAGCCCACGGTAGCGGAGGTACAGCGGAAGTTTGCACAGCTTATCCAGACGGGAACCAGCGGGGAGGAAGCCTTTATTCAGGTATTCTGCGACCAGATGGAAATCCCCTATGATAAGATAACCTCCGAAGAATTTACCTCTTTTCTGGGGATTCTGGGGAAGTCCAAACACGCAAGGAAGTTCCAAAGTATGCGTGGGAAGAGCAGCCCCATCCCGCCTGCATGGAATGGCGGCAGGAAGCGGCGCTAAAAAAGCCACCCGCCGGATTGCCCGGTGAATGGCTCTCAATGTAAAGGTTTTCTTCTTTCGGCTTAAAAAGATTTCCTGCCCCTGACATACGGCAGATATATTTCCATCACGGAATCGGTGACACCGTTTCGGTAAACCTTGCGGATGTCCGTAACCGTTCCTGCCTGCGCCTGCTCCAAATAGGCGAGAAGCTCCACCCTGCCATTTACAAAATGGCAATGCTGACCTTCCATGCGCTCAATACGGTATTTCATAGCGGCTCCTTTCCGTACACAAGTTCCGAGAGGATAATTTCCTCCGCCCGGTTCCGTATGCTGTTCATGTGCTGTACCCACGCAAGCTGGTCGCTGGCTTTTAGTGCTTCCGTCACGCCCTCCGCTGTTTTCATCTGCATGATAACCAGCTCCAAGCGTTCCTGCGCCTGTTCATTCAGGTCAGCAAGGTACGACCAAAGATTTCCTGAAAGCAAAAGACCTAAATAGAGGGCGGGGCGGGTTTCTTCCAGATAGGCTTTGTGCAGCCACCCCCAGCGCCCGATTGGGCGGGATTCCTCCGTCAGCCGTAAAGCAGGGATGTAGTAGTCACCAGCGAGAACATAATCTATGCCGTTCTCTGTGATTCTTTTGGGTAGTTTTTCCATGTAACGACCTCCTGTATTCAGTTTTCAGAATCCAGTTGATCGTGTCCCTGTCCGTGCGAAATTCAAGGCAACTGAACTCTTCACAAACAAGTATGTCATATCTTTTCCCAATTTCTGATAGTTGAGCGAGTGGGAGGTCTCCCGTCCCCGGCTCTCTCCGGTGTTGTAAGTGTCTATGGTCTCCTTTCCCAGAACAGCCGCCAGCTCTTTCAGCGTTGTTGGCTCTTTGCCACCCAGGAAGAGGGAAGTATCCATATTGCCGATGATGGTATCGGCATTATCTTTGTAAATTGCCTTGAGCTGGCTCTGTGCCTGCAACACCAGACAGGCAGAGATTTCACGGCTTCGGATGGTGGCCACCAGCTTTTCCAGCTTCGGAATCTGCCCGATGTTAGCACACTCATCAATCAAACAGCGCACATGAACCGGAAGCCTGCCGCCATACACATCGTCGGCCTTTTCACAAAGCAGGTTGAATAACTGGGTGTAGCACATTGAAATGAGAAAGTTAAAACTGTCATCCGTATCACTCATAATGAGGAACAGAGCCGTTTTTCTGTCTCCCAGCGTATCCAGTTCCAACTCATCGTAGGATGTAACCTCGCGCAGCTCCGCAATATCAAAAGGAGCCAGACGAGCGCCGCAGGAAATCAAAATCGACTTAGCGGTCTTGCCGGCGGCCAGCTTATATTTCTTATACTGGCGCACCGCAAAGTGATTTGGCTTCTCGGCTTCCAGTGCATCAAGCATCAGGTCTACGGGGTTTTTGAACTCCTCGTCATCCTCACGGACTTCCATGGCGTTGATGAACTCAATGAGGGTAGAGAAGTTCTGCTCCTCCACCGGAGCCTCATAATGGATATAGCCAATAAGCGCGCAGTACAACAAGGTTTCTGCTTTTACCCAGAAATCGTCTCCGGCCTTGCCTTCGCCTTTGGTATTGGCGATCAGCGTTGTCACCAGCTTCAAAATATCCTTTTCCGAGTGGATGTATGCAAAGGGGTTATAGTGCATGGACTTCTTGAAGTTGATGGTATTTAGGACCTTGATTCGGTACGGCTCATAAATGACCTTGCCGTGCTTATCCTTCATGGGCTTTCCGTCCTTCCCCAGCTTGGGCGCACCCCTTTGGAGCATTTTTCCGCACTCCACCAGAATTGTTCCTTTCGGGTCCGTCACAACATAGGAGCTGTGCATCTGCATCAGGTTTGGTTTCAGCCAGAATCGGGTCTTACCGGAACCGGAGCCGCCAATCACCAGTACATTTTTGTTTCTGGCAGTCTTGGGGTCCTTGGGGCGGCTGTTCATGGTCAGGCTCTCCGTTTTCGTCAGAATCACATTGTTCTGAAATACAGGATCAACGTAAGGTGTAATATCCTCACGGGTTCCCCAGCGGGCCGAACCATATTCCAAACCATGTCGATATTTCTTGGCGTTCTTGCTTTTAAGATACACCGCCAGCCTCAGACTGCCTCCACAACACAGTCCTACCAACAAGTCCAATGGATGCAGGCTTGGCCAGAAACTTTGCAGCGCCCCAGGCAGAACCGCAATCAGCGAAAGAAACTTTTCTGAAGCATCCGCCCCTTGTGCCATTCGCCATGCCTCTCCAAAATTGGTAGCAAACAGTCCCATCAGGATATACGGCATATTCAGCAAAATGAGCTTTTTGATGTCCAATGTCTTTTTCATCGTTCCAGCTCCTTTCGCTTGGTGCGATCCACCACAGCATTTTTAACCATCTCTTTGAACCGGTTAAGTTTTGCCAGTACGGACGGGCGCTCTGTTTTCGTTGCCTTTTTGACCTTTTTGTTGGTGTACTCTGTAAAAGCTGCTGTCAGAGCATCTGCATCACGGCCTTTGAAAAAAATCAGGTACTTTGGCGGAGAACTGCTGCGGTCCTTTTTCACCGCATAATCCACACCATATTTCCGGGCGATTTTCTCAAACTCCTTGATAGAGGGGTCTGTGATCTCAATGTTGGATATTCCCTGATTCTGCCCGACAAGCTGCTTCACAGTCTGTTTTCCATGCGGAACAACCGGCGCATCACGGCTTCTCTGTTTTTCCAGCTTCTTTTCCTTTCGATGTGCCATGTACTTGCTTATGGCAGCCTTAAACATTCTGCCGGTAAACTTTGTTCCACTGACAACCAGCGTCAAAGTTCTGTTTTCCACTTCTTCCTGCATTTTCTCGCCTCCTTTCCACGAAGTTTGCAGGGAATCTCTTTTTTTGCTAAGGCGGAACCACCAGCCGCCGGAGGAGGTATTTTTTCATCGCTCCATCCCGCGGCTCTTTTTCTTTACCGGCTTCTTATCCGGCAGATTCCACTCTTTCCGGAACTCTGCCACACCTTTGGGGTCAAATGCCTTCAGCTTCTCCAGATCAAAGGCAACAGCAGAATATTTTCCATAACCGGACTGAACCTGATAGGGAAGCACCTTCCCCAATTTGTTCTCTTTGATGAATCGCAGCAAATCCTTGCTGATGTCACCGGAAATAAACGCCTCTCCGGGGTCCAGGGAATATCCTGGTAGGTTCACCGTCATATCTGCAAACGCCTCTGCTCCATCTTCTGTATGGGTAATCATGCCGATATAAAGCCGCTGATTATTCGCATACATTCCAAGTTGCAGCGATATGGTTTCTTCCCCATATTCCCACTTAAAGGGTACTTTCTTTTCCTCATTCATATCGGATTCCTCCTATCGTATCTGTTCTTTGTGGTCATAAAACAAATCTCCATTTCTGACCTTTGCATGGCTGAGAATCTTGATCTGCCCATTTGCCTGACTGTCCAGAGCTTTTTCATAGCCTATATCTGACAAAAACAGGCGGGTGCGTTCTCCTTTCCAGCCAACCGGGGAGTCATGCGTCAGTACATCAAAAATAATCATGTGCCGGGTGTTCTCCGCAAATCGCTGGAGATCCATGTAGTCATGACCGTGATAGTTCTGCGCCCCGGCTTTCTGGCGCATTTCCTCCATCAGCTGCCCGATTGTTTTGCCTTCCTGCATAAAACCCACTTCCTTTCCGTTCTTATGAGACCAGCAAGATCATCTCCCGCAGCTGAGCAAAGTAGAGCTTTCCCTTTGGCGTAACCAGCGTGTAGGAGCCGGTATGCCCGTGATTGCAGTAGTCTTTCACACAGAACAGCCCCGTATTTTTCACATTGGCATAGGGCAGCACATTGCCGGATGCTGTGCGGTACACAAACCGTCGTTCTATCAGAAACCGAACAAACCGGCGCTCCGGGACATCCAACTCTTTGGCGGTTGTCCTGAGATTGGTGCTGTGCTTTAAGTCGATGAACAGGTCATAGAAAGCGGCTTTGCCCTCCAGCTGTGCATTTTCCTTACGCAGAGAAATATTTGCTTCACGCTCAGCCAACAAGTCTGAGCAGAGCTTCATCAGAGCCTCCGGGGAAGTAGCTACCTCCCAAAGCTTCTCTCTTGTGAGATAGGCCCCGTGCTTGCGAATGGTAGGCAGAACCTCATCGAATACCCACTGTTCAAACTGTTCTGCCGATGGCAATTTGCTGTGAACAATCAGGCGGTACAAATCTCCTTCGGGGATAAAAGTCATACTGATTTTGCGGTCGGGGCTTTGTGGGTGAGGTGCGTCGCGTTTCACGACATACCTACAATGGCGGATAATTGCATCGCGGGAATTGCTGTACCCCAGCGCAGCGGCCACATCCATTCCGCAAAACAGGTATTTGCCGTTTTCTTCGATGACCCGGATACTGCCAAACTCCGGGTTTTTGAAAATTTCCATCTGGTTCATGTCGTGCCTCCTTTGGCATGATAAAAGGCGGCCTTTACCAGCCGCCTGCGTGCATATCGTGGTTGACCAATGAAGTGAAGTGATTATTCATGGTGGTAGGCGCATTGAACAGCACCGCAAGCAGGTACTGCTTCATGTTGCGTACCTGGGTGGTGTTCTTTTGCAGACAGTCCATGACAAACTCGATGTGGGAGCTGTCCAGTTTCAAAAAACGGGAACGCACGATCTCGTGAGGAAAGTCTGCCCCAGAGATCCGGGTGGTCTTTCGTCTGGCACAGACCGTTTCTACCAACAGCTCTACGATCTCATTCAGGTCATCCAGGTAGAGAGGATAACGCTGCTTCAGACAGTCATACTCGATATTCTCCAAAATCAATTCCCGATAATTTTCTATCTCTGTGACAGACATCGCATCTCTTCCTTTCCGTTCCGGCGGTCTTGCCGCCGCTGTTTCCCGGAAGGGAATGGAATCGGTACTTGATCCATAAGTAATTGATTTTTCTGTATTTGATTTCTCTATATTTAATTCTGCGGGCTTTTCCGTATCCGGTTTATCCATATACGGGTTTTCCGTATCTGGTGAATCCGTATCCGGTTTTCTAAGCTGTGGCTGCTCGTATATGACATACTCTGTATCGCTGATGCGTCCCTGCCGGTCACGCAGCTTGTGCCGCACAATGTAACCGGCAGCCTCCAATTCCCGCAACGCAGCGCCTATGGCATCCACGCCCTCCTTACAGATCTTTGCAAGACCACGGGTGGTGTAATTCCAGTCCTCTGGCAAAGACAGCATCATGGAAAGCAGCCCCTTGGCTTTTAACGACAGGTTTGCATTTCGTAAATGATGATTGCTCATCACGGTATAATCACGGGTCCGTTCAATACGAAAAACGGCCATCGACCTCACTCCTTCCGAATTTTGGGTACAAAAAAACCGCAATCCTCATTCCAAAGAATTGCGGTGTTCAACACTTTTCAAATTTTCTTGCATAGAACCAAAACAGCGGCTTTCGAGGACGCGCCTCTGTAAATGGCTCCTCCTGGGCGAAAGGAAGTGTTTGCATCACTCGGTCAATATCCGTTGAATCCATGTCATGCTGAGATTTGCAATCTTCCTGGATTGCTTCTTGAATTTCCTTTACCGTACACATAGTCATTCCTTTCCTTTCGTTGTATGGGTTTATGAGCGGCGGCGTTTTCCCGGTTTGAAATCGAGGATATGTCCCTCAATCACACGAGCGTAACGCTTGATCTTAATCTCCCGGCGCTGCTGGCTTTGCAGGGCAGCCTGATACCCGTCCTCGGTCAAAAACAGCCGCATTTCCTCTCCGGGGCTGCCGTAAGCTGTGCTGGGACGCAGGACGGAAAACTCAATCATCCAGCGGGTGTTATCCCAAAACCTCTCTACGGCGAGAATGTTGTGTCCTTTCAGCTCACGGGCTGAAATATCCCTCATAGGCGGCTCCTTTCATCGTTCCTGATCTCTCTGACGCTTTTTCTGCCATGCCTCCAGCAGCTTGATGATGGTTTCCTGCATCCGCTGGGGCGTATAGCTTTTAGGGAAATACTTTCGCAAGGTGTCAGAGGTAAATGTCACTCGGTCCAGATCGCTTTTCTTTTCCTCACCCATGATGACACGCATCATATCGAGGGTCAGATGCCCCTCCTGACTGTATTTTTTGAGCCGCTGAGCTTGAGAAAGAGAAGGGGTAGCCTGTTCGCTGTCCATCGCGTCCAACAGGTCTACCTGTTCCTCCTTTTTGAGAAAGGACAGCTCATAGGCAGGGTTCAGGGCAATCTTCTTTTCATCCACCATATCCATCAATTCAGGAATCAGCTCTGTCAGACGGATATAGCGCTGAACTTGATTTCTGCTTGAACCAGCCTGCTGAGCCAATATTTCATCGGCTCTCAACTTCGTCCCAACTTGGGACGAAGTTAAATCAACTCGCTCTCCCTGATGTTTCATGGCATCCAGCTTCATCTTGTAGGCAAATGCTCTTTCACTGGGGAGCAGACTTTCTCGTTGCAGGTTGCTGTCAACCATAATGATCGTGGCGGCATCATCATCCAAATCCCGAACAATGACCGGCATGGTCTCCTTTTCTGCCAGCTCACTGGCTCTGTGCCGCCTGTGTCCGGCTACCAGCTCATAACCGCCCTCCGGGTCCGGTCGAGCAATCGCCGGAACCAGAACGCCATACTGCTTGATACTGTCTGCGGTCTCCATCATGGCTTCGTCATCCTTGACTTTGAATGGATGCCCTTTGAACGGGTGCAGTTCCGACAGCGGGATTTCTACTACTTTTTCTCTCTGAGCATCGGCACGGCTCTCCTCCGTAGAAAACAGATCATCTACCGATGCCAGTTCTACTTTTTTCGCGCTGCTTTTCAAGTTTCAACACCTCCTTCGTCAGATTTCGATACCCCTCTGCCACCTTACCGCCAGGGTCATGGACGAAAATGCTTTTTCCCTCTGCGCTAATTTCCTTTGCACGGACAGAGTGTGGAATCTCCGTTCCAAAGACTTTGATTTTACTTCCATAGGTGTCCCGCAGCAAAGCAGCAATCTCTTTGGCAAAGTTGGTGCGGTTATCCACCATCGTCAGCAGTATACCGTCAATCTGGAGCTTTGGATTGATCTGCCGTTTTACCTTGCTGGCCGTAGATAAAAGCTGTTCCAGTCCTTTGGCGGGCAGATACTCTGCCTGAACGGGAATTATGATCCTGTTCGCAGCCGCCAGCGCATTGACCGTAAGCATCCCCAACGAGGGCTGACAGTCAATCAGGATATGGGAATATTGTCCCTTCAGTGTGTCCAGATATTGCCGTAAAACCGTTTCACGGCTCATGGCGTTTACCAGAGAAACCTCCATACCGGAAAGCTGAATATCCGCAGGCATCAGGTCAACGCCTTCTGCATGATGCAGAATACCTTCTCCGGGGCGTATAGGCTGATCCATCAGAATTTTGCCCATTGCATCCGACAGTGTAAATGGCAGCTTGTCCGGTTGCGGATTTCCCAAGCTGATTGTCAGACTTCCTTGTGGGTCCCCGTCGATCAGAAGCACTTTCTTTCCGGCCTGTGCCAGACCTATTCCCAAGTTCGCACAGGTTGTTGTTTTGCCAACGCCGCCTTTCTGGTTGGCGATGGCGATGATTTGCGTGTTCAAATAAACCTCCTCCTTCTACAAAAAATATCCCTATTCCGAAAAATAGGGATGAAAAAAGCCGCTTACTCAAATAAATGAATAAACGGCTATGTAAGAAATATTCGATTGTAAGTAAAGTTTTATATCACTGCAAAATAACGAAGTGCATCTTTGATTGCTTCTACCTTTTCTGGTGTCGGATGTTTCCTCGGCTGTTTCAATTCTTCTACCGCATTAGGAGCATCATACATCGGCAATCCCAAATTTCGCTTTACCTCTGCGATATATGCGGTATGTACCTTGAAGCCGTATTTCGCTTCTATGTACTCCTTAATCATTTTGTAGGTCACTTTTTCTTTGGGCTTATACGCTTCGGCTCTTTTAGCAATACTATCTACCGGAATCTTGCCCTCGCCCTCTCCAAACTCCACATCAATGTGGATATAACTGTCGGCTTTTTTGTGGGATAAAAGAACTACCGTCTCAACATGAGTATCAAATCAAAACATATCCCCACAAAATCACAGAAATATATCTAATATTTATACAGTACTAATACTGCTCGTGCATCCCTTTCCCCACAAAATGTCCTTCAATTTACGCTTTCTATAGCAAAATTTTTCTGTCAAAAAATATCAACTATATTTACTCGAATTCAATGTCCTCATTGACTTTTTTATTAATATCAACTCTTGTCTGAACATCAATTTTATTAACCAGCCAACCATTCAGAGTACAATTCTTAATAAATTCATCTATTCTATTGACACCATTGATTTCTTTTAATGTAACTACAACGCCAAAGCGAATCCCTATTCCATCTTTAGGGTCTAAGCGGTTATTTGTTTTTATCTCCATTCCCCAATTTTTATTGTCATAAGATTTCTTCGGCATCATTTTGTTTTTTGGTCTTTCTGCAATATATTTTACATTATCCCATTTTCTAAATCTTTCTCTTGCTTCACCCTCCAAAAGGAAATATTTTTCGTTATCTAATATTACATCCTGATTCTGTTTATCGCCCTTAATATCCTCTATCTTCCCTTTATTATTAATTCTACCAAAATGTAAATTAAGTTCTGTATTTGTATAATCAACACCTTGAGTTCTATCACACATAGGAAAATAACACATTGTTGCCCTTGCAATATAAGGATATTTGTCATCTTTAATTGGAACTGGAAAATAATAATTATATGTATTCCATTTTTCACTCACATCATATACCAGAAATTTAATTTCATCTTCTTTTGTATGAACAATATCATCTATCTTAATAGGTACTATACCATGTCCATATAAGGCAACCTCTTCTGGTGTCGGCTTTTCATTCCAATCTCTTGCAGCATCAATAATCATCGCTTTTGCAACTTCTCTATTCAATCCTAAAATATCCATCAAGTAAGACAACTTTCGGGCAATCCAAGGAGCTGCAAATGAAGTACCCGCAACATTTGCTTCCCCTAATGGTTCACAAACCTTAATATATTTTTCTTCACTCCCACCATAATAACTAACATCTGGTTTTGCAAAAAAGGATAACGCCAATCCTCTTCTTGCATATTTAGTTGACAAACCATTTTGAGTTACTGCATTAACTACCATACTATTTATTGAATCAGCAGGCGAGCCTATTTTCTCAATATCAGCGCTAGGCTTATTCGTCCCTGCAACAACAAAAATAACATCATTTTCATATTGGATTTTATCCAATATAGCCCCCTCTGCAGAAATAAAATTGTCATTAACTTCTTGATTACTTCCGAGCGAAATATTCCAAACCTTTATATCTTTATTGTTTGCAATAATCTCTTTTATCTGTTTTGTAATAGTAAAAGAAGAAAATTTTGAACCTATTGCGACACCAAAATGGCGTACCCTAAATCTGCCACATCCGTCATCAAGCCAAGGATTTAATCTTGCACCATCTACAATAATAGAATCCACCGCTGTACCATGACGATAATCATCTGGATTTTTAGGAAGATTATCATCAACCATATCATGATATTCTACCCATTCGCCAAAATAGACACGTTTATCAAATAACGTATCAATTACTCCAACAGTTGGCTCAATAGTTGGAGAAGGCATATACAGAGTCCCTTGCTGATATTCCTGAATGAAGTCTTCTGGAGATAATTCTGATAAATCCTCTGTTGCCATAGAAACAAGATACGGTGCTTTCTCAAATAAAATCTGTAATTGGTTTTCATCTAAAAACACCGTCTGATTATCCAATATTCTACTTTTTAAAATATCAATTCCAATATTTTCAAATAACATTTTTGTATCTGTATGCGTATTATACAATGTAATGATACTTTGTTTTAATTGGCGTGTTGCCATTTCCACCTCAAAATCTTCAATATATGAAACATCTGCGATTACCTGTTTAAACGTAGATTTTGTTATTGAAAATTTAGAGAATGGTATTTTATCTATTTTTTTTCTATCATCAAAAGTAACTTTATCTATTCCATTTTGAAACTTTACCTTAATTATATCACTTGTTTTTAAAAGCAACTCTATACTTTTATCCAAATCTTCCATATCAAGAAAGTACGTAATAATATGTTTCGTTTTTTCTTTGTTAAATTTAACGCCCACAATAGCATAATTAGAATCTTTTCCTTTAAACAATCCTGCAATTCGATTACTCTTTGCAACTATTTTATTATAATGAACACTAATCAATATCCCCTCAAAAGGTCTTTTTTCTTGTTTCCAAAATTCTTTAATTTGACTTATTCTTTCTATCAATCTAAGTAACTGCTCTCTTGTTACTATTTTTTTGCTGTTCATGGATGCTCCGCCACCGCTGCCAGTTTTTGAGGCTTGAATAAATCGCTTTCCCTTTAATTCCAGTACATTATTCATTTATTTCTTCCCCCTTGCTTAATTTTCTGGATACGGTACTTTTAGATTCTCCTTTGAGCTTTTCTATTTCTCTGACCGTAAATCCTTGTGCATGAAGTTCTTCTATATCTGTTTCTTCTAAGTTACCTATCAAATAATTATAAAGCCTTCTCAAATAATCATATTCTATATTTGCATCACTGAATGCCAAAGAGGTTTTTATAATATTCTTCAATTCCCCTGGATAAGGCAAATCAGACGATACCTTCAATATTTTCTTAAACAATCTGGTATCTTTAGGAATGCCTTTAAAATTTTTAATAAAAGATACAAAATAGTACTCTGCAACTTCCAATAAATCTTCTTTACTATATCTATTAAAATTAATCACTGCATCAAAACGTCTAATTAGAGCTTTGTCAAAATTGGAATACAAATTTGTTGTCGCAATAATTACTATTTCCTTGTTTAAATCAGTTAATCTATCAAACTCTCTCAATATAGTTGAAGTAACCCGTCCCATTTCTCGCACATCATTCCTATTAACTCTATCCAAGGCAATCACATCTATTTCATCAAATAAAATAACAACTTTATTTGAATATGGAATCATATTTATCTCAGCAAAAACACTGGCAATATTTTTATTAGTTTGACCTAATTTACTATCAATCAAATGTTCAAAATCAACACAATATAAGGTTCTGCCAAGCAGCCTTGCTATGTGTTTTGCAGCTTCCGTTTTTCCACTACCTGGCAGTCCTTCAAGTAAAAACTTATTTATCCCAATATTATGATTAACTGCATTAATAATACCTTTTATATCATTAGATATTACTACTGGCAAATTCAATGGCTGCATTTCTCTAATATCTATCTGTTTTAAAAATTCACTTTCAAAATCACTCGCCTGTGGAACATACAAGTTGGATTCTGCTATTAAACTCATTATATACTCAGCCAGCTGATAATCACCAATAGCATCAAAATATTTCGCTATGCTTACTGCCTCATTTCTAAATGCATTCTCATTTTTTTCAATATGATATTTTATCAAATTTAATACATTTTGTTTTTTCACAATAGCGCACCTCCAATTACCTTTTTTGTATTATATCACATATTGGGACAAAATAATACTAATTTGGGACATAAAATATAACAAATTCCATACTTCCTAAACTAGAAAAGTCGCCTGCGCAACATCAGGCGACTATATTAGTTAAATTATTTCAAAATGTTTCAAAGCATCTTTGATTGCTTCTACCTTTTCTGGTGTCGGATGCTTCCTCGGCTGTTTCAATTCCTCTACCGCATTAGGAGCATCGTACATTGGCAAGCCTAAATCTCTTTTTACCTCTGCGATATATGCGGTATGTACCTTGAAGCCGTATTTAGCTTCTATGTACTCCTTTATCATTTTGTAGGTCACTCGTTCTTTGGGCTTATATTCTTCGGCTCTTTTAGCGATATTATCAAGCGGAAGTTTTCCCTCACCCTCGCCAAACTCAACTTTTACGTTGATATGTCCGTCTGGCTTTTTGTGGGAAAGCAGTACTACCGTCTCCACATGAACGGTCTGCGGGAACATATCTACCGCACACGCTTTTTCAACCCTGTATCCCTGCTCCTGTAGAATTACTAAATCCCTTGCAAGACTCGTTGGCTTACAGCTAATATATACAATTCTGTCTACGCCGAAATCAATTATCTTTTGTAAAGCCTTTGGATGAATACCATCTCTTGGTGGGTCAAGAACTATTAAATCCGGCTTGTCCTTGATATCATCAATAACCTTTAACACATCCCCTGCAATAAATTCACAGTTGTTAAGTCCGTTTAATTCAGCATTCTCTTTTGCAGCTTCTACCGCCTCTGCAACAATTTCAACCCCTACAACTTTTTTTGCAACAGGAGCAAGAATCTGTGCAATTGTTCCTGTACCGCTGTAAAGGTCAAATATCATTTTATCATTAGTGCTTCCAACATACTCTCTTGCCTTTGAATAAAGGACTTCAGCCCCTAAAGAATTTGTCTGGAAAAATGAAAATGTTGAAATCTTAAATCTAAGTCCCAATAATTCTTCATAAATTACATCTTCACCATAAAGTACTCTTGTCTCATCACTTTGAACCACATCAGCCAGACCATCATTTATAATCTGGAGTACACCTTTAAGTTCGCACTCTAAATCAAGTTTACATAACTTATCAATTAAAATATTATAATCTGCCGCTGCCTCGCCGTTTGCATCCGATGTTGTAACAATACTCATTATAATCTGATTTGTTTTTACACCACGTCTAATAACCAAATGTCTAAGGTATCCTTCGTGTCTCATTTTATGATAAAATTTTACATTTCTTTCTGCAAAATGTTCTAATACACAAGTCAAAATTTTGTTGTAATCTTTATTTACAATTTTACAATCCTTTGCCGTAACAATATCATGGAAGCTGTCTCTTTTATGTAATCCCAATGCCAAAGGACCATCTTTATATTCATCTCCAAATGAAAATTCCATTTTATTTCTGTATTCCCACTGAACAGGGCTTTTGAGGATTCCTTCAAATTCATAATCCTTATTTGTAATTACTCCGTCTAAAATATTCTTAACCATTTCTTTTTTCAAATTAGTCTGATTTTCGTAATCCATTGTCTGGTAAGAACATCCACCACAATCCGCAAAATGTGGGCAAAGTGGTTCTGCATTTTCAAGTGGTGACTTTTCAAGTACTTCTTTTAAACGTCCAACACATTTGCCTGAACGTTTCTTTGAAACTACAAAACTTACTTTTTGACCCGGAATAGTTCTTTTAACTAAAGCTACACCTTCCTCACCACAATCTACTGTTCCTTTATTTGGAAAATCTATTTTTTCTACCACTCCCTGGTATTCCATTCCTTTTTTCATCTATTTATCCTCTATCTGCTAATATTTTAATGATGCCAGGGTCACAAAGTCTTTCACTCACATGAGCTTGCTCATAAGTGAGTGAAAGACTTTGTGACCCACCCCAATATGAGCATAAAAGTGGGATAATTCCCACGATATGCGAATATTGGATAGGATTGTGAGAGTGCATAGCACGGAACAATCCGTAGGCATCAAAATCACTACTTTTAATCTCACATGAGTTTGCTCATAATTTGGTTTTTTTGCCCCAAACATCATTACAAAATAAGTCCACATACACAATTCGGTCAAATGCTATACATTCCAATTGTTATATGTGGACTTAACTTATTCATCGGTTATTGTTTAAAAAACAAATCTACATGACCTGCCATTCACTATGGTGTAACGATTTATTCTTCCACAAAATCACTTTCATCTTCTTCGTCGTCTTCAAATAAATCATCGAAATCATCTTCAAAGTCATCATAATAATCTTCTGTAATTTTATTGTAAATTGCATAAGCTGCTCCGGCAATTGCTGCCACTACTGCAAGCACTCCAAGTACGATTCCAACTATCTTAACTACGTCAGACTTCTTTTCTTCTTTGCCGATAATCTTACCAATCTTAACTCCCTTGATTAATTCGTCCATATCCGTACTCCTTTCATTACAAGTTATATTTCATAAGAATAGTATATCATTTTAGTGCTGTTTTTACTACAGTTTTTTGAGTTTTGCAAATGAAGCCATCATAATTTTCTGACCTGCTTTGTCAAATGCTACCGTAACCTGATAATCTTTTGGGCCATCCTCAATATTAAGCACTGTTCCTTCACCAAACTTAATATGTTTAACTCTGTCTCCAACTACATAATCAACCGGCTGTTTTGTAATTGTAAATGATTTACCAAATGCAGGTTTTGTGCTAGGTTCACCATACGAAGTTTTCTTAAATGGCTTATTTCTAAATGCATTCTGACTTGCTCTGCTCGCATTTCCAAATTCCTCTTTCTTAGGAATCTGTCCTGCTGCGACTCTGTCTGTTACATTTTTACTATTAATAAGCTGTGTTGGTATTTCCTTTATAAATCGTGAAATAATATTATATCTTGTTTCTCCATGAACCATACGTCTCTTTGCATAACTAATTACAAGATTTTCCTTTGCTCTTGTAATTGCAACATAACACAGACGTCTTTCTTCTTCAATTTCACTTTGGTCTTCGGCACAAATTGCTGAAATTCCCGGAAATAATCCTTCTTCCATTCCACATAAAAATACATTAGGAAATTCAAGTCCCTTTGCACTATGTATGGTCATAAGGACCACATAGTCACTATCCTCATCAAGACTATCTATGTCCGCTACCAAAGCAACGTCTTCAAGAAATCCTGCCAAATCCGGATTTTCTGTTGTTGATTCATATTCTACAACCTTACTTATCAATTCTTCTATGTTCTCGATTCTTGCCTTGCTTTCGTCTGTATTTTCCAAAACGAGTTCTGTCACATATCCTGTATCTTCAATAATCTTATCTACTAATTCTTTTATTGAATGCTCCTGACTGTACTCTCTTAATTCTTCAATAAAATCAGTAAATTTCTTAATCTTTGCTGAAGCTCTGCTAAGTTCAGGATTCATATATGCAAGTTCTAACGCATTATACAAATTAATGTCATGGTCAACTGCATATGCCTGCGCCTTTCCAATAGAAGTAGCTCCGATTCCTCTCTTTGGAACATTAATAATTCTTGCTACAGCAATATCATCCGTAGAATTATTTACTGTTTTCAAATAGCACAAAATGTCTTTAATTTCTTTACGCTGATAGAAATTCTGTCCGCCGATAATCTTATAAGGAACATTTGCCAAAAGAAGTTTTTCTTCTAATGTTCTTGACTGAGCATTAGTTCTATACAGACACGCAAAATCACTATACTTATAGTCTCCTGCATTCACTTTTTTTCTAATTTCTTTTGCAACCATATTAGCTTCATCATAAGCATCTTCCGCCTGGTACAAATCAATCTGGGTTCCTTCTTCATTGTCACTCCACAATGTCTTGTCTTTTCTTCCCTGATTGTTTGCAATTACTCCATTTGCGGCAGCTAAAATATTCTTTGTAGAGCGGTAATTCTGCTCTAACTTAATAACACGTGCATTTTCAAAATATTTTTCAAATGAGAGAATATTTGTAATATTCGCTCCTCTAAACTTATAAATAGATTGGTCATCATCACCTACAACACACAAATTTCTATATTTTGATGCAAGAAGGCGAATCAACTGAAACTGTGCTGTATTTGTATCCTGATACTCATCTACCATAATGTATTTAAATCTTTCCTGATAATAATCCAGCACATCTGGATATTTCTTAAATAATTCTACTGTTTTTACAATCAAATCATCAAAATCTAAAGCATTATTTTTCTTAAGCTGAACCTGATATTCAAGATAAATCTTAGCAACTGTATTTTCTCTCAAATCACCTTTTGTTATCTCTATCGCACGTTCAGGACTTATGAGTTCATCTTTATAGGAAGAAATCTTTCCTGCCACAGCTCTTTCTTTGTAAAATTTAGAATCTAAATTCATTCTCTTTACAATATCTTTTATCAGACTCTTCTGATCATCTGCATCGTAAATTGTAAATCTATTATCATATCCTAAAAATTCAATATATCTCCTCAAAATTCGTACACATGTAGAATGGAATGTACTTACCCATATCTGATCAGCACCAAATCCAACTATGTTGTTAATTCTTTCACGCATTTCTGATGCGGCCTTATTTGTAAAAGTGATTGCCATAATATTCCATGGCGAAACACCCTTTTCTTCTATAAGATAAGCTGCTCTATGTGTAAGCACTCTAGTCTTTCCACTTCCTGCACCGGCAAGAATAAGTAACGGTCCTTCCGTGTGAAATACCGCCATCTGTTGCATATCATTTAATGTATCATATCTGCTCATAAATATACCTTTTTCCTTATTTTTATATTCCACTTAGGCAAACTTTTATATACTTCTGCTATCATATCATATTTTCTAAAAAAATCGAACATATTTTCTGCTATTTGTAATAAATTTTATTTGTAGTTTTCATTACTATGTATTATAATATTTTTTGTACATAAGGAGGTATATATGGAAAGTGATAAAATAATTGAGTCTATATTAAACGACTTTAACTCATTTAACATAGACGATATACCAAACATTGATTTATATATGGACCAGGTAACAACCTATTTAAATAATAAATTTGAGGGAAGCAAACGTAACGACGACGACAAGCTCTTAACAAAAACCATGATTAATAATTATGCTAAAAGTCGTTTATTACCACCTCCCGAAAAGAAAAAATATTCCAAAGACCATTTAATTCTTTTAATGATGATATTTTATCTTAAAAATATTATTTCAATTAATGATATTGATACGGCCTTGTCCCCATTAATTAAAGATTATTTTAATGATGGAAATAATAGTCTTGAAGAAATTTTTAAATTATTTATTCAATATATGAAAGATACTGATGATAATCAGTCAATTATTGATGCGTACGTAAAATCCAATGATTATTTTTCAAATTTGGATAATGAAGATAATAAAGAATATTTGCAGACACTTACGCTAATTGCGACTTTGACTTACGAATGCCTTGCAAGAAAAATGATTATCGAAAAGTTGATTGACTCTCTTCCAAAGGAGGAAAACTCAAAAGATAAATCTGACAAAAATAAGAGTGATAAGAATAAAACTGATAAATAGTAGAATTTAGTGTAACTGTATTTTAAAAGCCTTAAATTTTGTTTCTAATTCAAAATTTAAGGCTTTTAATTTGTATAAGGTAAGACCTTATTTATGAAACTGAATTTTCAAAAAGCGAAGTGTTAATTACTTTAATATTAAATACTATCTTCTAATCCAGACTGCTCAAAGCTAATCATCATATTTGGCTCTCTTTAATACCATATCATAACCATCATTACCATAATTAAGAGATCTGTTAACTCTGCTGATTGTAGCTGTTGATGCCCCTGTGTCTTCTGAAATCTCTAAATATGTCTTTCCTTCTCTAAGCATCTTAGCCACTTCAAATCTCTGTGATATTGATAATAATTCATTTATGGTACATACATCTTCAAAAAATGTATAACATTCTTCCTTTGTTTCCAATGATAATATAGCTGCAAATAAATGATCTACTTCCTTTGTTCTAACTGACTTACTCATAAATTGCCTCCTGTGTTATCTTTTCTCTTTCACATTTTAGCACTCTAAAGTCTGAAAGTCCAGTCATTTCTTATATTATTTAACTCTTACTTTTTTACTCTTGCTCCATTTTCCGTAAATTTTCTTTCCATCCTGTTTTATATAAGCTCTGACCTTAAAATAATATTTTTTATTTGAGCTAAGTTTTTTAAAGTTATAAATATTCTTTTTTATCTGCTTTGTGTTATAGCCATAATATTTTTTATTTGTACTATATTTGATAACATAGCCTGTAACATTAGTCTGCTTTTTAATAATTATTTTTACGCTTCTCTTCTTTTTGCTCTTTGCACTAATTATTTTAGTTTTACTATTCTGAATCTGCTGTATAGAAATGTTATCAATATTATTTACATCAGAAACATTGTTAGTTATGTCTGTGTTATTTATATTACTGTTATTTGTTTCATTATTACCGGCATTTCCATTATTAGTTGTGCTGTTGTTTCCACTATTTCCATTATTAGTTGTGCTGTTGTTTCCATTATTAGTTGTGCTGTTGTTTCCACTATTTCCATTATTAGTTGTCGTTTCTGCATAACTTGGGTCAGGAATTACTGCCGTTGTTGAAAATGATAAATTCGTTATTTTTGCACTAAAACTTCCATTCTGAGCCATTGGATCCCCATCACTTATTCCAAATCCAAATTTCAAATCAAGCTTTCCTGCATAATCACTTGGTATGCTCACTTTTTTCTTATAGTTATATGGCTGGTTTTTTACCAATGTAATGTATTCTCCACTAATTGACTCTTCAGCGTCTCCTGCAATTTTTACAAATACTTTTTTGCTTTCAGTTGAAACTAATGTACATTTTAATACGTAATCATTTCCGGCATAGTACTTTAATCCTTCTATATTCGCCTGAGCACTCCACTGACTATCAACTTGTATTACTCCTGCATCTGTTACATTTATAGTAACCCCATCTGTTACCTTTGCTCCATTAGCAGTTACATTTCCATAAGTTCCACACCATGTTTGTCCAAAGAATGAAGTCCATGCACCTGTATATTCACCTATTGCATCCTGGTTAACTGTAATCGTTGGACCTGTATATTTTGTTGATTCCTCCTCAGGCTTCTGATAAACCCTTACCCAGTCAACTTCCATTGTTGCAGGAAAACCATTTTGATTAATATTATATCCTGGGAGTTGTCCACCTACAGCAAGATTTAATATAATAAATTGAGCTTTTCTAAATTCCTCCATTTCAGACTGTGTTGAAATGGTATATCTTTCATATACATATCCATCAACGTAAAATACGGCACTATTCTCATCCCACTCCATTCCATAAGTATGCCATTGGGTTCTGTCACCCACATCATATTTTTTTCCTTTTGTATCAGCCTGCCTATTTTTACATGACCAATGTAGATTTGCAAATACTGCATTATTATCATTTATTGCTTCCATGATATCCATTTCACCACATTTAGGCCATCCTACAGTGTCGTAATTAGCACCTAATGTCCAAAAAGCCGGCCAAATTCCTGAAAATCTTGGAAGTTTCATTCTAGCTTCAATTTTTCCATATTTAAATTCCTGTTTTCCTTTAGAATTAATTCTTCCTGAAGTATAACTCTTATTACCATAATTTTCTCTTAAAGCATGTATTTTTAACGTTCCATTACTTACTTCAAGATTTTTTGTATTATCAACATAGTACTGAAGTTCATTATTTCCTCCACCATTACCGTTAACTTCTACATTCCAATTATTTCTATTAAGCTCTGTACCGTCAAATTCATCACTCCACACCAACTGGTATTCTCCGTCGGCCTTTACAGTTTTTGTACTTTCGTTTCCAACAATATACATTCCACTGAACGCAATTGTTACAGTGCACAATGACGCCATACATTTTCTAAACCACTTTCTCATATTTCTTTTCTCCTAAATCGTTTTCTCTTTATATATATATATATATTTAAACAAATGAAAACGTTTTTTACAATATTTTTTGTTAATTTTCACCTATTTTCTTACAAATTTGTTTGCTTATATAAATAAAGACCTAATATTTACAATTTTACTTTTGCAAACAATAGGTCCTAATTTATTTACTAAAAACTTTTTTACAGTAATTTTTTTAATTCTTCAACACTAAAATTATAATTTGTGTTACAGAAATGACAATTCACTTCAATGTCCTTACCCTCATTAATCATATCTTTAATTTCAGCCTTGTTAATTCCCATTAATGCCTTTGTAACTCTCTCTTTACTGCAGTTGCAATAAAACTTCGTTGGCACCTTATCCGTTATTTCTACGCCTAAATCTCCTAATACAAATTCTAAGATATCTTCCGGTGTCATTCCCTTTTCAAGCATATCTGTTACTGAAGTTATCTTTGCTATTTTTTCTTCCAATGCAGATATTACTTCTTCTTCAGCAAATGGCATAAGCTGTACTATAAATCCTCCTGCCTGCTTTACTGTGTTATTTTTTTCCATCAGAACACCTAACGCTACTGCTGAAGGAACCTGTTCTGATGTAGCAAAATAATATGTTAAATCTTCTGCGACTTCACTTGTACCAAGCGGCACCTGACTTGAATATGGTTCTTTCAATCCCATATCTTTAATTACAGTTAATGTTCCATATCCAATTGCAGCTCCGACATCTAATTTTCCTGCATAATTTGCAGGAATGATTACATTAGGATTGCCTACATATCCTTTTACATTTCCATGAGAATCAGCTGTTACCGTAACTCCATTTATCGGTCCGTCGCCTTTCATCATAAGTGTAAGGATGTCATTATCACCCTTCATCATAACTCCCATCATCGCTCCTCCGGTGAGAAGTCTTCCAAGAGCAGCTGTAGCAACAGGACTTGTATTGTGATGCTGTCTTGCTGTCTCTACTATATTTCTTGATGTAATTGCAAATGCCCTAATCTGATTATCAGCCGCCATTGCTCTTACAATATAATCTTTACTCATTTAATTTCTCCTTTAATTTTTATTCTATATTTCGTTCTCACAAACGTTTTATCTTTTTGTTTATTTTCTGCTTATTTTCTCTTACCAGATTAATTCTTTTATTATCATTATTCCTTTACTTATTTGCCCTTGCAATCACATAAACCCTTTCCTGATTATCATCTGCAGGATTTTTTGTAAATGCCTCATATGCCGTTATATATTCAAGTCCTGCTTCATTTAAAGCCTGACGTATTTCTTCTAAATAATATGCTTTTTCATAATGATTTTCCGTAAATTTGTCATATCTGCCATCTTCACCCTGAACAAATATTGACAAATTATATTCATTTATGCGCTCATCTTCATAAAATGTATTTTCCCAAATAAAGCTACAGTCTTCTCTGTCTTCCGCTATTACTGACTCTCCAATCTGTTCAAACTTTCCAACAGTATTTAAGTCAAATATGAAAATTCCTCCCGGGTCTAAATAATTTCTTACGAGTTTAAATGTTTCTACAACATCTTCATATTCAGTAAGATAATTTAGCGAATCGCAAATGCTTACAACTGCAGCAACTGTTCCATATAATTCAAATCCCCTCATATCCTGAAGCAAATATAATATAGATGTATCATCGCCTCTTTTTTCCATCGCTATATTAAGCATTTCCTGAGAATTGTCCACTCCAATCATATCATAGCCATTATTTGCAAGAATCTCTGTAATATTTCCTGTGCCACAACCAAGATCCAATACGATTCCATCTTTTATTCCATATTCATTTAACAAATCTATTAAATATTTGCCCCATTCTTCATATGGAATATTATCCATTAATTCATCATAAACTGCGGCAAATCCGGTATAAGCCTCCATATTTTTCTCCTAAAAATTAAGGTTTCTATAAACTTTAAACTCCATACTTATATTATGCTTAAATTTCTACTGTCAATTTTCTGTATAATAAACTAAAGCGGCCAAGCTAACAGCCGGACCGCCCTATAATTATCTTCCACAACAGAATTTGTATTTCTTTCCACTTCCACATGGGCATGGATCGTTACGTCCAATCTTCTTTTCCTTAACGATTGTTCCTGACTTTTTCTGTTCTCTATATAATTCCTTCTGTCTTTCTGGTGTAAGAATGTCATTCCATTCTTCTAAGCCGTATAACCAATCTGCCTTAGCTTCAACCATGTTCTTGTATAACAATTCAGGATCATATTCAAGACTTACTTCTGTATCTTCTTCAAATGTATCAATTGGGTTAGATACCTTTAAGCTATCATTAATTCCATCTAAAAATCCTACCATTGTAAGTACTTCCATATTGTACTTATCAGCAAGTTCTTTAATAGTTCCTTTTACTACAACATCTTTGTTTCCAAGAATATCTTTGTAAACTTCTTTTTCCTGAACAAAATATGCATCCCAAAATGCGTCAAACTGCTGCTGAGTCTGATTCTGATTGTAAGCAATTTCTCTCCAAGTTTCTAATAAGTATTTTTTCTCTGCCATTACGCAAATTCCTCCATAACTTAACTTTTGTCATGATGTAATATACGATAAAAGAATCACAAGAATGTTCACAAACTCTTTATTCTCATAATATCTGAAATCATTTACCTCATCATCATAACTGCTACTTTATTTTTAAATTAATTTGTGTAAACAAACTACGCATACTTTAGATATTATACGAATAATTGAGAATAATTGCAATAAAACTTTTTATTGGATTTTTTCATATCTTTAGATTTATTTTCAGGTTTTCATTTATTTTTCCTATTATTTAATTTTTCATATTAACTTTTTATAAAATTTGTCTTATTAACTATTTATATGTTTTTTCTTTTTAATATTTTTTTACTTCCCACGTACTTTTATTTTTTGACATCTTATTCTATAATACAAAAGTATTTGTGTACAAATAAACAATATTACTTCTCAAATGTTAAAGGAGCGTTCTTATGGATAAATTAAAAAAATTTTTAGTTTTTGCTACAATTGGAATCCTTGCTGTTTTAATTATTGCCTGTCTTGTTTTTGCAATAATGGGAAATAATTCAGCATTTATGGCTTGTGCATGGAGCATCGTTGTTCTTCCATGTTTGATATATGCTATTTTACTGATAGCTAAAGTTTTAGGTAGGAAATAATGGCAATTCGCCATCTGTACTCATAGACCTTCGGTCTATTTCGTCAGTGGCTTCGCCTTTTTAATCTCTTTCTTTTTTGTAACATATACAGATAGGCAATGAGCCACATACAAAAATAGAGAGAGATACTCTCTTGTGAGTAAACTCACATCGTGTATCTCTCTCTATTTTTGTGCGATGGCTCATTGCCTATCTGTATATGATTTCATGTCTTCCAGGTCCGTTTGATACCATTGTGATTGGTACTTCTAATTCTTTTTCTATAAATTCAATGTATTTACGGCAGTTTTCCGGAAGCTTGTCATATTCTGTAATTCCTCTGATTTCTTCTTTCCATCCAGGAAGTACTTTATAAACAGGTTTTGCTTTTGCAAGCTTTGCTGTTACAGGGAAGTCTCTTGTAACTTCTCCATCTATTTCATATCCTACACATACTGGAATTTCATCTAAATATCCAAGTACGTCTAATACTGTAAGTGCAACTTCTGTAGCACCCTGCATTCTACATCCGTATCTTGAAGCAACTGCATCAAACCATCCCATTCTTCTTGGACGACCTGTTGTAGCTCCAAATTCGCCACCGTCACCACCACGGCGTCTAAGTTCATCTGCTTCATCTCCAAATATTTCACTTACGAATTCACCTGCTCCTACTGCACTTGAATATGCCTTAACAACAGTAATAATATCTTTAATTTCATATGGTGGAATACCTGCTCCAATTGCACCATATGCTGCAAGTGTTGAAGAAGATGTAACCATTGGGTAAATACCAAAATCAGGATCTTTTAATGAACCTAACTGTCCTTCTAAAAGAACTGTTTTGCCTTCTTTTAATGCATTGCTGATAAATAATGATGTATCAGCAACATATGGTTCAACGATATCTCTGTACTCATGTAATGTCTTTAATAATTCTTCAGGGTCAATTAATGGTTTGTGATACATATGTTCAAGCATAACATTTTTCATTTCTGCTACTCTATATACTTTTTCTTTTAAAATGTCATCATCAAACAATTCTGAAACCTGGAAACCAATCTTTGCATATTTATCTGAATAAAATGGAGCAATACCTGACTTTGTTGAGCCAAATGACTTTCCTCCAAGTCTTTCTTCTTCGTAAGCATCAAAATCAATATGATATGGCATAAGAATCTGTGCTCTGTCTGAAACAAGGATGTGTGGTTTTGGAACACCCTTTGAAACTATTTCATCTATTTCTTTCTGAAGGTATGGAATATTGAGTGCAACACCATTACCGATAATACATGTTGTATGCTGGTAAAATACACCTGATGGAAGTAAATGTAATGCAAATTTACCATAGTCATTTATAATTGTATGACCTGCATTGCTTCCTCCCTGAAATCTAACGATTATATCAGACTTTTCACCAAGCATGTCTGTAATTTTACCTTTACCTTCATCGCCCCAGTTGGCACCTACTATTGCTCTTACCATTTAGTATCCTCCTAAACTTTGTACCTGGTAAATAACTGTTTACCTGTATTAGTCAAACTCCTAAAATATGGTTTACATAACTAAAGCCCATGGTTTGACCACATACATTATACTATCTAACTGCAAAAAATGCTAGTAAATGTTTATAAACCTTATAAATTTCTTAATCTGCATCCGGTTCTTACACATTATCGGTAAGTATATGCTATAATACTTTTAAATGTCAGATAAGATTTTACAAATATCTAGCACATAACAGTCCGTATATTAAAAAGAAATACAAAATATAAACATATATAAGGAGGATTTTTATGAATTATCGTATTGAGGGAGATACACTCCCGGTTGTAATTATGAATCTTGAAGCCGGTGAAAGCATTATTACCGAAGGTGGTGGAATGTCATGGATGTCACCAAACATGTTAATGGAAACAACTACTAATGGTGGAATTGGAAAAGTACTTGGAAGAGCATTTTCAGGAGATACCTTATTTCAAAATATTTACACAGCCCAAGGTGGTCCCGGTGAAATTGCTGTTGCTTCATGTTTTCCGGGTTCTATTAAAGCATTTGAAATAACTCCAGGCAATGCAATGATCTTACAAAAATCTGCATTCTTAGCTTCATCACGTGGAGTTGAACTTTCTATGCATTTTAGAAAAAAATTAGGTTCAGGTTTATTTGGTGGTGAAGGCTTCATCATGCAAAAGGTTGCAGGCAACGGAATTGTATTTGCAGAATTTGATGGTCATGTTGTTGAATATAATCTTGAAGCAGGTCAACAAATTGTTGTAGACACAGGACATCTTGCAGCTATGTCTGAAAGCTGTCAGATGGATATTAAGACTGTTCCGGGCGTAAAGAACATCTTATTTGGTGGCGAAGGAATTTTCAATACATATATTACAGGTCCTGGAAGAGTATGGCTTCAGACAATGCCTATTTCAAATATGGCATCTACACTTGCCCAGTACATCCCAACATCTTCAAAATAATTTTTGTTTAAATTAAAAATATAAACATAAAAGCACCTACCTTTTACAACTATAGTGTATTATGCAAATTCAAATCTAAAATTTGAAATTGTTTCACGTTTGTTGAAGGATAGGTGCTTTTTATTTATAATTCATTATCTCTAGATTGAATTTTACAAAATAATTTTAACTTTCTTGATTTTATATGACTATGATTTCTCATTATTCAACTTCATGTCATCATATTAATTCTGTAAATCCATGTCATCATCCATTGAATCATTGAAAAATTCATTTCCTCTGATACGTTTTTTATCTCTCTGTTCATCTACATTATCAGAAAGCAAATCTCTTACCTTTACAGCCTCCTTTATAGGTCCAACAATAAAATTAGTTGCTGATTTATCAGCTGAATCACAGAACAATTTGCCAACTCCAAACATTCTTTCCCAAAGACTTGCCTTATATGTAATGTCTGTAATTCTGTAAAGCATGATTTCATCTTCTTTAATGTTTAAAAATCCGCTTTTAATAATAAGTCTCGTATCTGTAAGTGTATATTTTGTAAATGAAATTGGAAGTCCAAATATTGTTCTTTTCTTATCTGACCACAATTCCTTTTCTGCGCTTCTTCGTCCGTTTTCTTCTATTACTCTGCTCATAATAAAACCCTCATTTCTATCTTTGTTATTAATTACTCATTTTATTTTAATAAAATTTCTGTAATATGTAAACTAATTATCTTCTGATAGTCTTTCTCATTTTTTTAATCAACTGGCAAAATCTTTATTCCATATCTTCTAATTTCAGTTTCATCATTCCTGACATTATACATCCGCCTGCTGCCCCACAATCTGTAATTAACTTTATTTGTTCATCTGACAGCTTAATTCCCCCAATTGCATAGACCGGAATGTTTACCGCTTGACACACTTTTTTTAGGAAATCCAATTCTCTTGGTGGAACACCTTTTTTGCAATCTGTTGCAAATATATGTCCTGCACTTATGTATGTCGCACCTAGATTTTGTGCTTCAATTGCTTCCTCTACCGAATGAACCGAAGTCCCTATTATTTTAAATCCTGATAAGCATTTCTGATTTTCTCTAAGTTTAAAAAGAGGCAGATGGATTGCATCACACTCTAACTTTTTTGCCACATTAGGATAAAAATGTAATATGCACTTAACATTATTTTTTTTGCAAATATCAAGTATCTCATTTGCAAGAGTCATATACTCATCCTCCGGCAAATCTTTTTCTCTCAAAATTATAGCTTTTGGATGAAATTTGCATACTATTTCTACCTGCCTGGCTAATGACTTTTCGCTTAAATGTCTGTTTGTAACGCATATAACTTTATCATTTATATATCCGTTTTCTTTGATTTTATTTTCATATGTGTCACTCATAAACTTCACCTACCACAAAAATAAACTCTCTTAACTTCCACTTGTTATACATAACAAATTTTGTGTGTTATGCATAATAAGCATTTATAAGTTTTCTTACTTTTCTAAAATAGCTCATAAACTCCATCTGCTATACATAAATATAGTCACTCATTACAGGTTGCATTCCGACCTTTAATAAATCGTTATAGATTTCATCAACCGAACGTCCGTCAGAGATTTCAAACTGATCATCACCTTTATCTTCAATATCCTTTGCATGACTTCCAATTCCTGTACTAACGCCGGCTGAAATCTTAGTAGCAGCTATCTGGACAAGATTATCTCTGACTCTTGCACATTCTCTTGTTGATACTGTTATGCTGGCAAATGGCATAAATAATCTGTATGCGCATACAACCTGCAAAAGCTGAGTCTCGTGAACATCCATAGGATTAATTCTATCGTTATTAATAATCGGTCGCAATCTTGGACACGAAAACGCAATCTCTGCATGTGGATATTTTCTCTGTAAAAGATATGCATGATATCCTGTAGCAAATGCATCTTTTCTAAAGTCATCAAGTCCTAAAAGTGCACCGAATCCAACACCTCTCATGCCACCTTTTAATGCTCTCTCCTGTGCATTCACTCTATATGGGAAAATTCTCTTATGCCCCGCTAAATGCAAAGTTTCATATTTGTCTGAATTATAAGTTTCCTGAAATACCGTAACATAATCAGCTCCACATTCATGCAAATATGCATATTCGTCTGAGTTTACAGGATAAATTTCAAGTCCGATTACCTTAAAATATTTTCTTGCTATTTTGCAGGCATTTCCAATATATTCAACTGTTGATTTTGCACGGCTCTCCCCTGTTAAAATCAAAATTTCCTGAAGTCCTGTATCAGCGATTGCCTTCATTTCCCTATCTATTTCTTCATCATTAAGGCAAGCTCGTTTTATTTTATTGTGGCAGTTAAATCCGCAGTAAATACAGTAATTTTCACAATAATTTGCAATATAAATTGGTGTAAACATATAAGTGCTGTTTCCAAAATGTTTTCTTGTTTCTATCTGTGCTGCCTTGGCTATCTCTTCAATAAATGGAAGCGCTGCCGGTGATAGTAACGCCTTAAAATCCTCAACACATCTTTCTGTATTGTTAAGTGCTCTCTTTACATCATATTCTGTATATTTGTCATAGTCATAATTGTTCATTTCACTAACTACTTTATTCATTATCTCTGAACCTATGTTTTCCATTCCCGGCAAATATTCCATATGATTAATTCTATTTTTCTTCTGGTCTTCTAAAATCTGTTCGCTTAAAATACTCTCATTTACATGATTGTTATTCTGTTCATTTTTCATTTTTTAAAGCCTCCTGTTAATCATGCAAGAATCCTGTTAATGGTGATGATGCACTTGCACCTTTTTCTATAGTTTGTCCAAGTCCGGCTAAATATGCACTTCTTCCGGCCTCAATTGCTTTCTTAAATGCTTCAGCCATAACTTCCACGTCTCCTGAAGTAGCAATTGCCGTATTTGCCATTACAGCAGTAGCTCCCATTTCCATTGCCTCACACGCCTGTGAAGGTCGTCCAATTCCTGCATCTACAATAATTGGCAAATCAATTTCATCTATAAGTATCTGGATAAAATCTTTTGTTGCAAGTCCTTTATTTGAACCAATTGGAGCTCCTAATGGCATTATGCAGGCTGCCCCTGCTTCTTTTAACGCCCTTGCTGCATTCAAATCAGGATACATATATGGCATAACAACAAATCCTTCTTTTGCTAAAATTTCTGTTGCTTTAATCGTCTCATAGTTATCCGGAAGCAAGTATTTAGAATCATGAACTACTTCTAATTTAACAAAATTGCCACATCCCATTTCTCTTGCCAGACGTGCAATTCTTACTGCTTCATTTGCATTCCTTGCTCCTGATGTGTTAGGTAATAATGTAACATTGTCCGGAATATAATCCAAAATATTTGCCATTCCACCTTCATTTGCACGGCGAAGTGCTAATGTAACAATCTGTGTCTGTGCTTTTTCAATACATGCTTTAACTAAATCAAGAGAAAATTTTCCTGATCCCAAAATAAAACGAGATTCAAACTCATGTCCTCCAATTGAATATGTATCCTTATTCATAATGTTCCTCCTTTAACACTGCTTCTAAATCAAAATCTTAACTCTACAATATTCTTAAAATAAATGTTGCAATTACCTATCGCTATAATTTTTCCTGCTTAAATGTCACAGTTTCATATCGCTATAATTTTTCCTGCTTAATTAAGCATCTTAGCCTGACATATTATATTTTCAAATCAGCCTCCACCCATAAAAGTTAGGATTTCAAGGCAGTCTTCGTCTTTTAAGTATGTTTTTTCATACATATTTTTTGGCAAAATTTTTTCATTTAATTCAACAACTATATGCGTCTGAACATATCCGTTTTTTTCTAAATACTCGCTTACTGTAGTTGATTTATTCAAAACAAAATCTTTTCCATTTATCTTCATTATTTTCCTCCTTCCATATCACTAGCCAAATAAAAAAGGAGTCCACAAAGAAACTACACCCGTGGTGGTGTACCCCTTCATGAACTCCTGTTCAATCTCAACTGTACAATATTTAAATTTAAATTATTTTAATTTAATGATGTCAAAATTGTATGAATGCTTTGTATATTATCTCCTACAAGCCACACTTTTTTCTAACATCATTTACTGTTCTTAAGTCTTGACTTTATTTAATCTATTTTAGACTCGTCTTAAAGTATAAAATACATAAATTTAATTGTCAACATGCTTTATTGGCTTAAAATTGTTGCTTATACTAAATCTATTTTTTCAAAAGCAATTTTTTTGACAAATTACATAATTGATATAATTTTAACTTTCTATTTTTGCTCAATAACAGGATTTTTATACAATTCTTTCTATATTTATGCAGTTTTTGGAATTGCGTACTTTTTCCTACTATGGTATACTAGTGAAGATTTTAAGTAGAATATAAATATTTATTATGTTAAGGAGTTTACTATGTACAAAATTTTAAGAAGAAAACAGCTTAACGATACAGTTGTACTTTTAGAAATAGAAGCACCTTTTATCGCAAAAAAAGCAAAAGCTGGTCAGTTTATTATTCTTCGTATTGATGAATATGGTGAAAGAATGCCTCTTACAATCGCAGATACAGACCCTGAAAAAGGTTCTGTAACAATCATTTTCCAGATTGTAGGTCAGACAACAATGATTCTTTCTAAGTTAAATGAAGGAGACGCTTTATTAGATTTTGTTGGGCCATTAGGTGCAGCAACAGAATTAGACGGAGTAAAGAAAGCCTGCGTTATCGGTGGTGGTGTTGGATGTGCCATCGCTTACCCATCAGCTAAAGCTTTATTTAATAATGGTGCTAAGGTTGATGTTATCGCCGGATTTAGAAATAAAGATATCGTTATTCTTGAAGATGAATTCAAGGATGTTTGCGACAATTTATATATAACAACTGATGATGGTTCTTATGGCGAACAGGGATTTGTAACAAACAAATTACAAAGCCTTATCGATGCCGGAAATGACTATGATTTAGTTATCGCCATCGGACCTGTTCCTATGATGAAATTCGTTGCAAAAGTAACAGAACCATACAATATTAAAACTTTAGTTTCATTAAACCCTATTATGATTGATGGAACAGGTATGTGTGGTGGATGTCGTGTTACTGTAGATGGAAAAATTAAATTTGCATGTGTAGACGGTCCTGACTTTGACGGACATAAAGTTGATTTTGATGAATTAATGAAACGTAATTCTACATATAAAGAAAAAGAAGCTCACGACAAAGAACATTGTCGTATGTATAAAATGGCTGGAGGTGACAAATAATGGCAAATATGTCTTTAACAAAAGTTCCTATGCCTGAGCAGGAACCAAATGTAAGAAATAAGAATTTTGAAGAAGTTGCCATGGGATACACTCCTGAAATGGCTATTGAAGAAGCAACAAGATGTTTAAATTGTAAGCACAAACCATGTGTAAACGGTTGTCCTGTAAATGTTAGAATTCCTGAATTCGTTGAACAGGTAGCTGCCGGAGAATTTGAAAAAGCTTATGAAATCATTACAAGCACAAACGGGCTTCCTGCTGTATGTGGTCGTGTATGTCCACAGGAATCACAGTGCGAAGGAAATTGTGTTCGTGGTATAAAGGGTGAACCTGTAGCAATCGGACGTTTGGAAAGATTCTGTGCTGATTACCATATGGCAAACAGCCTTGCTGCACCGGAAAAACCTGTTAGCAACGGAAGAAAAGTTGCTGTTATCGGTGCCGGTCCTTCAGGACTTACATGTGCCGGAGATTTAGCTAAGAAAGGTTACCAGGTTACTATATTTGAAGCATTCCACAAAGCCGGTGGTGTTTTAGTTTACGGTATCCCTGAATTCAGACTTCCAAAGGCTATCGTTCAGAAGGAAGTTGATAACCTTGCTGCTCTTGGTGTTGACATTGAGACAAATATGGTTGTAGGTAAGGTTCTTTCAATCGATGAAATTTTTGATATGGGCTATGAAGCATGTTTCGTAGGTTCAGGTGCCGGACTTCCATCATTTATGGGAATCGAAGGCGAAGCTTTAATCGGTGTTTATTCAGCAAATGAATACTTAACACGTGCTAACCTTATGAAAGCTTACTTACCTGAATATGATACACCTATTATTAAGAGCAAAAATGTTGCTGTTGTAGGTGGTGGTAATGTTGCTATGGATGCTGCAAGAACTGCAAAGCGTCTTGGTGCTGAAAATGTATACGTAGTTTACCGTCGTGGTATGGAAGAAATGCCTGCACGTAAGGAAGAAGTTCATCATGCAATTGAAGAAGGAATCATCTTCAAGAACTTAAATAATCCTGTAAAACTTATCGGCGACGAAAATGGTCGTGTTTCTAAAATGGAATGCGTTAAAATGGAACTTGGTGAGCCTGATGCTTCAGGAAGAAGACGTCCTATCGAAGTTGAAGGAAGTAATTTTGAACTTGATGTTGATACAGTTATCATGTCAATCGGTACTTCACCAAACCCATTAATCAGAACAACTACTGAAGGTTTGGAAGCAAATAAGCGTGGATGTTTAGTTGTAAACGAAGAAACTCTTCAGACAACACGTGAAGGAATCTACGCAGGTGGAGATGCTGTTACAGGTGCTGCTACTGTTATCCTTGCTATGGGTGCAGGAAAACAGGCTGCTGAAAGCATTGATGCTTACTTACAGAATAAATAATTAATTAATATATAATAAAATGCCAGGGTGTGTTTAAATGCGTAGCGTATGACAATCCGTAGGCATCAAAGTCAAGGATTTTTGACCCCGACTATTTAAAAAAGACCTGCTCAATTTAATATACATTTATAATCTTAAATGTATATTAAATTGAACAGGTCTTTTTATAACTTATGCCATCAGTTATTTTTCATTATTATCATCTGTTGTTTTTGCCACAATATAACGAGGTCTCATCTTTACTTCCTCATAAATCTTTGAAATATAGAAACCAATTACACCTAAACTCATCATCAAAATACTACCTATAATAAGTAAAAGTAAAATAACTGTTGTAAATCCTTCTAATGATTTTCCACTAAAATATTTCACTAATGAAAAAATTCCAAAAATAATAGAGAACGCAAATAAAAACATTCCACAACCTGTAACTATCTGCATAGGTGCAACTGTAAATGACGTAATATTGTTAATTGCATATTTAAAAAGAGATTTAAATGACCATTTAGATACTCCGGCTTCTCTTTCCTGCACATCAAATTCCACATATGTAGTTTTAAATCCAACCCATGATGACAATGCTCTGAAAAATATCTGTCTTTCAGGTAAAGCAATAAACGCATCAACAACCTGTCTGTCTAACAGTTTAAAATCTGATGCCCTTGACATATCAATCTTTGTTGCATCACTTATAATTTTATAAAATGTCTTTGCAAACAATTTATGAATTGCACTTTCTTTTCCTCTTGTCGCCTTTACTCCTTCAACAACCTGAAATCCCTGTTTCCAAAGTTTATACATTTCCACTAAAGTTTCAGGTGGATGCTGCAAATCGCAATCCATAACTGCGCAACAATCACCATGAGCAAATTCAAGCCCCGCAAATACTGCTCCTTCTTTTCCAAAATTTCTTGAGAAGCAAATTCCTTTAACTTTTGGATTAGCCTTACTTGCTATTTCAATTTCTTCCCATGTATTATCTTTTGAGCCATCATTTACAAATACTATTTCATAATCTATATTATTTTCCTCTAAAATAGTTGATACAACATTTGCTGTTTTATGAAGCATCGCTCCCTCATTGTATGCCGGAATTACCACCGATAAAATACTCATTTTTTTAGTTTCTCCTTGTAGTCCAATTATTTTTAATACTGCATTAGTAAATACTTATCATCTTAATTGCTTTATTATTTATTTTAAATCTTCATATAGTCAGAAAACTTTCGTTTTTAACTTATTCTTCACTATAGAAGATGGCACATTTGACAGCTTTATGCCACCCTTTTACCATTCTTTCTACCTTTTTTTTATCCATAGCAGGCTCAAATGTTTTTTCAATTCCCATATTGGCTTTTATTTCTTCCTTGCTTGCCCAATACCCTGTTGCAAGGCCTGCAAGATATGCTGCACCTAAACCTGTAGTTTCAATTACATTTGGGCGTGCTACATTTGTCTGCAATATATTTGACTGGAATTGCATAAGAAGGTTATTTGCGCAAGCTCCTCCGTCTACTTTTAACGAATTAATTGAAGTATCTGAATCACTTTCCATTGCCTTTACCAAATCATATGTCTGATATGCCAATGACTCAAGTGTTGCCCTTACAAAATGTTCTCTGCTTATTCCTCTTGTAAGTCCTACAACCATTCCACGGGCATTCTGCTTCCAATATGGAGCGCCCAAACCTGTAAAAGCAGGTACAACATAAACTCCATTTGTATCTTCAACTTTAGAAGCCATATCCTCACTCTCCGGTGCACTTTCCACAAGTTTCATTTCATCACGAAGCCACTGAATCGCTGCTCCCGCTACAAAAACACTACCTTCAAGTGCATACTCAACTTTTGCATCGGTTGATGCTGCTATTGTTGTAATAAGCCCATTTTGCGATTCAACAGGTGTGTTTCCTGTATTCATCAATAAAAAGCATCCTGTTCCATATGTATTTTTAACATCGCCTTTTTCAAAACATCCCTGTCCAAACAATGCTGCCTGCTGGTCTCCTGCCACTCCTGTAATCGGAATATTATTTCCCAATATATCTTTGCTTGCATAACCAAATATTCCACTTGAAGTTTTAACCTCAGGAAGCATTTGCTTTGGTATGTTTAACAATTCAAGCAATTCATTATCCCATTTCAATTCCTTAATGTTAAATAACATTGTTCTTGAAGCATTTGTATAATCTGTTACATGAACACTTCCACCACTTAATTTCCATATAAGCCATGTATCAATAGTTCCAAATACAAGTTCTCCCGCTTCCGCTCTCTTTCTCACTCCGGGAACATTGTCTAAAATCCATTTAATCTTTGTCCCTGAGAAATAAGCATCGGGAATCAATCCTGTCTTTTTCTTTATCAAATCACTCTTTCCCTGTTTTTCCAAATCATCAATAATATCAGCAGTTCTTCTACACTGCCATACAATCGCATTATACACCGGTTTTCCTGTATTCCTGTCCCACACAATTGTAGTTTCTCGCTGATTAGTGATTCCTATTGCTTCTATATTATTGCCACTAACTCCAGCCATATTCATTACTTTTCTTATTGAAAGTAACTGTGTCAGCCAAATTTCTTCCGGATCATGTTCAACCCAGCCGGGTTTTGGAAATATTTGTGTAAATTCCTGATTTGCCTGAGCTATTATTTCACCTTTTTTATTAAACAAAATGCATCTTGAACTTGTAGTTCCCTGATCAAGTGCCATAATGTATTTTTCCATATGTAACTTCGCGTAACCACAAATACTCATCGCACAGAAATATCTGAATTACGCTCCTCCTTCATTATTTATCACGTTCTAAAACTTATATATAATTGTACCATATTTTATTAAGATGAAATATTAATATTTTCTTTTTATATTGTAAATTTATTCTTTCTAAATGCAAGAATTCATGCTTGCATTGCAAATGATTTTTCGTCTTTCATTTACTACGTTTCCTCCATTTTTCAATTCACAATTGTTAAATGTTTTATTATAACAGAGTCAAAATGTCTAAATCCACATGAACATAAGTTGGCAAAAATTCTTAGGCACGTCCCGATACGCTCATTAAAGGCGGTTGCTTTTTACCCCGATGTCATATTTCCCTAACATAATAGCTAAATATTTTATCATATTTTTAAAAATAAGTGTTGACAAATTAGGATTCATTAGATATTATAATATCAGTAATCGTTACTATTATTGTTATGGAGGAAAGCAAATGGTCAAATACAGTAAGCAACGTGAGTTAATCAGAGAAAACTTATTAAGCCGATATGATCATCCTACAGCAGACGATGTTTATGCAAGTGTTAAGCTAATACTTCCTAACATCAGTCTTGGAACTGTATATCGTAATCTTTCATTTCTGGTTGAACAAGGTGAAGTCCTTTCATTAAAATTAGGCGATGGTAAGGAACATTTTGATGGGCACACAGAACCCCACTACCACTTCATCTGCACAGAATGCGGTAAAGTTGAAGATATATTTATGGAAGAGTTACAGATTAACAAGATAGCTCAAGATCATTTTGACGGAATAATAAAAGGTCACCAAACTTACTACTACGGCATTTGTCCTAAGTGCAATAAGAAAGATTAGTAAGTCACTAAAAAATTATATATAATGGAGGAATTAAAAATGGCAAAATTTGTATGTTCAGTATGTGGTTATGTACACGAAGGAGATTCAGCACCTGAAAAGTGTCCAGTATGTGGAGTAGGTGCAGATAAGTTTAACAAAATTGAAGAAGGCGAAAAAGAATGGGCTGCAGAACACGTTGTAGGCGTAGCTCAGGGAGTAAGCGAAGATATTCTTGCTGACTTAAGAGCAAACTTTGAAGGTGAATGCTCAGAAGTTGGAATGTACCTTGCAATGGCAAGAGTTGCTCATAGAGAAGGATATCCTGAAATCGGTTTATACTGGGAAAAAGCTGCTTATGAAGAAGCTGAACACGCTGCTAAATTCGCAGAATTACTCGGTGAAGTTGTAACAGACAGTACAAAGAAAAACCTTGAAATGAGAGTTGAAGCTGAACATGGTGCAACAGCTGGAAAATTTGACCTCGCAAAGAGAGCAAAAGCTGCAAACCTCGATGCAATCCATGACACAGTACATGAAATGGCAAGAGACGAAGCAAGACACGGCAAAGCATTCGAAGGCTTATTAAAGAGATACTTTGGCTAATTACGAGCAACGTTAAAATAAATAGCTTACACCTGGGAGTTTACTCACAAAGGTGTAAGCTATTTTATTTTAATGTTGTGACAATCTCCAGCGAGAAGTAGTGAAGCGGATTCGAGCTGGATGTTGCTCGTAATTTATACGACAGCCGTCCATGAAATAGCCCGCATGGCTATGAATGGTGCTCGGCTTTTTTAATGTTGTGACAATCTCCAGCGAGAAGTAGCGAAGCGTATTCGAGCTGGATGTTGCTCGTAATTTATACGACAGCCCTCCATGAAATAGCCCGCAGGGCTATGAATGGTGCTCGGCTTTTTTTAATATTGCGACATAAACTGCTCGTAATTTACCATTGAATTATTTATATAAATTTGATACTATAGATATAGAAAAAGGTACTACCGATAGACGGTTAGTCACAAATATTTTAGTTAAAAAAGTAACCAAACCATTTGCAGACGGCGGTTACTTTTTTAAGTTATTTATATATTCTATAAGTATGGTAACTATAATCGAAATAATCATCAACACTATGTATAAAATCTCAAAATCACTCATTAAGTAAATCCCTCCTTTCCCAGATTTCTTCCTATGAAGATTTCCATGTAATCAGAGGATTTAGTCCCTCTTCTGAAGGACTAACCGCCTACCGTTTCTAGGTAGTACCCAAAGATATCATATCAAATCCGCTAAATTGTTGCAACAAATTGTTTGTGCATCAGCTTAATTTCATTATTTATTTACAAAATTCACTAATATAAAAATATGAAAAATTACTACCGATAGATATTTCGCCCTCAATAATTTTATTTAGAATAAAATGTGTATAGATAATGATGCATCTATTACTTCAACTTAATAAAAACTCCTACTCCTCTATCTCCTCGAACTTTAATCCATATTCTATGGCATAGGCCTCTACAAGAGAACCTTTAACTCCAATAATTGTACATTCAAGAGGTATTGGCTCTTCATCCCTAGAATAATTAGGATTTTTAATCCATGCATCTTTCAGTATATCTACTTCTCCCGCATAAACAGTTACACTTTCTAAGAAAGTACATCCGGCAAAAGCTCTCATTCCTATTTTTTCTAAAGTTTCCGGTAAAACAATATTTTTTAAACTTGAGCAATTTTCAAATGAAAGAAATCCAATTACTCTTGTTTTCTTTCCTAAAGTAACGCTTTCTAAATTTTTACAATTCATAAACGTTTTAGAAAGAATAGCTGTAACTTTATCAGGAATAACAATATTTGTAATTCCACTTCCATTAAATGCGCTACTATCAATTTCTTCTAAATCATCAGGTAACTGTATACTAGTTAAAGAACTGCAACCCATAAATGTCTCTTCACCTATAGTCTCTACACCCGATGGCACATTAACACTCTCTAACTCATAACAATTTTTAAATGCTCTATCACCTATTCCTGTAACACTTTCCGGTAAAACAACTGTCTTTAAATAATCACATCCTTCAAAAGCTGAACTTCTGACAATCTGAATTCCATATGAAACTACGACTTTCTCTACATCCATATTGTCCATAAATGCGTCAGAATCAATCAACCACACTTTCACACCATTAAGTTCATTAGGAACAGTTATTTCTTTATCACTTCCATGATAACCCTCTATTGCATATCTTCCATCTAAATCCATCACTACCCATTTACCTATAGTAATATTATTGTTCATTTCTTCTTCATTATCTGTGCCGTTATCAACTGGCTTTTTCGTTGTAATTTCTTCTTTTACCTGTTCTTTAGTAGTAGTTTCTTTAGTAATAAATTCTTTAGTAGTAGTCTCATTTACAATTGTATCTTTATTATCATTCTTAATAACATCTTTATTTGTCACCTTTTCATTAACTATAATCTTGCATTTTAATACTTTCTTCCCAAATTTAGCATAAATTACAGTTCTACCTTTCTTTACTGCCTTAACCTTTCCTTTTTTAGTAACTACGGCTACCTTTTTATTCTTACTGCTCCACTTAATCTTAGACTTTGTTCCCTTAACCTTTAAAAATATGCTGTCACCTTCATACATAGCTACACTTTTCTTAGTAAGCTTTACCTTAGTGGCTGCGTCAACAGTTACAAATACTGCACATAAGCTAATAATCATTGCAGTTAAAACAACTAAAATTTTTTTCTTGTTCATATACCCTCCATTAATTAATACATTTTTAGTTCCGATTAATTTTAACATAACAATATCGTCTTTGCAACATTTAGTATATGTGACATTTCTTATTTATATTGCAACTTTTATTTTCCTGATAACTTGACTAAATTTAATTTATTTTTCTTGTATCATTATCTAAAAGCATTTATAATTTTATTGGGGTAAGAAATAGGTTCAATAGAACCATAATAAAAGTATTGGAGGTAGTACATATGTACAAATTTTTGCGTGCAACATTATGGACTGTTGTCTTAATGTTGTTTGGCTCTACAGTGGCTTTCTGTGCCACTACAGACTTTGGCAATGTAGGTGAACCATCTTATAAACTTGTTCACACTCTAGATTCGTCAGAGGTATTCGTGGCAACATATGATGTAACCGATTACGGTGCCGTTGCCGACGGACAGACAGATAACACAAATGTTTTTCAAAAACTTCTAAACAAAGTTGGAGATTTAGGAGGCGGTATTGTATATGTTCCAAGCGGGCGTTATGCAATAAAAGGCGCTCTTTCCATTCCTAAAGGAGTTACACTTCGTGGTGACTGGCAAAAGCCTAGTCGAAATAACAGTGCTCCAATTGGGACATTACTTATGGCCTATACAGGACGAAATGGAAATGAACGCACAACACCATTTGTTGAAATGGCTCCTGAAACAGGAATTATGGATTTAACAATATGGTATCCTGAACAGGACCCGAATAACATTACTCCATATTCACCAACTATTCGTTATGGATTCAACAATTATTTTGGAAATGAATATTGTAATACAAAAAATGTCACTTTATTAAACTCATATATTGGCGTTTTATTTAACTATGATAACGGTGGTGCTTCACCGGTAGTTAACGGACTTTATGGAACTACATTATGTAAAGCTATAGAAATTGATAAAATAGCCGATGTTGGAAGAATTGAAAATGTAAACTTATCACCTGACTACTGGAAAAATTCAGGTGTTGCAAATGCCCCAACTACAACTTCTTTCAACGATTACATGTACAACAATTCAATCGGTATCGTAATGAGACGTAACGATTGGTCATACACATGTAACATTAATATTAATGGTTATAATATCGGATACGATACAGAAAAAACTTTATCAACTGATGACAATGCTACACCAAACGGCCATCACTATAACTTTGATTTATCCGAATGTAAAACAGGTATTCAGATTAATGCAACTAACTCTGTAGGTATTTTATTTGACGAGATAAATATTCATAATTGTGAAAACGGAATCGTGCTTGGCGAAAACACATCAGATGCAGCACAATTTACAAAAACAACAGTAGACGTATCTAAATATGCTATACAAATCCCTGATACTTCAAGTACAAAACTTACATTTAATTCATCAAAAGTATCAAGAGGTCGTGTTGCAATTAACAGTGGAACATTTGTTGCAAATAATACAACATTTAGCAACAGTACTCCGCAGATTTATTATGGTACTTCAGGTCGTGGAAACATAACAGAATGTGCATTTACTAAAGGTCGAAAAATCACAAATAAATCTGTTTATGAATCTACTTTAAGCGATAGTACGGTAGTAACCGGTGAAGTTTCAAATTTCACTAAAGTAGAATATGACCCACATACACCTGCAAGAACAGTTTTATATAACGCCACTGTTTCGCCATATAATGCCACTACAGATTCAAATGATAATACTTCTGCTATTCAGAAAGCATTAAATCAGGCTTCTAATGATGGTGGTGGAATCGTATTTTTACCTAGTGGCAAATACAAAGTTCGTGGACATTTGACAATTCCATCAAATGTTGAGCTTCGCGGTGCCGTTGATTTATGGAGCGTTCCTCATGGCTCAGGTACTATACTTGAAGCTTATGAGAATAGAAACAATCCGGATGGTGATTCTTTTATTCAGCTAAAGGCTGACAGTGGTATCCGTGGCATTGTAGTCGACTATCCTGAACAGGTATTTTCAGGAAGCGCAGACTGGCTTCCGGCAAAGTACCCTTACACAATTCAGGGACAGGGAGCTAATGTTTATGTAATTGATTCAGGCGTTCGAGCTGCTTATAAAGCATTAGACTTATTTACATATAAATGCGACAACCACTATGTTGATTTTTTAGGTGGTCACGCCTTTGATACAGGTGTGAGAGTAGGTGGAAATTCAGTTGACGGAAAACTTTATAACCTTATGTTTAACGTAATTGTTTATGCCTGCGGAAATGAAAGTAAATTTGGAAGCTTTAGTAATATGCCAAATGGCGTTTCTAACGCGCCTTTGTATTCATATGGACTTGAGCATTTAGATTTTCTTATTTTAGGAGATTGCGATAACGAAACATTATACAATGATTTCCACTATGGTTCATACCGTGGAACTTTATTACAAAATGATGGTAACGGTGGTCCTTCCGGTAGAAGTATGGGATTAGGTGTTGATGGTTCAACAAGAGCTGTTTACTGGGCATCCGGTGTTACTAAGAGCTTTAACTTTGATAACTCGCAGATTGTTTCCATTGGAGATAACAATCCAAAGACAGCTTATTTCTATTCAGAAGAAAACAGCAATTTTAAATCGACATTTAATAACTGCGATTTCTGGGGACAACCACAACGCGGACTAATTTTAAACTCAGGTAATTTGACATTATACGGCGCTCATTTTAATAATCCGGGACAGCAGACATTAGCAAGTGTATCAAATGCATCTTTAAATATTCTTGCCAGTGCTTCTAACCAAAATGGTAGTGCATTTGTTGATTCAGGAAGTGAAAAGAATATTTCCATATCAGGTTCTATTCTTAATAATAGAAATAATAATGCCGACTCATTTAAATCATTTGATAGCAATATGGGACTTGGTTCAACAGTATCTTCATCAGGTGCTCTTGCTCAGGTTTCAGGACGTGATTCATGGAAAGCTACAGCCTCTAACAACAACAATAATGCTAAAAATGCTTTAGATGGAAATGCATCAACAAGATGGGATACAAATGGTTCCCAGACCCCCGGTCAATGGTTTATGGTTGACTTTGGAAAAACATTAACATACAACACCATTATTTGCGATGTTGGCTCAAGTACATCAAGCGATGCTCCTGCAGCTTATGAAATATATGTATCTTCTAATGGAACAGACTGGGGAAATGCAATCGCAAGTGGTACAACTACTAACGGAATTATTAAAGTAAATGTTCAAAATTCAAGATATGTCAGAGTTGTTCAGACCGGTTCAAAATCTAACTACTGGTCAATTCATGAATTTTATGTATTAAATGCTGCCGCAAATAATGACCTTATTTCAGACGAAGATGAAAGTAAGGCTCCTGAAGAAACTACTACTGAAGAGACTACAAAACCGGAAGAGACTACTACTGTGGAACCAACTACTAAGCCTGAAGAAACTACTACTGTAGAACCAAAAGGTGAATTCATTAGTAATGATGTAAAAGTCATAGGCTATCAGATTAGTGCTGTACTTAGAGGTTCAAGAGTACTTTATTCATCTGAATCTACTATAAAAGGGCAAAAAGTTGTTTCATCCGGTTTAATTTATGGTTTTGCTAATGGTCCGATAACCAAAAATGATGTTGTACTTAATTCAGATAACAAATATATTGCTTCATACGAAGCTACTGCTAAGGGTGTAATTTCAAATTATAATGGTGATTCAGCAACTGCAACCTACTATGCCCGCACAATGACACATAACGGCTATGGTGCTGCAAGATATAATGCTAAATATTATGTACGTGCATACTCAGTTCTTGAAAACGGAGCTATTGCTTACAGCGAGGTGTATGACTTCTCATTATATAGCATTGCTGATACATTATATCAGAATAACTTAATGCCTACTTATGACGGACATCAATATTTATTCTACAATATATTAACTGTTGTACACCCTGATTATAAAGAAATTCCTTATAAATGGGAGAATACAGTTAACAAATAATTATTGGACTGACACTAAATTTATTTAAAGTGTCACTATAATATACAACAAAAAAGAGACTTCATTTACCAAGTATATAACGGTAAATCCAGTCTCTTTTTCATATTACAGTTTCATATTACAGTTTTATATTTCATTAATATGATAAAAATAGATTATACTCCAGGCTTTTATAAGTTATCTCATATTAATTTAACATTTTTTATTCCGGTACTACTTATGCCTTTTATTTTTATATAGTAAAAACGAATAAGCTGTAGGCACACAAACCATAACAATAATTAATATTATAATTGACACTTCTCCCACTCTTCCTAAAAATGCACTTATTGCAAAGAGTATTCCACATATTATCCACAAAACTCCTGCCATTCTGTGTGTTTTGTTCCAATTATTTATATCATTCAAGGTCCATGGTAGTTTTATTCCTACTGTATAATTCTGTCTGCATTTAGGAAGATAATTTCCAATGAATATAATTAAAATTCCAACTGCAACAATTACATATTTTGTAGAAGATAAATTATATCCTAATCCGTAAATAGAACATAAAGCAAAAACTATAACTGAAACTACCGGTATTGTCCATTTACTTATAGTAGCCACCACACTACCTCCACCATTATTTTTGGGGTCATTATTAATAATCACATGTAAAAGCAAATTAGCAAGTAACATAATTAACGGTAATGCAAAGCATACAAAAGCTTTAGGAGCATAATTATCTGCATTTCCTGAATAATTAAAATGTATCGGCATCTGCTTCGGTAATTTACTATATATAATTGCTCCGATAATCATAGGTAAAACACATACAATAGATGTAATTATCATCTGTTTTTTATTATTTATCTTCATCATTATTTTCCTCCCTTTCACTCTCTCCAAACTGTGAAAGCCATAATATTATTTCTTCCATAACTGATGTATTAAGCTGGTAATAAATGTAGTTTTTCTCTTTATTTTCATACACTAATCCGGCTTTCTTTAACTGATTTAAATGATATGACATTGTCGCTCCCGTCAAATCAAAATGCTCACCTATCTCTCCAGCTGACATTGCTTTATCTCTTAACAAAACAAGTATATCCCTTCTCACAGGATCAGACAAAGCCTTAAAGGTTTCATGAAAGCTCATATATTATACTCCTTTCTGCTATTTAGATTTTTTTCTAAATAGAATATACCACTTCAGAAATAAAAAAGCAATATCTATTTAGATTTTTTTCTAAATAGATATTGCTAACTAAAGAACTTTACAGTTCTAATCTATTTAAAGCAACAGACGGTTAATGTTATTGAACGATTGCTCGTCGTAAAAAAGTCTTATTGCTTGTTGTAAATAGATTATATTTGTGTCTATTTGTATAACACTTATTAAATTATTATTTCATACATAATCTGTAAAAGTTTAAATTTTCTAATCTTTTAACACTTATTACATTGTATGCTCAACTTATCAGTTTGTGATTTAACCATAAATCATTTCTGAATATATTTCATAATATTTTGTAATATATCTCAATATACTTAATCCTGATAATCCATATATTTGAGAGGGTCTTTCGGTTTATTTTTCTTTGTTACCTGGAAATATAAATTATCTCCTTCTTTTTCATAACTTGATGTTGGTTTATTTACATAGCCTATTACGCTACCTGCTTCTACAGTCTGTCCAACCTCATACTGTGGGTTTATTATCTGTCCATAAGTTGCAAAATAGTCATTTCCCATAGCAACTTTCATATAAACTCCATATTCATCATTTTGTCCTAATTCAGTTACCACACCCTTTGCCGCTGCTTTTACTTCGGCACCTTCTTTACTTTGGATGGCTATCGCAGGACTGCATTTGTACTCATCAAGAGTTGAAAAGTAAACTGTATTTTCCATATTATATTCAAGTAAAATATTTCCTTCTACAGGCCAGAGCAATTTACTGTTTTTATTGAATTTTAAATTGCTTACAACTGCTGCTGCCTCTGAAGAAAGTCCATACATATTATCTTTTTCATCCATATTTGATGCTGTATTTTCCTCTACAACCTTAGCAGTTGTAGGTTCTTCATTTACAATTTTAGTTTCTCCTTCATAACTTGAAGCTTCTTCCTCTGCCATACTTATTCTGTCACCTTCTGTTGTAACTTCTTTGCCTAAAGCATTCTGAGCAGCTTCAATGTTTTCAGAATCTACTGTTGTCTCAACCTTTGCAATTTTTTTTACATTAATTGTCTTTTCGTCTTTTTTCTGACCAATATAATAAGTACCCGCCGCAACCATGGTAAGTGCAACAAAGCACACCACTAATGAGGCCATAAATTTTTTGTCCATAAAACTATCGCATGTCATATTTTATAAAATAATCCATGCTCTCCTTTCTTTAACTTTGTTATAGTTAAAGTATGGACCAAAATATTATTTTCTATTCAGCTATCGTCACATCATAAAATTTTTTTAATATTTCTTCGTATCCCATTCCCTGCTCTCCATATTTTTCAGCCTGATTCATGCTTAATCCAAATCCATGCCCTTTTCCTTTAGTAGTTATTTTTATTTTGTCATCTATGTACTCTAACGTGATATTTGAACTATCTACATTTAAAGCATTCGCAAAATCTTCACCCGATATACCGGTTTCAAATATTTTTACAGACACAGCATATTCACTACTATCCTTTGCTATATTCGTATTTTCTATCATTTCATTTACCGTTATGTTTTTTAAATCGATTTCATTCTTTTCATTATCGTAAATTATAATTTTAGCTTTTTCCATTTTATCCGCTAATTCAGCCATTGTAAAATAACGTTCCATTTTGTAATCACTATTGTTATAGTCATCCTGACATACACCTGCTAACAAATAGCCATATTTTTCTCCTAATACTTCTAATCCGTTTCTTGTCATTCCTCCACTTATTTCATGATATAACGGAAGAATTATTTCTCCCTTATTTTTCATTACCATCAGTGCTGTTTCATTCATTACTTTATCAATTATCTGCATTTTACTTTTAAATTGCTCATTATTACTACTTCCCACAATATTTTTCACTACATCTAATGCACTTTTTTTACCTTTTAATTTTTTTTCATCTTTGCACACTTTAATCATTTTTTCATATGACATATAAGGAAGTCCTAATTCATCCGCTTCAATTTCCTTCTTATTTTTCATCATGTAAGCTATATACGTTCTGTCTACAACTGCCTGCGCTTTAATTGTTTCTATATTATTTTCCAAACTCATTTGTGCAAATAAGACACAGGGAATAAATTGTTCCACATCCATTTTTGTTTTATAACCATTTCCATCTATAACAATATATTTATTAAATTTTTTGCCATCATCCTGTTTTGTTCCTGTCCCCTTTATATAAATCAATAATCCTATCAAAGTTATTAATACAAATATAGCTCCAACAAATTTTTTATTAACTTTCATATATACTTTCAACCAAAGTTATTATTATATTGTATGCCTGTTTAACTTTTATATTTCAAAAAAAAAGATGCTATTACATCTGATTTCTCAAAATGTAATAGCATTTTTATATATTATAATTTACCCTTTAGACAATTGTAATTGTCTTCTATTTTTTCATATAAGCATAAAATCATAAAACTTTACACTTTCATATTTTATATACATAAGATATATGTAAATGTAAATCTATATTTACATCATATCCTACATATCTACTTTCACTTTTTCAAGATGCCAGATATCATCTACATATTCCTGAATTGTTCTGTCAGATGTAAATTTACCAACATGAGCAACGTTAAGCATTGCCTTCTTAACCCAGCCTTCCTGATCTTTATAAGCTTCTTCTACTCTCTTCTGAGCTTCAGCATAAGATCTGAAATCCTTTAAGATAAAATATCTGTCTGCTTTATCTGTTGACTGTGTATTCAACAATGAATTGTAAATATCTCTAAATCTTTCAGGATCATCAGGTGAATAGAATCCATTGATTAACTGCATTAATACTTTTCTGATATCCATATCTTCATTGAATATCTGCATTGGATCATAACCACCATTATTTTCATAATTGATTACTTCATCACTTGATAAACCAAATATAAATGCATTATCAATTCCAACCTCTTCAACGATTTCAACATTAGCACCATCCATTGTTCCAAGAGTTAAAGCACCATTTAACATAAATTTCATATTACCTGTTCCTGATGCTTCCTTAGATGCTGTAGAAATCTGTTCTGAAACATCTGCTGCCGCAAAAATAATTTCTGCATTTGATACACGATAATTTTCAATAAATACAACCTTAATCTTACCATTAATTGATGCATCGTTGTTAATTACATCAGCAACGCTATTGATTAACTTAATTGTAAGTTTAGCAATCTTATAACCTGCAGCTGCCTTTGCACCAAATATAAATGTTCTTGGATAGAAATCCATATCCGGATGTTCTTTAATCTGGTTATATAAGTACATAACATGTAAAATATTAAGTAACTGACGTTTATATTCATGAAGTCTCTTAACCTGAACGTCAAATATTGAACGTGGGTCTACATCAATACCATTATGTTCTTTAATGTATTTAGCAAGACGAACCTTGTTCTGATATTTAATATTTGCAAATTCAGCCTGAGCTTTCTTATCATCTGCATAAACTTCAATTCCCTGAATCTTAGGTAAATCAGTAATCCAGTCATCTCCTACTTTTCCTGTTACCCATTCTGCTAACAATGGATTTCCGTGAAGCAAGAATCTTCTCTGTGTAATGCCATTTGTCTTGTTGTTAAACTTCTCTGGGAACATTTCATAGAAATCTCTAAGTTCCTGTTTTTCAAGAATTTCTGTATGAAGTTTTGCAACACCGTTAACTGAAAATCCTGCACAAATAGCTAAGTTAGCCATCTTAACCTGACCATCATAAATAATAGCCATCTTTTCAATCTTTCTATGATCTCCAGGGTATTTATTTTCAATGTCTATAATGAATCTTCTGTTGATTTCTTCAATAATCTGATAACATCTTGGAAGTAATCTTGAGAATAATTCAATTGGCCATTTTTCAAGTGCTTCACTCATAATTGTGTGGTTAGTGTAAGCACAGCACTTAGATGTAATTGCCCATGCTTCATCCCATTCTAATAAATATTCATCCATTAATAATCTCATAAGTTCTGCAACTGTAAGTGTAGGATGAGTATCGTTCATCTGGAATACTACCTTTTCAGGAAGCTTGCTTAAATCATCATGTTTTGTCAAATATTTCTTGATTGCTGTCTGTAAGCTTGCTGAAATAAAGAAATACTGCTGTTTTAATCTTAATTCTTTACCTGCATAATGATTATCATTTGGATAAAGAACTTCAGTGATTGTCTTAGCAAGATTTTCCTGTTCAACAGCTGCCATATATGCACCTTTGTCAAATTCATCTAAATTAAAATGTACAATTGGTTCTGCATCCCAGATTCTAAGTGTATTAACTACGTTGTTTCCATAACCTACGATAGGCATATCATAAGGAATTGCACGAACTGCCTGATATCCCTCCTGGATAAAGTAGTTTCTTCCGTCTCTGTGTTCAACTCTTACGAATCCGCCAAATTTTACTTCGCAGGCATATTCTTCTCTCTTTATTTCTAATGGATTAACATGTCTTAACCAATCTTCTGGAATTTCCTTCTGATATCCATTTTCAATCTTCTGCTGGAACATACCATATTTGTATCTTATACCACAACCGTAAGCCGGATATCCTAATGTAGATAAACTGTCAAGGAAGCAGGCTGCAAGACGACCAAGACCACCATTTCCAAGTGCTGCATCAGGTTCCTGATCTTCAATTACGTTTAAGTCTAAACCAAGTTCTTCGATAGCTTCTTTGATTTCATTTCTACTTGATAAATTGATAATCATATTTCCCAATGCTCTTCCCATAAGGAATTCCATTGATAAATAATATACTGTTTTAGCATCAGCCTTTTCATATGCTTTCTGTGTAGCAATCCACTGATCAATAACGATATCTTTTACTGCATATGCAACTGCTACAAACTTATGTCTGTCTGACACTTCTTCCAGAGTTTTTCTGTAAAGCATCTTAGCTTCATCACGGACTTTTTTCTTAAATTCTTCTTTAAAGATTTCAGCCTCTGTCTTCACTGTTTTTGCCATTTAGTTTTCCTCCATAATTATTTACGGTACTTTTCTTATCTTAAGTATTAAGTGACGAATAGAATATTATCCGTCACTTTACAAAGCTATCTGTTAGTATATTTATTCGGGTTAAGTATTACTGCACTTTTTCTACACCAAGAGTAACTTTCTCACCGTTAATATTCCACTCTTTCGAGTACCCTTCGATTTTATCAAAAACGATTTCATTTGCCAACACTTCAGCCTTAATTTCGTCTAAATTGTCAGTAACTACTTTAATAATTGAATCGTTTTTAGAAACATTAACTACGATTTTATCCATGACCTCAAATCCGGCTTCTTTTCTCATAGTCTGAATCTTACTGATTATTTCTCTTACAAAACCTTCTTCAATTAATTCAGGTGATAAATTAGTGTCTAACACTACAGTAATATTGTTGTCACTTTCTGATACATATCCTTCAACCTGAGCTGTATCAATTAATAAATCATCTTTTTCAAGAACAACTTCTGTTCCATCGAAATCAAATTTTAATGCGCCTTCAGCATTTAACTGTGCCATTGCTTTATTTCCATCTAATTCAGCAAGTGCAGCCTTAATCTTTCCTAATACTTTTCCATATTTAGGTCCAACTGTCTTAAGCTGTGGTTTAAATGAATATGAAGTAAATGCACTTACATCATCTGTAAATTCAACAGTCTTAACATTTAATTCATCTTCAATGATTTCTTTGTAGAATTCAGATAAATCAAATTCTGCCTTAACCATCATCTTTCCGATAGGCTGTCTGTTCTTAATACCTGATGCATTTCTACATGCTCTACCCATTACTACAACTTCAAGAACATTTTCCATGTTTTCTTCTAATTCTTTATCAATGAAAGCTTCATTAACTTCAGGGAAGTCACATAAATGAATACTTTCAGGTGCTGTTGCGTCTACATTCTTAACGATATTCTGATAAATATCTTCTGTCATAAATGGAATCATAGGTGCTGCTGCCTTTGATACAGTTACAAGTGCTGTATATAATGTCATGTATGCATTAATCTTATCCTGTGGCATATCTTTCGCCCAGAAACGTTCTCTTGAACGTCTTACATACCAGTTACTCATATCATCTACAAAATCATCTAATGCTCTTGCAGCTTCAGGGATTCTGTAATTTGCAAGATTATCATCAACTGATTTAACCATAGTGTTAAGTTTTGATAATAACCATTTATCCATAACACTTAACTTATCATAATTAAGTGTGTATTTTGTTGGGTCAAACTGGTCAATTTCAGCATATAAAACATAGAAAGCATATGTGTTCCAAAGTGTTCCCATGAATTTACGCTGTCCTTCCTGAACTGCTTTTCCATGGAAACGGTTTGGAAGCCATGGTGCTGAGTTAGTATAGAAATACCATCTTATTGCATCTGCTCCATACTGTCCTAATGCTTCGAATGGATCAACCGCATTACCCTTTGACTTACTCATCTTCTGACCATTTTCATCCTGTACATGACCAAGTACAATAACATTCTTATATGGTGCTTTGTCAAATAATAATGTTGATTCAGCCATTAATGAATAGAACCATCCTCTTGTCTGGTCTACAGCTTCTGAAATAAAATCTGCCGGGAACTGCTGTTCAAATAAGTCCTTATTTTCAAATGGATAATGATGCTGTGCAAATGGCATTGCTCCTGAATCGAACCAGCAGTCAATAACTTCCGGTACTCTCTTCATTGTGCCACCACATTTTTTACATTTGAATGTAACTTCATCAATATATGGTCTGTGTAATTCTACTTTTGCATCATCAGGATTTCCACTTCTTTCTGCTAATTCTGCACGGCTGCCAATTGATTCCTGACATCCGCAATCGCAGCATTCCCAGATATTAAGCGGTGTACCCCAATAACGGTTTCTTGAAATACCCCAATCCTGTACATTTTCAAGCCAGTTTCCAAAACGTCCTTCACCTATTGATTTTGGAATCCAGTTTACTGTATTGTTATTTGCAACAAGCTTATCCTTAACTTCTGTCATCTTGATAAACCATGATTCTCTTGCATAGTAGATTAATGGTGTATCACATCTCCAGCAGTGTGGATAATCATGTTCAAACTTAGGTGCGTCGAATAACTGTCCTCTCTTATCAAGGTCAACTAATACCTTAGGGTCAGCATCCTTAACAAATAATCCTGCATAAGGTGTATCGTCTGTAAGCTGTCCTTTATCATTTACAAGCTGTACAAATGGAAGGTCATATTTACGTCCTACATTAGCATCGTCTTCACCAAATGCCGGTGCGATATGAACGATACCTGTACCATCGCTCATAGTAACGTATGTGTCACATGTTACAAAGAAACCTTTCTTTCTCTGCTTATCAGCAATAGCTTTTGCACAATCATATAATGGTTCATATTCTTTATTTTCAAGGTCTGCACCCTTCATTGTTTCTAATACTTCATAAGCCTTTTCATCTTCTGTAGCAAGCTTACCTAATACTGTGTCTAGTAATGCTTCTGCCATATAGTAAGTATATCCGTCAGCAGCCTTTACTTTACAATATGTGTCGTTAGGGTTAACACAAAGAGCTACGTTTGATGGAAGAGTCCAAGGTGTTGTTGTCCATGCAAGGAAATAAGCATCTTCTCCAACAACCTTAAATCTAACGATTGCTGAACGCTCTTTTACTGACTTATATCCCTGTGCAACTTCCTGCGATGAAAGAGGTGTTCCACATCTAGGGCAATAAGGTACAATCTTAAATCCTTTGTATAATAACTTCTTATCCCAAATATTCTTAAGAGCCCACCATTCAGATTCAATGAAATTGTCATCATAAGTTACATATGGGTTATCCATATCAGCCCAGAAACCAACTGTTCCTGAGAAATCTTCCCACATTCCTTTATATTTCCATACAGATTCCTTACATTTCTTGATGAAAGGTTCCATACCATATTCTTCAATCTGTTCTTTTCCATTTAATCCTAATAACTTTTCTACTTCAAGTTCTACAGGAAGTCCATGAGTATCCCATCCTGCTTTTCTTGGAACCATATATCCCTTCATTGTTCTGTATCTTGGGATCATATCTTTAATAACACGTGTTAAAACGTGTCCGATATGTGGCTTTCCATTAGCTGTTGGAGGTCCGTCATAAAAAGTATATGTTGGTCCCTGCTTTCTGCTTTCCATACTTTTTTCAAAAATGTCATTGTCTTTCCAGAATTTTTCTGTTTTCTTTTCTCTTTCTACAAAGTCGAGATTTGGTGATACTTTGTTGTACATATTTTTTACTCCTTTACTAAGTATTAAATAAGTTTCTTAAAAATTTGCTGTAATAAAAAGAAAAGACATCCGCCCATAAAGGACGAATGTCTGTTATTCGTTTAACCACCTTTACAGCATACTTAAGTTTCCTTGCATATGTGTTCCCTGTAACGGAGGAAATCCGTCAACTCCTACTTAAATAACTTCCGTCAAATTAAGTCAGTCGTTATTCAGTCATTCATTCGGGTTGAAACTCCGGAGTGATATTCATATACCAGTTACTTGTATCCGGCTTCCACCATCCCGGACTCTCTATTACTTTTACTACTATATTACTGTCTCCATCAAAGTCTTTATCATATTGCGAACAAATTCGCTTTCTATGTCTCTTGACACTTACATTATATTATAGTATCGCATTTATTAATTTGTCAATTATAAAATTATTGATATCAAGTTAACTACTTAAATTTATTTAGCACTAAATATAATCATTTTAAATTTATCACATTTATATTTTATCATAACTTTAATTTGCCTGCGATGGCTTAACTATTCCGTTTCCCCATCCATATTCAACTTCCTTATAATTGTTATTTACAATCTTTAAAATTTTGTTGAACAAATAGTTGTGTGCTATAACTGTATTCATCTTAGAACCCTGATATAAATCATCTGCTATATTATACATAGAGAAAGATTTTATGTCACCATAAGCTATTGTTCCATCTTCTAAAATTGCATAAGGTCTTACATAATATGTCATACTATATCCCTGTGCTGAAAAATCAGATATATTCATTGTTCTTGCATAATATGATGCTGTCTGTGAATCTCCATAAACCTTGTCTAATTTGCCCTTTGCAGTTGCTGCACAATTATATACATATTTATTATCGCTGTTTATAATCATATCATTTACAGAAATAGGATTTTTTTCTGTAACTACTCCATAAATAACTCCGACTTCACTTACTTTAATATTCTCAATTGCATTCTCTACAGAATAAATACTTCTAATACCTATTGCACCATCAACGCCACCAAAACATGTACTCATCTGATTTCCTTCAATCTTCAAGGAATCTGTTAATATTGGAGCCTTAATATTATATACGGCAACTTCATATATAGAATATCCATATGTTAAGTTTCTGGCTGTTCCCGTAATTCGTATGTATCTTGCTGTCTTTCCATTATTAAATACAATCTCATCCAAACGATTATTTTCTGAAGCAGCATCTCTTATGTCAGCAGCTGTAGTATAATTGTTGCCATCTGTAGAAAGTTCAATAATGTAATCCCTTGCATTAGCTGCTTCCCAATTAATTGCTACTTTTTTCAAGCCGGAATATACCTGGCCTAAATCAACAACTATGTTCTGAGGATCTTTATATTCACTTCCCCATCTTGTCCCCATATTTCCATCAACAATATTTTTAGCTGAATTCTGTCCTGATGACGCAACGACATTTTCATTTCCTGTTATGATATTCTTATATGCAACCGAATCTATTTTAATATCAGTGTCGTACTTATAATTTCCATTAACCTGAGTGCTTGAATATTCATAATCCTTTTCACCAAGATAATACTCTTTAGACCATTTTACTTTTAACCATTCAACACGATTTTCAAGCCAATCTCTTAAATAATTAACAGCTGCATCAAATGATGCCCATCCGATATTTGCATAACTATATCCGTCTGCTGAATCTTTTACTGTTTCACTCCATCCGGCTCCGCCATTTTCAACGGCAGTGTAATTTCTTCTGTAAGAATTTCCATATTCTTTAAGAAGTGTATTTATCTCACTATTATCCCCACTATATAATGCAGTGATATCATCCATTTTTTCATAAAATCTATTTACTACTTTTAATTTAAATTCTTTTATGGATGTTAATTTATCAAACCATTTCATATCAGTTGCTTTCCAATATTTATAGTCTGTAGCTGCATCTCCATAGCAATGAGGGGCTACATTTCCACTTGAAAGGTCAAAATCCCATGCCGGTCCTGCGTATATTTTATAATTTTCATCACCTGTCTTTTTTGTAATGTAAAATCTTGTTGAGCTATATGCAATATCCTGATTTTTAAATATTTCACTTACAAGATAAAAATTAACAAATGACTCTACATCAATATATTTTTCTACTTTTGAAAAATCACCTGTTGCAAGGGCATCTTCAAAACCATTGAGTATTTTTAAAGTGCTTTCTTTCTTTTTTTGTATTGCCGCAGTGTCTTCCGGTGTATCGGAATCAAACATATCTCCTCTTTCAGGGGAACCTATGTTAAATCTCTGTTCATATCTTGTTGTAATAAGATAATCTACACCTTCTTCATCTTTTTCATTGTTCTCTAACTCAATTAAAATATCATCACTTTCCGGATTTTCCGAATCAATATTAACTCTGTCCGTACCGGCTTCAACGGATTCAACTAAAAGATAATTTCCCATATATCGGCCGTTTAAATATAAGTCAACAAATCTTGACTGTGATGTAAATGGAATTCCAAATGCTGTATTTAAATCCAGTGCAAGTTTGTTTCTTATTAAAGATTTATCAAATGCATTTGCAAGAAGGCTCCATTTCTTTGCTCCTGCTCCGGTACCGTCAAATGCAGAGCTTAAGCCGAACAAATCTTTCTTTTTGTTAAATGTAATATTATATGCTTTTTTGTCTGCTAACGCAGTTGAATTTCCACGCACCTTAATTGTTGTTTTATTTGTAGCATCAACAATATCTTTATACTTTCCCTGATTATCTATTGCTGTAATTGATGCTGTCAATTTTCCCATGTCTTTATTAATTTTTAAGGCGTCTACATTTTTATCCGTTTCAATATAAATCTGGGCAATATCATCATCTCCTGATGAGTTTTCTTTATCAACTATAACTCCTTCTGATTTGTCAGATTCCGTACCATCTGCGTAAACAGCTGTAAGGTAAAATGTATGCTCACCATTTGAATATTTGCTCAATTGCTTATTTGTTAAATATTCACCACTGCTCTTTACAGATTTCACAACAGTTGCCTCATTATCAATATACACGTTATATGATGTTGCATTTTCTACTGAATCGAATTTCAGCACATAAATTCCCGTATACTTTCCATAATTAATAACCTTAAAGTTTGTTGGAGCCTTGGTTGATGTTGACTCCTCAGTTTCATCTGCCCTGGCAATGTAATTGAAATTAACTCCCGATATCATCATAACCATTGCAAGAACTATTGCGAATACCTTTCTTAATTTTTTTTGATTCATAAAATCTGTTATCTCCTTAAATAATTCCCTTTTTCATCAAATCTCTTACTAAATATTTTATCTAATAAAAATGTTTTTCACAATAATAAGCTCATATGGGAAATAATTTTTATAGAGTTATTTTATCTCTGTGAATCATTGCACACAAAAAGCACATTACATTAGCGGCTTCTTTACACTAACGCAACATGCTTTTTTTATATCATAGTTATTTTTCTAATATTCTGATTTTAATTATTTAGTCTTAACTGATGTTTTTCCTGACCATTTTCCATATACCTTTTCATCATTTGAAACAGCATACCCTCTTACTCTTATATAATATTTTTTGTTACTCTTTAATTTTTTCAAAACAACTGTTGTCTTTGCTACATTAATTGTCTTTGTTGTCTTTTTTGTAAACTTCTTACTTGTTGAATACTGAACAATATATCCTTTGGCATTTGTTACTCTTTTTAAGGTTATCTTAATTTTCTTTTTTAATGATTTCTTTTTAGTAATCTTTGCCTTTCCAACAGTTAAAATATTTTTATCAGCTGTCGGTTGTATAGTTGACTGATTTGCTCCGTCATTATTTGTTGCTTCTGTAACTTTTATTGTCTGTTCCTGTTTATTAGTAGTCTGCTCAGGCTTCTTTGTAGTTGTTTCTGCAATCTTAGTTGTTGTCTCAGGCGTTTTTGTTGTCTGTTCCTGTTTATTTGTAGTCTGCTCAGGCTTCTTTGTAGTTGTTTCTGCAATCTTAGTTGTTGTCTCAGGCGTTTTTGTTGTCTGTTCCTGTTTATTTGTAGTCTGCTCAGGCTTCTTTGTAGTTGT